>JAZBPO010000346.1:0-2091 GCA_036351675.1 Pseudomonadales bacterium
CGCGGTGGCGTCGCTCGGCGTGTACGGCGTCGCGCTGGGCGGATGGGCGTCGAACAACAAGTACTCGTTCCTCGGCGGGCTCCGCGCCTCGGCCCAGATGGTGAGCTACGAGATCCCGATGGGCCTCGCGCTGCTGTGCGTGATTCTGGCCGCGGGCACGATTCGTCCCAGCGAGATCGTCGGGCTGCAGCTCGAGAACCAGTGGTTCCTCCTGCAGCAGCCGCTGGCCGCATTGCTGTTCTACACGTGCATGCTGGCCGAGGCGAACCGCGCGCCGTTCGATCTCGCCGAGGCGGAGCAGGAGCTCGTCGGCGGCTGGCACACCGAGTACTCATCGATGAAGTGGGCGCTCTTCTTCATGGGCGAGTACATCCACGTCTTCGTGGGCTCGGCGTTCTTCGCGGTGCTGTTCCTCGGCGGCTGGTCGCTGAACCCGCTGTTCGGATGGGACCTGCCGGCGGAAGGCGGGCTGGGGCTCATCCTGCTGCAGTTCGGCGTCATGCTCGGCAAGGTGTTCCTCATGGTGCTGTTCACGATGGTGGTGCGGTGGACGCTGCCCCGCTTCCGGTTCGATCAACTGATGCGGCTGGCGTGGGAAGGCATGATCCCGCTGGGCCTGCTCATTCTGCTCATGACGAGCTTCTTCGTGTTCCTGGGCTGGACGGCCTACCTGTGGATCGGATCGCTCATCGTGCTCGGCGTCGTCGTTGCGATCTATCCGTGGCTGCCGAAGCAGACGAACCCGAACCACCGCGCGAAGCTGATCGGAAGCCGATTCAGCGCCGTCGACGAACCGTCGCGGTCGATGCTCAACGCGTGAGGCGCCCGGTCATCGGCCAGCGCGAGACGCGCTGGTTGCTGAGCGCAAGAGAAAGACGCCGATCGGTCGGAGCAGCGATCGGCGTCTGAAACATGCGGCGTTGTGATTGGGCAACCGGTGTCTGTGTCGGCTGCACACCAACACTTTATTCAATGAATCCGTCGTCGTGAAGCGATTTTTGGTCCCTGAGCGCGCGCAAAGTTGAATGCGCTGCACGCCGAGGTCGAGCGCGGCAGCGCCCGATGCGCGTTCTTCGACGTCTCTCTGAACGCGTGCGAGGGGCGTTTCCGGGCGTTGTCACTGTGCCGCACGCGGTTGCGCGCCGGGGGCCGCACACCCTCGCATGCGCGCCAAAGTGGTCGAGCCGGGGTACGATCCGGGCGAATGCAGCGCCTGTGGGAGACCATCCTGGGCATTTGGGCGATGGCGCGTCTCGCGTGGCTGACGCGATTGCGCTTCGGCGGGCCGTACTGGCAGTGGCGTCTGGAAACCGCGTTCGGGTCGGACCGGCGTCGATGGCCGCCCCGGCGACAACGACTGGCCGCGTTGATCGAGTACGCGCGATGGGCGGGGCGGATGCGCCAGCGCCTCTGAAGCGCGGGTCAACCGTGCAAAACGCCGCGTCACGCCGCGCAAACAGCGATCATTCGCACGGGACTGACGACGAGAGGGCGCCTTGATGCCTCGATTCGAGCCGTTCGATTGGTACGAGCAGCCGCTCTACTACGACATGATCTTCGATGAGAGCACGGACGCCGAGGCGACGTTCCTTCGTGCGGCCCGCGAGCGCTACGGCGCCGGCAAGGGCTGCAAGGTCCTGGAGCCGGCATGCGGCACGGGTCGGCTGATGGCGGCGCTTGTGCGCAAGGGATGGACGGCTCGGGGCGTCGACTGTGAACCGGGAATGGTCGAGTTCGCGCGCCAACGGCTGAAGCGGTTCGGCCTTCGAGCGCGGGTCGCGCTCGGACGCATGGAGGCGTTCGAGACCCGGGAGCGGTTCGACCTGGCGCACTGCCTCGTCAGCAGCTTCAAGCACCTGCCGACCGAGGCGCAGGCCGTGGGCCATCTGCGCTGCGTGGCGGCGGCGCTCAAGCCGGGCGGCGTGTACGTGCTGGGGCTGCACCTGACGGAGTATGAGGAGACGAAGCGGTCGCGCGAACGGTGGACGGCGTCGGACGGCAAGCGGAACGTCGTGTGCAACATCCAGTCGTGGCCGCCTGATCGGAGGATGCGCACGGAATGGGTGAGGGCCCGGATGACGGTGGAGGAGC
>JAZBPO010000347.1:0-36562 GCA_036351675.1 Pseudomonadales bacterium
GCCTCGTCGGCGAGGCGCTTGAGCGTCGCCTCGTCCACGTCGCCCCAGAACTGGATCATCATGACCTGGGCGCGGAACACCTGGCGCCGCACCGACGGCCGTTCGATCTCCTCCGGGAAGGTCGAGATCGAGTCCACGGCGATCTTGATCTCGTCCATGGCGCGCGCCATGTCCGTGTCCGTGCGCAGCTCGACGTTCACCTCGCCGTAGCCCTCGAAGGCCCAGGCGCGCAGCTCCTCGATGCCCTCGACGTCCTCGAGGGCCTCCTCGATGCGGGCGACGACGCCGTCCTCGACCTCCTCCGGCGCCGCGCCCGGGTAGGCGACGCCGATCTGCACCTCCCGCGGTTCGACCGGCGGCAGGGCCTCCTTGCGGATGGACCAGAGGGAGAACAGGCCCGCGCAGACGATCAGCAGCATCAGCAGATTCGCCGCGACCGGATTGCGGGCGAACCAGGCGATGAGGCCGCGCTGTTCCGGGAGCTGGCTCACGGGCCCGTGCCCTGCGCCGCCGTGCGCTGGGCGACGGCCTCCCGATCGAGGTCGTCGGTGACGCGCACCGGGGTGCCGGGCAGGGGGTTCGAGACCGGCGTGACGGTCACGCGGGCGCCCGGCTCGAGGCCCGCGTCGATCCACACCCAGGCCTCGTCGCGGCGGACCACGTGCACGTCGCGGGGTTCGATGAGTTCGCCCTCGACCACGACCCAGACCCGGTCCCCCGGGCGCAGCGTGTGCCGCGGCAGGCGGATGACGTCGCGGGCGAGGCGTCCCTCCAGCACGGCGGAGACGAAGGTGCCCATGCGCAGGGGCTGCCAGCCGGCGTCGGCTGCGCTGGCCGCCGCGTCGATACCGTAGGGATCGTCGACCTCGACCACGCCGTAGAGCACCTGGCTGCGCGCGTCGAAGACGCCTTCGGTGCGTACGAGGCGGCCGCTCCAGTCGTGTCGCTGCCCGCCGATGTCCGCGGACAGCTCGACCCGCGGGGCGTCCTCCGGCGCCACCTCGGCGCCCGCCGGCGTCAGCTCGAGGAACGGCAGATCGTTCTGTTTCAGGGGCAGGCGCACCTCGGCGCGGTCGACGGCGAAGGTGTCCGCGAGTGGTGTGCCTGCATTCACGAACTGGCCGATGTCCGCGCGTCGCTGGCGCACGAGCCCGTCGTAGGGCGCGCGGATGCGCGTCCGCTCGAGGTCGCCGCGCGCCTTCTCGAGCATGGCCGAGGCCGACTCCAGCTCCGCGAGGGCCTGGGCGAGGCCCGGCTTGCGCAGCGCGAGGTCCTCGAGCTCCGAGTCGTCGATGGACAGCTTGCGCAGCCGTTGCCACTCGTCGGCGGGCAGACCGGCGAGGACGAGTTCGCGAGCGATGGCGGTCCGTGCCTGCGCCACCATGGCCTCGCTGCGGGCGACCTCGGCGCGGTAGTTGCGCGGATCGATCTCGAGCAGCACCTGACCCTTCCGGAAGAACCCGCCAGCGACGAAGCTCGGCGCCCGCGCCACCACCTGTCCCGCGACCTCCGAGACGAGCGAGGTCTCCACGCGCGGGCCCACCGTGCCCTGGGCACGGATGCGGAAACGCTCCGTGCGCGGCTCGGCGACGATGGTCTGAACGTAGAGGACCGGCGGTTCGACCTCGCGCTGCTTCGCCTCCGGCCGGCTCAGGATCAGCAGCGCCGTGACGCCGACGGCGACGAGCAGCACGGCGATCGGCGTGACCAAGCGGAGGGTGGAACTCTTCACGGGCGCGATCACCAGGTGGCGGAAAGACCGCGTGATGATGCCTGAAGGCCTGCGGCGACGCCGTGAAGCCAGGGAGGAGATTCCGTGGAGCGAGCCTTGTGCGCGGCGAAGCGTGTCCCCATGATCCCGCTCCCATGCGGCGTGTCGGGGGGCAGTTCGACCGCAGGGCCTCCACGGGCACCCGACGGAGCAAGCCATGAACGGCCGCCCCACCGACAGCATTCACGAGCTGGACGAAGTCTCCCGCGAGCGCTTTGCCCGCGATGGCTACCTGGTGCGCCCGGGCCTCGCCGACCCGGAGCAGCTGCGCGGGCTCCGTGCCCTCGCCCTCGAACATCTCGACCCGGTCATCGGGCCCGCCGAGTTCGAGGCCGACGTCCATTATCCGGGTGCGCCGGATTCCCGGGCGGCCGCCGGCGGCGAGACGCCGCGGCGCCTGCTGGCGGCGCTGGCCCGGGATCGCCTGTTCCGCGACTGGGCCACGGGGGCTGCCGTCGGCGCCGTGCTGCGCGCCCTGCTCGGCGGCGAGGTGCGCCTCGCCCAGGGTCATCACAACTGCGTGATGACGAAGTTTCCGGGCTTCTCGAGCGCCACGATGTGGCACCAGGACATCCGCTACTGGTCCTTCGACAGTCCGGAACTGGTGAGCGTCTGGCTCGCCCTCGGTGAGGAGCGCGAGGCGAACGGGGCCCTCAAGCTGATTCCCGGCAGCCACTGCCTCGAGCTCGATCGCGGTCGCTTCGACGCCGAGCTGTTCCTGCGCCCGGAGCTGGAGGAGAACGCCGCCCTCATCGACACTGCCGTGAACGTCGAACTCGAGCCCGGCGACGTGGTGTTCTTCGATGCCCGCACCTTCCACGCGGCGGGCCGCAACGAGACGGACGCCGTGAAGCTGTCGCTCGTCTTCACCTACCATCGCGAGGACAACCGGCCGATCCCGGGGACGCGTTCGGCGAACTACCCCTCGCTCCAGCTCGACGGTGGCCCGTCCAGTGCGTCAGGAGGATGACCATGCCCGTCCGTGCGCTTGCCGCTCTGCTCGTGCTCGCGGGGTCCTGCATCCCGCTCGCGGTCGCGGTCGCGGCGGCACCTGCCCGTCCCCTGCCGAGCGCCGCCGAGAGTGATCCGCGCACGCTGGGCTGGATGAGGGGCTTCCCGCCGCCGGCCGACCGCATCGTCGGCCAGCCCGACTCGAACTACTTCAGCTTCCCGAAGCTGCGCTGGACCGTCTGCCACTTTCGTGAGCTGCTGCCGACGAAAGTGGTGAGCCGCGGTCTGCGCGCCCCGGTTCCGCTCGCCTACGCGCTCGACGACGGCATCGACGCCGTCACCTTCACGCCCCTCGGTAGCGACGAGGAGATGACCTGGGCGGAAGCCTTCGACGCCAACTACACCGACGGCCTGCTCGTCCTGCACGAGGGCAGGGTGGTCCACGAGCGCTACGCCGGCTGCCTCGACGAGTCGGGCAAGCACGGCGCCATGTCCATGACCAAGTCGCTCACGGGCCTGCTCGCGGAGATCCTCGTCGCCGAGGGGCGCCTCGACGAGACGGCGCTCGTCTCGACCGTCGTTCCGGAGCTGTCAGGCAGCGCGTTCGGCGACGCCACGGTTCGTCAGGTCATGGACATGACCACGGCGCTCGACTACAGCGAGGACTACTCGGATCCGACCGCGGACGTGTGGACCTATGCCGCCGCGGCCAATCCGCTCCCCAAACCTGTGGACTACGAGGGTCCGCGCAGCTACTACGAGTATCTGCAGACCGTCCGCAAGGCCGGCCAGCACGGCGAGGCCTTCGGCTACAAGACCATCAACACCGACGCCCTCGGCTGGATCATCGCGCGTACGACCGGCCGGTCGGTGACGGAGCTGCTCTCGGAGCGCATCTGGCGCCGCATGGGCGCCGAGCAGGACGGCTATTTCACCGTCGATTCCATCGGCACGCCCTTCGCCGGGGGCGGCCTGTCGGCAGGCCTGCGCGACCTCGGCCGGATCGGCCAGCTCATGCTCGACGAGGGCGTCAGCGGCGGTGAGCGGCTGTTTCCGGCAGAGGTGGTGCGCAGCATCCGGGCCGGCGGCGACCGGGAGGCCTTCGCGAAGGCCGGCTACGCGACGCTCGAAGGCGGCAGCTACCGGAGCATGTGGTGGCTGTTCCATGACGATCACGGCGCCTATGCGGCGCGCGGCGTTCATGGCCAGACGATCTACGTCGATCCGACCGCGCAGATGGTCATCGTGCGCTTCGCTTCCTTCCCGCAGGCGAAGAACGCCTACATCGATCCGACGTCGCTGCTGGCCTATCGCGCGGTCGCGGACTACCTGATCGCGCGCTGACGCCGGGCCGCCGACCGGTAGCAGAGTGTTTCGGTCGGGACGTTCGGGCGCTTCGGAAGCTGTCCTGCACCTGCGCGGTGCCCTACCAGACGCCGCGGAAGCTCGACGCGCTTCCGCGGTATGGTGCCCGCATCCACTCGCCCCGCGATCGTGCGAAGCGCCGAGGCTGTCTCCTTCGGGCAGGCGTGGTGACCGTTCGTGAAGCGGGGGTGATTGCAGCGACCCACCTCGCGACGGAATCGCTGCTGGCGCGGGCGCCTCTCCCGCCTGCGTGGTCTCAGCTCAAGCGGGAGAGCGCCGCCAGCGTCAGCAAGCTACCCGCGGCGGCGAGGCCGTAACACATGACCGCGCTGATCCCGCGATGCAGGCGTATGCCGAGGTCGTGCATGGAGTGATGGATGCGGTGCGCCGCGAGCCAGAGTGGCAGCGCGACGAGGGGCAGCAGCACCAGTTTGCCGGACCAGTGCCCGGCGAAGGCATGCACCCGTTCGTAGGCGAGGGCGTCCGCGCCGAGGAACCCGTGCGGGCCGAGGAGTCCGGTGACCAGCACGAGCGCAGGAAGCGCGAGGGCGGAGAGCACCCCGCCGGCGCCGAAGAGCGCCCAGAAGATCGGTTCGTTCGAGCGCTCCCGGTTCATGCCATGGCCCCCGCGGCGAAGAGGATCCCCGCGGAGACGAGGGCGGCCGCGACGTACTGACCGGCCACGATGGCGCGTGCGGGCAGGGGGCGGCCGGCGATGCGCATCGGTGGCATGGTCTTCGGCGCCACGGCGAACCAGGTCGCCGTGTGCCAGCAGGCGGCGACGAGGACCGCGAGGTGGAACAGCAGCGCGATCGGCTGGCGCATGGCGGCGAGCCAGCCCGCCCAGGCCTCGGGTCCGGAAGCGAGCGCCGTCAGGCCCCAGACGAGCACCGCGGCATAGGCGCCCACGAACACGCTCGTGCCCTCACGCATCATGTAGAGAAGGTGCCGGGGGTTCCGTCGCCACCAGCCTTCCATCGGGCGCACCCAGGGTCGGCGGCGGCTCACGACCGGCCCCGCGGCGTCAGGAAGCGCAGGAAGTAGTCCCGGGCACTCTCGACCTTGTTGCGGTTGATGGCGAGCGCCGGATCCACGGCCTTCGGGCACACCTCGGAGCAGTAGCCGACGAGCGTGCAGCCCCAGACGCCTTCCTCGGCGTTCAGCAGGTCCATGCGCTCCGCCCGGCCCGCGTCGCGGCTGTCCTCGTTGTAGCGGTGGACGAGCGAGAGCACCGCCGGTCCCGTGAAGTCCGGGTCGAGACCGTACTGCGGGCACGCCGCATAGCAGAGCATGCAGTTGATGCAATGGGAGAACTGGGCGAAGCGCTCGAGCTCCTCCGGCGTCTGGTGCCGGGGCCCCTCCGACGGATCGCGCGCTTCCGCTGGCACGAGCCAGGTCGTCGCGTTCTGCATCTTGTCGAGGACGTCGCGCTGGTCGACGGCGAGGTCCCGCTCGATCGGGAAGTGCGCGAGCGGCTCGACGCGCACGCGAGATCCGTAATCGCGCAGGAAGACCTGGCAGCCGAGTTGCGGTTCGCCGTCGACCATTAAGCCGCAGCTGCCGCACACCGCCATGCGGCAGGACCAGCGGAAGGCGAGGCTCCCGTCGAGCCGGTCCTTGATGTAGCGCAGACCGTCGAGGAGGGAGCTGTCGTGCGTCACCGGCACCTCGAACTCCTCGAAGCGGGGGGCCTCGTCCCGCTCCGGGTGGTAGCGCAGGACCTCCATGCGGATCGTGCGTTCGGGTTCGGTCATCGCTTCGCCGCCTGCTCGTCCGTCGCTGCCTTCGTTGCCGCCGCCGCTCCACCGTAGACGCGATCCCGTGGGGGCGAGCGGGTGATGTTGACCGCTTCGTGGCTGATCTCGGGCGCGGCGCCGGCACGGAAACGCGCGAGCGTATGGGCGAGGAAGCGTTCGTCGTCGCGGGCCTCGAAGCCGTCGATGCGCTGGTGCGCGCCGCGGGACTCCTCCCGGGCCAGGGCGGAGTGCGCCATCGCTTCCGCCACGTCGATCATGAAGCCGAGTTCGATCAGGGAGAGCCACTCGGTATTGAAGGCGCGGCTCCGATCGTCCAGCGACACGGCGTCGAGGCGGTCGTGGAGCGCGGCCAGTCGGTCGCACGCCTCGCGCATGCCGTCGCCGTCACGGTAAATGCCGACGCCTTCCTCCATGGCGTCCATCATCGCCTCGCGCACGTCCGCGAGCCGCTCGCCTCCGGTGCGGCGCGAGAGCGGTGCGAGCGCCGCGGCCTCGATGGCCCGGGCGCGCTCCAGCGCCGTGGCCGGCGCGGCGCCGGTCTCGCCGGCGTGGCGCGCCGCCTCCTGGCCCGCGACGCGGCCGAACACGGAAAGCTCCGCGAGCGAGTTCGAGCCGAGGCGATTCGCGCCGTGGATGCCCACGCTCGCGCACTCGCCGCAGGCATAGAGGCCTTCCAGGCGGGTCGCCGTCCGCACGTCCGTGAGGATGCCGCCCATGGTGTAGTGCACCGCCGGGCGCACGGGGATCGGTGCCGTCACGGGATCGATGCCCACGAAGGTGTGGGCCAGCTCGACGATCTGCGGCAGGCGCTCGCGCAGCCGGGCCTCGCCGAGGTGGCGAAGATCCAGATGCACGGCCTGCCCGCCGGGGGTCTCGATGGTGCGGCCGGCCCGTTCCTCGTGCCAGAAGGCCTGGCTGAGCCGGTCCCGGGGCCCGAGCTCCATGGCCTTCTTGCGTGGCCAGGGGTCCGGTGGCCCGAGGCCGTAGTCCTGCAGGTAGCGCCGGCCCTCGGCGTTGTAGAGCAGGCCCCCCTCGCCGCGACAGCCCTCGGTGATGAGGATGCCCGTGCCGGGCAGCGTCGTCGGGTGCCACTGCACGAACTCCATGTCGCGCAGCGCCACGCCGTTGCGATAGGCCATGCCCATGCCGTCGCCGGTGACGATGCCCGCGTTCGTGTTCTGGCGGTAGACGCGGCCGGCGCCCCCGGTGGCCAGCACCACGGCGCGCGCCTGCACGAACAGGACGTCGCCGCCGGCGATGTCCACCACCACGACGCCGTGGCAGCGCCCGTCCTGCACCACGAGATCGACGCAGAAGTGCTCGTCGAGGCGCTCGATGCCCCGATGGGCGAGGGACGTCTGGAAGAGCGTGTGCAGGATGTGGAAGCCGGTGCGGTCTGCGGCGAACCAGGTGCGTTCGGTCTTCATGCCGCCGAAGGCACGGACGTTCACGGTCCCGTCCTCGCGCCGGCTCCACGGGCAGCCCCAGTGCTCGAGGCGGGTCATCTCCTCGGTGCAGCGCTCGACGAAGAAATCGACCGCGTCCTGATCGCAGAGCCAGTCGCCGCCGGAGACGGTGTCGTCGAAGTGGTTCGCGAGGCTGTCCTGTTCGAGGACGACGCCGGCGGAGCCACCCTCGGCAGCCACCGTGTGGCTGCGCATGGGCAGCACCTTGGAGACCAGGAGGATGCGGGGTGCGGGGTCCAGTTCCGCGGCTGCGATGGCGGCACTCAGACCCGCACCGCCTCCGCCGACCACGACCACGTCGGTCTCGACGACCTCCACTCGCTCATCCTCCGCAGTTGCGGCGCCGGCCGCTCCGTGACCAATCTTCCGGGTCGGCGTGGACATGCCGTTCGATCTCCCGCCGAGTCTGACGACTCGCGGCAGTGCCGACAAATCGCGAGCGGGGCCTGCTCGTTCTCGGGGGCGTGGCAGTTCGGGCATCGGTCCGCCGGCGTCCGCCCGAATGGTGGTAATGGGAGCGCTTCCCGCAGGTTCCGCCGGCGCCGGAGCCCGCCGAGCACGTGCCTGCGGCAACGGCTTCGGTGTGCACCGGCGACGACGCACGCGGTAGCCGACTACCGCCCTGTCCATCATTGCAGCCGCGGACGGCCCGACCGGGATCGTCGACGCGGCCGGGCGACTGCCGCGGCGCCGTCCGGAGCGGGTAGTCTTGCGGGCGTCGTCCTGTGACCGATCTGCTGATCGGCGCCGCCGCGAACCGGTACGTCATCCACACGGCGCAGCCTGCGTTTCGGACGATCGCCGCTCGCGGCGGTACGCTTCTTGCGGCCGTTCAGCAGTCAATCGATAGGAGCATGGTGATGGCGGATCGAACGAGAAGGCGGCTGCTCGGCGCGACCCTGGCAGGGGCGGCCCTCCTGCCGCTGGCCGGCCGCGCGGCGGCGGAGGCGGTGGCGGTCCCGCCCACCACGCCGGCAGCGCCCCTGCGGCCTGTGCCGTCGCTCGCGCCGATCGACGCGGCACCGGACCGCATCATCGCGATGAACGTGTGCACGCGTCCCTTCCGCGATACGGGACCGCGTATCGAACGGGAGCGCATCCGGCGTCGGGAGGTCGTGCACAATTACGGGCACGGCGGCAGCGGCTGGTCCCTGTCCTGGGGCAGTGCCGCGGCGGCGCTCGAACTCGTGCGGCAGACGGGTGCGGAACGGATCGCGGTGATCGGCTGCGGCGCCATCGGCCTGACGACGGCGATCCTCGCGCAGCGCGCCGGCCTCGCCGTGACGATCTACGCGCGCGAGCGGCCGCCGGTGGTGCGTTCGTCCTACGCCACCGGCGTCTGGTCTCCCGAGTCCAGGATCTGCACTGCCGAACACGGTGCGGCCTTCGGCCCCCGGTGGGCGCGCATGGCGCGCTTCTCTCACAGGCGTTTCCAGACGCTGCTCGGCCTGCCCGGCGATCCGGTCGAGTATCGCGACATCTATCAGCTCGCCGACGAGCCCTTCGGCGGCGAGCGCCACGGCGAGCCGGGGGAACCTGAGTATCCGCGTTTCGTGCGTACCCTCGCGCCGGAGCTCTCTCCGCGCGCCGTGGACCTGGCGCCGGGCAGCCATCCCTTCCCGGTCGCCCACGCGCGGCGCAGCCCGCTCATGATGTTCAACATCGGCGCCTACTCACGGCTGCTGCTGGACGACTTCCATCAGGCAGGCGGCGAGATCGTGACGGCCGAGTTCGAGGGCCCGGAGGACTTCGCGAACCTCGACGAACGGACCATCGTCAACTGCACGGGCTACGGCGCCCGGGCGCTGCTCGGCGACGAGAGTGTCCGCCCCGTGCGCGGACAGACGGCGAAGCTGATCCCGCAGCCGGAGGTCGACTACGGCATCCGCTATCGCGACGGGAAGGTCTCCGTGTATCCGCGCCGCGACGGCCTGCTCGTGCAGGCAGGTGCCGAGGGTGACTTCGGCAACGACGCCGAGAACCTGGATGCCGCGGAATCCATCGAGGCCGTGCAGCGTCTCGCCGAACTCGTCCGCGCCATGCGCACGGAGACCGTCGCCTGAGCATGCGCGGCGGCGCGTGCGCCGGTCATCGCTGCCCGACCCAGCGGCGGTAGTCGCCCAGCGTGTCCTGGAACAGCTTCAGCAGGTCCGCCGTCACGTAGAGGCCGTGATCGCCGTCGTGGTTCGAATAGCCGACGGTGTACACGCTGTCGAAGTAGACGGATGCCCCGTAGCCCCAGTTCTGGACGCCGGGTCGATCGGAGTAGACGTAGGAGGCGGCGATGCCCGTCGGCAGGTACCAGCGATCCTGGCGCCACCAGTTCACGCCGAGGACGTCGATCACGAGCGCGGCCTGCGCCTGCTCGCCGCCGACCGCGTCGTCGACGTTCTCGATCGCGAAGCTCGGATGGAGCAGGATCCACTGCCGGTCCGGCGGGCGCTCGAAGGCGTCACCCTCGTTGCGGCGCTGGAGCCAGGAGTTCAACGCGAGTTCCAGCGGCGAGAAGGCGCGCGACGTCGTCAGGAAGCGATCCCACTCCGCGGACATCTCGCGGACGTCCTCCACGAACTGCTGCCTGGCACCGCGCGCATAGGCCCGCTGCGCGTAGTCGTAGAGCGTGCCGAACTCGTCGAGCACGGCACCGCAGGGGGCGCCGCCCGCCTGCGCCTCGCAACGCGCCTCGTCCGCGGGTGCGAAGAACTGATCTCCGATGCTGAGCTCGTCGTTCAGGGACAGACCGATCGCGGGCAGCCCTGCGTCCCCGTAGACGTCGAAGTTCCCCGCGATGAAGACCATGGGCCTGCGGCCGTCCGCGAAGCCGCCGAAGGGATCGAACCAGCCGGCGCTGCCGCGGACGAAGTTCTTGAAGGCGGCTGTGAGCTCGGCCTGGGTGGCGTCCTCGGCGCACTGGACCCTCGCGACCGCGAGCGCCGCCTCGCGAACGTCGGGGATGAAGCGCGCGTCTTCGAGGGTGCCGGCTTCCGCGCAGGGTGTATCCGCCGCCAGCGTGGGCGACGCGGCGAAGGCGAGGGCGAGGAAGAACAGCCGGGCGCGCATCAGAAGGTCTCCTCGAAGCTGGTCACGAGATCCTTGAAGTCCTTGCCCGCCGCCAGGAGTTCGCGCACCGAGCGCTCCGAGAAGTCCAGGTTCTCGACCGCCGCCGTGAGCGCGTCTGCCTTGGCCCGGACGGTGCCGGCCAGATAGGCGTCACTTCCTGCATCCCGCTCCTGCGCGCCGGGCCGGAAGCCGAACAGGAGACGGAAGAGGGGAAGGTGCACGAGGGGATTGCGCAGGTAGTGGCCGAGTCCGTGGACGTTCACGTCGGTCACCGACGTCGGTTCCACGAGGCGATAGGCCGAGCGCCAGACGGCGTGGGGTATCCAGGCCTCGTTGTCCGTGGGGTCGAAGGGCCTGACCTTCGTGAACGGATCGAGGCGGTGGCGGTACTCGGCGAACACCGAGCAGCAGCCGATGCCGGGACGGACCTCGGAGGCGTCGACGCTGCGGAAGGACTCGAGGACGCGGCTCACGTTGGCGACCATGTGCACGCCGCCGAGGCGATCGCGTCTGTTCGAGAGCTTCAGTGATCTGCCGCCCTGCTCGAGCGGTTCGGGGCCGTAGGCCTTCGCGAGCGTGTCGTGCACGACCGCCGTCCCGAGCGAATGGCCCAGCACGTGTACGTTCGTGGCGCCCGCGTCGCGGACCGCCTTGCCGATCGCCTCCGCGACCTTCAGGCGGATCGGTTCTGCGAACAGCGAATAGCGGTAGAGGAGGACGTCGAGCCAGTGGGTCGCGAAGAAGTCGTCGTCCTTCACCCGGCTCTCCAGGCCCGCGATCCCCCTGACGAGTCGCGCCGGCGGTGGCGCGGATCCGGAGATGGCGGAAAGGGCCTGGATCACGTCGTCGGAGCGGTCGGCGAGGGCCGCCCGATAGTCGTCGAAGAAGCTGTTGTACTCGACCGGCAGGATGTCGAACTGGTCTTCCGGCCGCTTGCCCTGAAGCGAGGCGTACAGGGCGAAGGCCCGCTCGCACGCGCCCACCACTTCCGCGCGCACGGAGTCTTCCGTGTGCTGCCCCATGCCATGAACGACGATCAGGGTCTTCTTCGTCATGCCGGAACGCCCCCCGCGTCTGTGCAGCGCCGACCAGCATGATCAACCCCAGGGCTCGCCATGGCCAGTGTGCGAGATCTCCTACGCGGACGGCTCGGAGCCCGGATTCGGACAGGTGGGGCAGGAAGGGTGGTCTGGTCGAGCGCGGGCGGACGGGTTGGCGGCGGTGATGCAGGTGAGCGAAACCGGGACCGGCGCTGTCACCGCTCGTTCGGCCGGGGGCTTCCTCGGCGTCCGCGCCGGCGCTGAGGCCGGCGCGGCGGAGCGTGGGCCGGTCGTCAGCCCGTGTAGACCTCGTGGAAGACGCGCGCGAAGACCTCGAGGTCCTCGATGCGGCCCATGCTCACGCGCGACCAGGTCGTGTAGTCGCGGTAGATGCCGCGGATCATCACGTTGCGTTCGCGCATGAGCTGCTGGAACACGTCGGCGTCACGGCCGATGTCGCCGTAGACGAAGTTCGTCTGCGACGGCAGGTAGGGCACCTCGTGCCGGTCGAAGACGTCCATGACCAGCTGCCGGCCCTCGACCACCTTCGCCTTCGAGAACTCGAGGAAGGCCTCGTCCTCGTAGCTCGCGAGTGCCGCGGCGAGGCCGGCGACGTTCGACTGGCTCATGGTGTGGCGGCGGATCATCTCCGCATGCTCCGCCGGCGCCAGGGCGTAGCCGATGCGCAGACCTGCGAGGCCGAAGATCTTGGAGAAGGTGCGGGTCACCACGACGTTCTCGCCTGCGCGGACGAGATCGACCATGGAAGCCTCTTCCGGCAGGTCCGTGAGCTCGTTGTAGGCCTCGTCGATGAGCACCGGTGTCTGCGGCGCCACCTTGCGGCAGAAGGCGCGCAGCTTCGCCGGATCGATGGCGATGCCCGTGGGGTTGTTGGGGTTGCAGACGTAGACCATGGCGACGTCGTCGTCGACGGCGGCGGCCATGGCGTCGAGATTCGTGTCCATGTCGGCCGCGAGCGGGACGCGGCGGAGTTCGGCGCCGAGACGCTCGGAGTAGCGCAGCGGCCCGTCGAAGGTGAGTTCCGGCAGGAGCAGTGCGCCCTGCTTCGAGTAGGCGCGGCCCGTGGCCTGCAGTACCGACGAGGAGCCGGAAGTGATGACCACGTTCTCCGGGTCGAGCCCGTTCGCCGCGGCGATGCGCGCCGTCAGTTCACGGTAGGGCGCGCCGGCGTAGTAGGCGCCCTTCCCGGCGGCCTCGGCGATCGCCTTCAGGGCCTTCGGCGACGGGCCGTAGGGGTTCTCGTTCGACGACAGCTTGATCATTCCCGCCGGCGGCCCGAAGGCGGCGTGGACCGGAAGCGGCAGCAGCGCCGAACTCGCTGCGAGGCCGGTGCCGGCGGCTAGGCCGGCGAGGAGATTGCGTCGGGACAGGCTCGTGGGCATGGCGAACTCCGTAGGCTTCGGATCGGCGTGACGGCTGATCAGCGCACATCTCCGATCACCATGCAAATCCGCGGCCGGCCGCCGAGGCGTCATCGGGGGCCCCCTCCTGCTGCCGCGTGCCCGGCACCCGTGCGCCCAGGCTACTCGCGCACGATGCGGGTGCGTCTCAGAGCCGCCCCTTCTCGAGCTCGAGACGACCGCGTGCGATGTTCAGGCGCAGCACGTCCGAGGCGCCCTCGGCGAAGCGCAGGGCGCGCACCTCGCGATAGAGCCGTTCCAGCGGATGGCCGACGATCAGCGCCGAGCCGCCCTCGAGCTGCAGCGCCGTGTCGATGACGCGCCCGGCCGCCTCGGTGGCGAAGACCTTGGTCGCCATGCCCTCGTTGATGCAGTTCTCGCCGGCGTCGGCGATGCGGGCCGTACGGTAGAGCATGGAGCGCGCCGCGTAGGCCTCGATGCGGGCGTCGGCGAAGCGCAGGCGCACGCCTTCGCGATCGCCGAGCGTGCCGCCGCCGTGGTGCGGGTCGCGCAGCTTCGTCTCCAGGTGTTCGAGCGCGAACTGCATGAGACCGCAGGCCTCGGCTGCGAGGGCGATGCGCACGTCCCCGATCTGGCGCTGAGCGCGGGGCAGGCCCTCGCCCGGCGCGCCGACGACGTGCGTGTCCGCGACGACCACGTCCTCGAGCACGAGGGCGACGTGATGCGAGCCGTCCATGGACCGGAAGGGCGCGCTCGCTTCCAGGCCGTCGGCGTCGCGGTCGACGACCAGCAGAACGGCGCCGCGCCCGGGCGTGCCGTCGGCCTCCGCGAGGCGCGCGACGACCGTGTAGAAGTCCGCCTCCGCGCCGCCCGTCACGTAGGACTTCACGCCCGTGACGCGCCAGACGTCACCGTCCCGGACTGCCACCGTGGTCGACTCCCGGGCGTCGGTGAAGGCGAAGGCGCTGCGCTTGCTGCCCCGGATCAGAGGCTCCAGGTACTCGGCCCGCAGTTCGCCCTCGACGCCCGCGAGCACGCCGGCACCCGGGCCGAAGACGTGGTGCCGCGCCGACAGGGCACTGCGTGCGAGGGCTTCGCGCACGACGACGAGCGCCAGCACATCGGCCTCGAGGCCGCCGAGATCGCGCGGCTGGGTCATGGCGAAGAAGCCGGCTTCGCGCGAGGCGGCGACGACGCGGCGGCGCAGTTCGGCTGGTTCGTCGGCGTGGGCGTCGGTGAGCGGTACGAGCTGTTCCTCGACGAAGCGGTCCGCGCGCTCGCGCAGGGCCTGCTGCTCGGGAGAGAGGTGTTCCGGCATGGCATCAGCGTCCGTGTTCAGAGTCCCATGGACGTGGCAGGGACGACCGTGAGCAGCACGACGAGCAGCACGCTGACGAGCACGACCAGCCAGGCCGTGACCGTGAGCTGCTCCGTCCGTGCGCGATCGCCGATCAGGCGGTCGACGGCCTCCGGTTCGAGGGTCGCCGCGGTACTCGTCAGGCGCCAGCGCACGAGACCCTCGGGATTCCGGGGCAGCTTCACGAACAGCTCCGGACAGGCGTCGAGCTGGCGCTGCACCCCGAACATGTCCATGCCCGTCTGTTTCGAGAGCTGCACCGGATGCAGCGCCCGGCGTTCGCCGGAGAGCGCCTCGTAGAGGGCCCTGATGCGGCTCTGTCGGCCTAGGTAGCGGGGCTTCAGCATGTCCTTTCCAGCAGGCGTTGACGTTCTTCCGCGGGCCAGCGCGCGAAGGGATGCCGGCACAGGCTCACGTTGAGCAGACGCGCGTCGTCGGTGACCTCCGCGCCGAGCCAGGGCGGTCGTTCGAAGTGCTCGTCCTCGCTTCCGAGTTCGATCTCGGCGAGCACGAGCGGGGCGTTCTCGGCTTCGAACCGGTCTACTTCCCAGCGGTGGCCCGCGTAGTCGATCTCGTGGCGGACCTTGCGGATCCGCGCCTCGCCGCAGAGCTCGGCGAGCATGGCCTCGGCGTCGGCCATCGGCACCGGGTACTCGAACTCCAGGCGCGCTCGCGCGTTGCGCCCGTGCTTGATCGTCAGGAAGGCCTCGTCGCCCGTGTCCGAATGCTTCAGGCGCACGCGCACGCTGCTGGGTTCCTGCACGGGCAGATAGCCCTGCGCGATCACCGCCCCGTGCCGGCCGTCCAGCAGGGACGGGTCCGTGACGAGGAACTTCCTCTCGATCTCGATCATCGGCCCTCGAGCCCGGTCATGCCGCCCGGCGTCTGCCCACGACCACGGCACGCCGCGGTGCGGGATGGCCCTCCACGGTACGCCCGGGGTCCTCCGGGTCAAGGGCATGGGCGAGAGACTCGAAGCGCATCCACTCCGTGGGCCGCTGCTCTGCGGTCGTCGTCGGCCCCTCGTCGAGGATGCGCAGGTCCTCCAGCCCCAGTCGCGCCATCCAGCGCGCGAGCAGGCGTGCACTCGGCAGGAACCAGACGTTGCGCATGCGGGCGTAGCGATCGGGCGGGCAGAGGATGGTGTCGATGTCCGACGCCGCGTCCGGGGCATCGCCGGGTCCGGGGATCACGATGGATTCGACCACCAGCGTTCCGCCCGGCGTGAGCATGCGCAGCAGTCCGTCGAGATGGTCCAGGGGCGAACGCCGGTGGTAGATGACGCCGAGGCTGCAGACGACGTCGAAGGCCGCCGCCGGCGGCAGCGCCTCGAAGGGCAGCGGCAGCAGGCGGGCGCCGAGTTCCGGTGCGTAGCGGCGCAGGGCGGCGAACTGGGCGAGATGGCCGAGGCCCGGATCGACGCCGAGCACGGAGTCGGCGCCGGCGCCGAGCATGCGCAGCGCGTAGTAGCCGTTGCCGCAGCCGACGTCGAGGACGCGGGCGCCCGCGAAGTCGACGCCGCGCAGACGCGAGAACTTCAGCTCCGAGCGCCACTCCGCGTCGACGTCGATACCGAACAGCTCGAAGGGGCCCTTGCGCCATGGATGGAGCGCGAGCAGGGCCTGGCGAAGGGCCGCGCGCCCGTCCTCGTCCATGTCGGCCGCCCGGCCGATGCGCACGGCGGCGCTGTGCAGTTCGACGTCACTCGCGATGGCATCGGGCAAGCCGGCCAGGATCGTGTCCCAGTCGCCGAGGCGGCCATGCCTGCCGGGTGCGAGCGCGGCGCGCGCGGCGCCGCGCACTTCGCCGCGCCAGGCGTCGGGCAGGAACGTCGACAACGGACCGCCTGCATCCCCGAGCAGCAGTTCCTCGAACTTCACGCGCGCACCGCCAGCAGGGTCGCGAAGTTGAGCGTGCGGGCGACCACCGTGACCGTCGCGAAGCCGGCCCGCGCGAGGCGCGCCCGGTGCGTCGCGATGGTCTCCGGCACGAGCACGTCCTCGATGGCGGAGCGCTTCGCGGCGATCTCCAGCTCCGAGTAGCCCTGTGCGCGCTTGAAGTCGAGATGCAGGCGGTCCAGCAGGGCCTGGGCCGCAGCGTCCGCTTCCAGGACCTTCTCGCTCAGCACGAGGGCGCCGCCCGGCACGAGGGCATCGTGGATGCGCTGCAGCAGGCCCTCGCGGTCCTCCACCGGCACGAACTGGAGCGTCCAGTTGAGGGCCACGAAGGACGTCGGGGCGAACACGACCTCGCGGACGTCGGCCTCCAGCAGTTCGGGCTGCGCCGGCAGCTCGAGTTGCGCGAGGCGCTCGCGGCAGCGCTCGAGCATGGGCGCCGAGCTGTCCACGCCGGTGGCGTGGAGTTCGCGCCCCTCGGTGGCACGCAGGCACGCGAAGAGCGTCGCGCCGAGCGAGCAGCCGAGGTCGTAGAGATGCGTCCCGTCGCGACCGAAGCGGCCCGCGAGCCAGCCCGTGAGTGCCACCGTCTCCGCATAGCCGGGCACGGATCGCGCGATCATGTCGGAGAAGACCCGTGCCACCTCGGCGTCGAAGCGAAAGCCTCCGGGCGTGATCCGGCCACGGGCGAAGAGGCGGTCGGGTTCGTCGGTCGGCATGTTTCACATGGCCTCAGTGTCCTGAATCGGGCGTTCGCTGCCTGCGCGCGAGTCTGGGCGGCTGGCTCGCAAGGCGCGCCGGAGTGCCGGACCATCGCGAAGGTCTGGTGGTGCCGCATCGAGCGGGCGCAACGCAGCCCGCCCGCGGAACGGAGGGGGCCGCACAGACCGCGCCCGGCGGCGGTCCGGCGCTCCGGAGATCGGCGATGCCTGCGTGACTGCGTCCGGAACGCCGGACCGGTCGGTCGACGCCGCATTCCCGCTTCGACTCCTCACGACGCCTTGCCGCGCAGGCATTGCCGATCTCTCATGCAACGTATTTCCGGTTCAGGACACTCTCGGCCTTCTGCGATACTGGTGCGGCACGCCTGGTCCATCGGGAAAGAGGAAGTCTAGTGGACGCGGTCAATCTCGGCAGCCCGGAGCTCTACCTCAACCGCGAACTCTCGCTTCTCGAGTTCAATCGCCGCGTCCTCGAGCAGGCGAAGGACGAGTCCGTTCCGCTGCTCGAGCGCCTGAAGTTCCTCTGCATCTCCGCCTCCAACCTCGACGAGTTCTTCGAGATCCGCGTCGCCGGCCTGAAGCAGCAGGCCGCCTTCGGCTCGACTCAGCGCGGCGCCGACGGCCTCACCAGCTCCGAGCAGCTCCGGCGTATCGCCGCGACGGGGCACGAGCTCGTCGACGAGCAGTACCGGGTCCTCAACGACGTCCTCATCCCGCGCCTCGACGCTGAGAACATCCGCTTCCTGCGTCGCGCCGAACTCAAGCAGCGCCAGACGGCCTGGGTGAAGCGCCACTTCGCGCGCGAGCTCGCGCCGGTGCTCTCGCCCATCGCCCTCGATCCGGCGCATCCCTTTCCGCGCGTGCTCAACAAGTCGCTCAACTTCATCGTCACGCTCGAGGGCAAGGACGCCTTCGGCCGCAACAGCGGCATGGCCATCGTCGGCGCGCCGCGTTCGCTGCCGCGCCTCGTGCGTCTGCCCGAGTCCGTGGCCGGCGGGCCCTACGACTTCGTGTTCCTGTCTTCGCTCATCCACCAGCACGTCTCGGACCTGTTCCCGGGCATGGACGTCACCGGCTGCTATCAGTTCCGGGGGACGCGGAATTCGGATCTGTTCGTGGACGAGGAGGAGATCGACGATCTGAAGCGCGCCCTCGAGGGGGAACTCTCCGCGCGACGCTTCGGTGACGAGGTGCGTCTCGAGGTCGCCGACGACTGCCCGGAGGATCTGGTCGAGTTCCTCGTGCGGCAGTTCGAACTCGAGGAAGAGGACGTCTACCGCTGCAACGGCCCCGTGAACCTCACCCGGCTCATGGCGATCCCCGACCTCATCGACCGCCCGGACCTCAAGTACGAGGGCTTCCTGCCGTCCATCCCGCAGCGCGTGCGCCGCAACGACGACTTCTTCGACGTGATCCGCCGCGGCGACCTGCTCCTGCACCATCCCTTCGAATCCTTCGCGCCGGTGGTCGATTTCCTCCGCGCCGCGGCGCGCGACCCGAAGGTCCTCGCGATCCGCCAGACCCTCTACCGGACCGGCTCCGATTCGGCGGTCGTGAAGGCGCTGGTGGACGCGGCCCGGGGAGGCAAGGAGGTCATGGTCGTCATCGAACTGCGCGCGCGCTTCGACGAGGAGGCGAACATCGAACTCGCGGAGGTGCTGCAGGAAGCCGGCGCGCACGTCGTCTACGGCGTGGTCGGCCACAAGACGCACGCCAAGATGATCCTGGTGGTGCGCCGCGAGGGGCGCTCGCTCAAGCGCTACGTGCATCTGGGCACGGGCAACTACCACCCGCGGACGGCGCGCCTGTACACGGACTATGGCCTTTTCACCTGCGACGCGGCCATCGGCGACGATCTGCAGAAGATGTTCCAGCAGCTCACGGCCATGGGTCGCGTGCCGAAGCTCAGGAAGCTGGTGCAGTCGCCGTTCGCCCTTCACCGGCAGATGCTGGATCTCGTCGCAGCGGAAGCGGAACGCGCCCGCGCCGGTCAGCCCGCGCGGATCATCGCCAAGATGAATTCGCTCGTGGAGCCGCAGATCACGCGTGCGCTGTACGAGGCGTCGCAGGCCGGCGTGCGCATCGATCTGATCATCCGCGGGATCTGCTGCCTGCGGCCCGGCGTCAAGGGCGTCTCCGAGAACATCCAGGTGCGCTCCATCATCGGCCGTTTCCTCGAGCACACGCGCGTCTTCTACTTCGAGAACGGCGAAGACGATCCGCTGGTCTATCTGTCGAGCGCGGACTGGATGGAGCGGAACTTCTTCAGCCGCGTGGAGACGTGCTTCCCCATCGAGGACCGGCGCCTGCGCCAGCGCATCATCGACGACGGTCTCCTCGCCTATCTCGCGGACAACGTCCAGGCCTGGACGCTGCAGTCGGACGGCTCCTACAAGCGCGTGGCGACGGGCAACGCGCGGCGCCGCGCCGTGCAGCAGTCACTGCTCGAGGAGCTGGCCGGGCGCTGAGCCCGCTTCAGCCCGGGAGCGAATCCCGCATCGTCTCGGGCGGCGCGATCTGGCCGATCTCCGAGAAGCTGAGCGTCATGCCCTCGTTCGCCCAGACCGCCGCCTCTTCGGCGAGGTCCAGGCGCGTCATGGGGTGTTCGCGCAGCCAGCGCTTCGGGAACACCAGGTGCAGACCGACGCTGTCCGCCTGGATCGCGCAGAGCGGAGGCGTCTGCCGCGCCGAGCGCGAGCGGTGCAGCACCACCGCGCAGCGCAGCAACAGCGCGAGACGCCGGAAGGAGGTCTCGTCGTCCATGGCCACGCTCGCGATCTCGCCGGAGGGGAACTTGCGGCGATGGCTGCGCACCAGCAGCGCGAGCTTGCGCTGCTCCGTGCGCGAGAAGCCCGGCATGTCCATGTGCTGGAGCAGATAGCCGCCGTGCTTGTGGTACTGCGAGTGCGCGATGTCCATGCCGATCTCGTGGAGCAGCGCAGCCCAGCGTAGCAGCGCGTCGAAGTCCGGCTCGTCGAGGAGCCAGGCATCGCGCGCGGCCGCGATCAGGTCGAGAGCAGTGGCCTGGACCCGCTGCGCGTGCGTGGTCTCGATGTGGTAGCGACGCAGCAGATCGTCGACCGTACGTTCGCGGATGTCGGCCTGGTGCCGACGACCGAGCAGGTCCCAGAGCAGCCCCTCCCGGAGCGCGCCGCCGGAGACCTGCATGCGTTCGATGCCGAGCGACTTGAACAACGCCGAGAGTACGGCCACGCCACCGGGAAAGACCGGCGCGCGCTGCTTCGGCAGGCCCGGCAGATCGAGGGCGTCGACGTGACCCGCCTCGACGACGCGGCGCCGGAGCGTCTTCAGTGCTTCGGCGGTGATCACCTCGCGACACCAGCCGGCGCTGGTGACGACGTCGAAGACGGACAGGATCGTGCCGGACGCACCGATGACGGAATCCCAGCCATGCTCGCGGTAGGCGGCCTCGACGGGTTCGAGCTCCTGCCGCGCTGCCAGCTCTGCCGCCTTCATCGCCGCCGGCGTGATTTCGCCGGTCCCGAAGAATTCCTGGCTCATGCCCACGCAGCCCATGAACAGACTCTCCATGCGCTCGGGCTGGAACTGGCGGCCGAGGATGAGTTCCGTGGAGCCGCCGCCGATGTCGATCACGAGTCGGCGGTCGAGGTTGTCCTCGAGCGCATGGGACACCCCGAGATAGATCAGCCGCGCTTCTTCCCGGCCGGAGATGATCTCGATGTCGTGACCGAGCGCCTCCTGGGCCCGGGCGACGAAGGTATCGCCGTTGCGCGCCTTGCGCAGCGTGTTGGTGCCGACGACGCGGACGCTGCCGGCGGGGATGTCCTGCAGGCGCTGGCGGAAGCGCGAGAGCGTCGCGAGGGCTCGCTCCATCACCTCCTCGCCGAGCCGGTTGTGCTCGTCGAGGCCGGCGGCGAGACGGACCATGTCCTTGAGGCGATCCACCACCATGAGTCGCGCGCCCGCGAACTGGGCGACGATGAGGTGAAAGGAGTTCGAGCCGAGGTCGACGGCCGCGACGGTGGAAGGGGAAGACTGGGCCGGCCCGGGGCCGCGGGCGTCGGGTGGAACGATCGCTGGCGCGTCGGACACGGCGTACTCGGAGCGGCCCCTGAACGGCTCCGCATTGTACGCGACCGTCAGGCCACCGCGACCATCGCCGGGTGTCTCAGGGAGACGGGTGCAGCGGCGGCAGTGGACAGTCCAGGGCCGCGGCCACCCCCGCGAGCAGCTCGTACTCCGCAGCGCTCACGCGGCCGTCGTGCTCGACGGTGGCGATGGCCGCCTTCAGCAGCCTGGGCTGGTCGAGCGGGTGCAGGCCCCGGAGGCTGCGCATGGCCGCCGTGAGACGCTGCTGATTGCGATCCTGGCGCGGCGCCAGGCCGCCCTTGCGGGCGAGCACGAACTCCAGCGCCAGCGTTCGCAGGCCCGCACGGCACGCGTCCTCGGCGTCTTCCGGCGCATGGTCGATGTGCGCGAGCGTGGAGAGCAGCACCCAGCAGGCCTCCTGGGCATCCGCGATCCGCGTACTGCCCATGCGCCGCCGCCGCACGCCCTCGAAGTGCGGCCGCAGCTCCTTGAGCACGACCTGATGGAGAATCCACTCGAAGCGCGAGATGCCGCCGTCGAGCTTCACCAGGGTGACGAGGTTGTCCCGGAAGCGGGCGTACTGCGGTTCCGAGAGTGCCTTGAGGGCCGGCATGGCCAGGTGAACGAGCGTGATGCGGCTGCCGGCGGGCAGCGCCGATCTGTGCTCGAGCAGCGTGCGCAGAAGGTCCGGGACGCCGGGCTCTGCGTGGGCGTCCAGGTGCGCGAGGGCGGTCTCGCCGTCGTCGCCGTCCTGGACGAGCAGGGCGTAGATGGCCGCGCGCGCGCCGAAGGGGTCGTGGGCGGCGTCGTGGAAGACCCGCGGCAGGCCGCCGATCAGTTCCTGCGCCTGGGTCACGTCGTCAGGGCTGACCCGGCCGAGCCGGGTCTGCACTTCGCTGGCCGTGGTCGCGGCGCCGGCGGCCAGGGCGGCGGGCAGGATCTCGAGCGCGTCCACGGCCGCCTCGAGTCCGTCGCGCTCCGTGGCAGCGGCTGCCGTGTTCGCGTCCGCTACCGGGCGTGGCGTGAGGAAGCTGCCGTCCCAGGCCGGATAGACGGCGCTGATGCGTGCCTCGAGGGGCGGATGGGTCGCGCCGAGGCCGCCGAGCAGGCCGCTCACGGCCTGGCCGAAGAACATGTGGCTCATCTCCTCGGCGCGGCCGGCCAGCAGGCCCGAGCCGGCGTAGTGGCCACCGATCTTGCGCAGGGCGCTCGCGATGCCGACGGGATTACGCGTGAACTGCACCGCCGAAGCATCGGCGAGGAACTCGCGCTGGCGCGAGACCGCAGCCTTGATGAGATTGCCGAAGAAGGTGCCGACGTAGCCGATGATCATCAGGCCTGCCGCGAGCGCGGCGATCTGCGCGGTGCCGGAGCCGCCCCGTGAGGAGCGGCCGCCGCTCGAGCGGCGGCCGACGAGACTGCGGCCGACGATGCCGATGACGAGGATTCCGAACAGCACCGCGGTCAGGCGCAGGTTCAGGCGCATGTCGCCGTTGAGGACGTGGCTGAACTCGTGGCCGATCACGCCCTGCAGCTCGCTGCGGTCGAGCAGTTCCAGGGTCCCGCGGGTGACCCCGATCACGGCGTCGTCGGGACCGTAGCCGGCGGCGAAGGCATTGATGCCCTCTTCGTCGAGGACGTACACCGGCGGTACCGGCAGTCCGGAGGCGATGGCCATCTCCTCGACGACGTTCAGCAGGCGGCGCTCCTCGGGCACGTCACTGTTGGTGGCGAGGAGGCGGCCGCCGAGGGCCTCCGCGACGCCGCGGCCTCCGCTGGACAGGGACAGCAGACGGAACACGGAGGCGACCGCGACGAGCCCGATGACGGCGGCGGCGATGCCGAAGACGAGCTGTGGGGAGAGCGCGTAGAGGAACTTCTCCCAGCTCAGCAGGCCCGTCGGCGGCGTGGTCCAGGCGACGACCGCGGCGACGAGGGCGACCGTGAGCGCGATCAGCGCCAGGACGGCGCCGATGAACAGGGCCACCAGCCGCAGCGTCGTGCGGTGCGCGGCCGCCTGCGCCTCGAAGAAGTCCATGGTCGTCGCCACGACCGGCCCGGCCCCGTGAACGGCGTGGTCGTCAGCCGAAGGAGACCTTCGGCGCCTCCTTGATCTCCGCGGCGTCGTCGAAGGTGAGGAGGCTCGCGTCGCTGCCGTGGCCGACCATGCCGGCGATCACGACCTGCGGGAAGCTCTGGCGATAGGTGTTGTAGTTCATGACCGCGTCGTTGTACGCCTGGCGGGCGAAGGCGATGCGGTTCTCCGTACTCGTCATCTCCTCGGACAGGTTCGCCATGGTCTGGTCGGCCTTCAGGTCCGGATACTGCTCGACGACCACGTTGAAGCGGCCGAGGGCGCCGGCGAGGGCAGCCTCGCTGCCCTGCAGCTGAGCCATGGCGCCAGCGTCCGTACCGCGGCTCTGCGCGGCGGCCTCGAGGGCCGATGCGGCGGTGTTGCGGGCCTTGATCACCGCTTCGAGGGTCTCCCGCTCGTGGGACAGATAGCCCTTCGCGACCTCGACCAGGTTCGGGATCAGGTCGTAGCGTCGCTTGAGCTGCACGTCGATCTGCGAGAAGCCGTTCTGGAAGCGATTCCGCAGCGCGACGAGACGGTTGTAGATGACGATGGCGCCGAGAACGATCGCGGCGATGACGGCGAGCGTGATGATCAGTCCCGTGCTCATGACGGCTTCCCTGTGCTGGAGTCCGTCGAGCATAGCGATCGTGCGCCCCGCTGTCGTGACGCCGCGCACGGACTCGTCAGCTGCGCCTCACGCGCTCGGTCTTGGCGTGCGGACGTCGAAGCGATACTCGATCACGTGCCGGTAGGTCTCCCCGGGACGCAGCTCGTTGCCGGGAAAGGCGGGGCAGTTCGAGGCGTCGGGGTAGCCCTGCGGTTCCAGGCAGAACGCCTCGTGGCGGCCGTAGCTCTCCTCCTGCTTGCCCCGGCCACGGAGGCGCAGCGTGTTGGCCGTGTAGAACTGGACGCCGGGCTGCGTGGTCCAGAGCTCCATCGCGACGCGCTCGTCCGGCGATTCCACCCGGGCCGCCGGCCGCAGTCCGCTGCCGCGGATCGGGAAGTAGTGGTCGAAGCCGCCTGCGAGGCGGATCTGTGGGTGCTCGGCGGCGAGCCCACCGGCGAGGCGCCGGGGGCTGCGCAGATCGAAGGGCGTGCCCGCGACGTCGAGCGTGTCCCCCGTCGGGCAGAAGTCCGGTCGCAGCGGCAGGTAGCGGTCGCTCTCGATGCAGACGCAATGTGTACCGACGTGGCCCCCCGCATGCCCCGCGAGATTGAAGTAGGGGTGCCAGGTGAGACTGCAGAGCGTCGGACGGCTGCTCTCGGCCTCGAAGGTCATGCGGAGCGTGGCGGGCTCGTCGATCTCGATCCGGGCCCGCACGCGGAGACGCCCGGGATAGTTCTCGTGGCCGTCCGGTGATTCCAGCCCGAGCAGGAGGTGGCGGGGGCCGACCTCGTGCAGGTCCCAGACGCACGCGCCGAAGCCCGTCGCGCCGCCGTGCAGATGTGCGTTCTCGGCGTTGCAGGGCAGCCGGTGATGCCAGCCGTCGAGCTCGAAGGTCCCGGCGCCGATGCGGCCGGCGTGGCGGCCCACGATGCAGCCGAGGTGGCAGGGATCGGTGCTGCGTGCACGGGCATCGCCGTGCGCGAGCACGACGTCGCGTCCGTTGGCGACGCAGAGTCTCGTGAGGTAGCCACCGTAGGGCGTGATGCCCGCTCGCAGCGCTGTCCCGGAGATCTCGATGGGCTGGTGGGGATCCAAGGGGGCTCCTGCGCCGTCGTCCTCGATTCAGCGTCTGACCGCAGGCGTCTCGACGGGGAGACCGCGGCCGCGCCAGGCGAGATAGAGCTCGAGGGCCAGGTACTCGTCGGCGCCCCAGGCGTGCGGCTCCGAGCCCACGGCCTCGTTGCACCAGCGGAACATGCGATGGCGCGAGCCCAGCGTCTGCCAGGTCAGGCGATAGATCGGGAAGCCGTTGATCATGCCCTCGCTCACCACGTCGCCGCGCAGGCGCCGGCCTGCATTCTGCTCGTGGCAGTTGCGGCAGGACAGGTCGAGCTGACCACGGCGGCGTTCGTACTCGCGGCGGCCCGCGCGCAGGGCCGCGGCCGCGGGGCCCGACACGTCCGGCTCGAGGGGCAGGCCGCGGGAGGTCGAGGCGACGAGTGCCGTCATGGCGAGCAGCGGCTCGGACTCCCACGGCCAGGGCGGCGCATTCTGATGCTCCGCCCGGCAGGCGTTGATCTGCATCTCGAGGTTCTCGAGGCCGCCGAGCGCATCGTCCCAGCGTGGCATGCGCGCCGCGACCCCGACGAGCGACGCGGGTTCTCCGTGGCAGTCCGCGCAGCTCGCGCCCGAGCCCGCCGGCGTCTGCCAGAGCGCCTCGCCCCGGTCGACCCAGAGCATGCCGGGGTTCGCGAAGTCGTCGTCCTGGAGCGCTCTCAGTTCCGGGCCGAGCCAGGCGTAGCCGGAGCGTGGCGCGGCAGGCTCCGCGGCCGCGTCTGGCTCGTCCGCCAGCGCGTAGCGGGCGTCGAGCGCGAACGTCAGGAGGGCCAGGCAGAACAGCCGGACCGTCACGACGGCTCCGTCACCTCGAAGGGCCGCCGCTCGACGAGGACTGCGCCGCGGTCCTCGTGCCATTCGAGCTGCACCTCGCCGCTGCGGCGGGCCCTGAAGGCGAAGGCGAGATAGGGGTCCGCCGCGATCGCCGGCCGCAGCTCGGCCTCGAGCACCGTCTCGCCCCCGACGCTGCAGCGGAAGCGTTCGATGACGTTGCGCGGAACGCGTGCTCCACGCGTGTCGATGCGATAGCCCGTCTCCATCGGATGGCGCGCGAGCGTGCGCACCTCGACCCGTTCGCCGACGCTCGCCGTCTCCGGGACCCGCACCCTCGCGCTGGCGATGCCCGCACCGGGGTCACCGCGACCGGCGTCACCGCGCGCGAGGCGCGCCGCGTCCTCGGCGCCTTCCGGCCGTGTCGGGCCCGCGCGCACCCAGCGCTCGAAGTTCTCGTCGATGCAGGCGCCGAGCGTCACCAGCACCGATGCGCTGCGCGAGCGCAGCCGTCCGTCGGGCCATGCCGCGACGGCGGTGAGGTTCTGCGTCATGGACAGGCGCACGCGCGTGGCGATCTCGGGCAGGGCATCCGCGCCGAAGCGGAAGCTCGCGCCCCAGCGCTCCGGGTTGCGCGGCATGAAGAGATGCACGGCCGTCGGCGGATCGGCCGGGTCCGCGGCGACGCGAAGGGCGACGGAGTTGCCGTTCTCCACGACCCGGGCCACGTCGAGCTCGAAGCCCCCGGGCTCGGGCCGGCGATCGCCGAAGCGTGCGGCGTACTCGCCTTCGAGCGACGCCTCCGCGCCGCGCGTGACGGCAGGCAGCGTCAGCACCGTGCCCGGGCCGGCGATGGCCGCGGCCAGGAAGCTGCGTCGCGTTCGCCTCACGACCGGTCTCCCTGCAGCGTCGAGAGCCAGGCCACGAGATCCTCGATCTCGCCCGCGGACAGGATCGGCTCGCCGACGCGGCCGGCGGCGACGCGCCAGCGATGGCCGGCCTCGCAATAGGCAGGCATCACCGTGTCCGGATCGAGACGTTTCGGCGCGGCGACGCGGGCGCGGAGCTGCGCCGTCGTGAGGCGTGCGCCGACGCCGTGGAGCGGCGGACCCAGGTTGCCGTGGAAGCGCGGGTCCGGCTCCGCCACGGGCAGGCCGTGGCAGATCGTGCAGTCGCCGCGATCGGCCGCCGTGGCGACCTCGCGGCCCCGTTCCGGGTCACCGGCGAGGCCGAGCAGTGGCGCCGGAATGCCATCGCCCTCGAAGGACAGGGGCGCGCAGTCCGCAGCGGCCGCGGTCGCGCAGCCGAGCAGGATCGCCAGCAGGAGCGAGTCAGCCGAACGCATCGGCGACGATGCTCGCGTACCAGCCATGGGCGTGTTCCGCCTCCAGCGTGCGGATCTCCTCGCCCGCGCCGCTCGTGCTGACGCCGGCCGTTCCCGGCAGCGTCGCGAGCACGCCGTCCACGGTCGTGTAGCTGCCGGCGATGGCGATGGCCGCATCGGGCGCGACGAGGCTGTAGCAGGTGTTCATGAGCACCGGCGGCGGAGGGTCGGCATCGGCGAGGAGGGCGGCGAGCGCAGCGGCACAGGCCTTGCCCTGACTGTTCGCCGCGAAGGCGGACTTGGGCATGGGATTGGCGATGGCTGCGTCGCCGATGACGTGGACGCCCGCGTGCACCGTCGACTCGAAGCTCGTCCCGTCCACGGGGCACCAGCCACGGCCCGCGTCGAGGCCCGCATCGCGCACCAGCGCCGCGGCCCGCTGCGGCGGTATGACGCAGGCGAGGTCGGCGTTCCAGTCGTCGAAGTCCGTGTGCAGGGAGCCCGCATCAGTATCCACGGCGCGCAGCGTGCCGCCGTCGCCGCGCCCCACCCATTCGAGGTTCGGATAGCGCGTGGCCCATTCGGCGCGGAACAGCGCGTCCTTGGTGAAGCTGTCCTTGGCGTCGAGGATCACCAGGCGCGCCCGCGGCCGATGCGCGGTGAGCCACCAGGCCATGAGCGAGGCGCGTTCGTAGGGACCGGGCGGGCAGCGATAGGGGTTCTCCGGCGCCGTGATCACCACGAGGCCGCCGTCGGGCACGGCCTCGAGGCGGCGCCGCAGCAGCGCCGTCGCCGGGCCGGCTTCCCAGGCGTGCGGGAAACGCGCCATGGCGGATTCGCCGTAGCCGTCGATGCCGGATCCGTCGAGTTCGATGCCCGGGGCGACGACGATGCGATCCGCGGTCAGCGTGCGGCCGTCCTCGAGACGCGCGCGGCGGGCGACCGGATCGAGCTCCACGACCCGGGCGCGCAGCACTTCGAGGCCCGGCGTTCCGACGAGGCCGGCGTAGTTCACTTCGAGGTCGTCGACGCTGCGGAGGCCCGCGAGAGCCGTGTTGCTGAAGGGGCAGGTCCAGTAGCGCCCCGGCGCCGTGACCAGCGTGACGGACGTGTCCGGAGCCCAGCGGGCCAGATAGCGCGCGGCCGTCGCGCCGGCGAAGCCGCCGCCGACCACCAGCACGCGCGCCTCGGCTGCGGCCCGGCCGTGGATCGCCGGGGCCAGGGCCCCGGCGGCCCCGAGGCCGGCGAGGAAGGCGCGCCGTGAAAGGGTCACGCGTCGGGCGCGGCGAGGGCCGCGTAGTGGTCGGCGAGGGCGCGCACGTCGGCGTCGGAGAGGCCTCGAGCGAACCGCGCCATGACGTGATCGCGGCCCTCGGGCTCGGAGGCGCGCCAGTCGTTCAGGCGCTCGGTGATCGCCGCTGCCTCCTGCCCGGCGAGGACCGGTATGGCGCCGCTGCCGCGGCCGTCCGGTCCGTGGCAGCCGTTGCAGGCCGCCGCGAGACGTTCCGTCCGGTCCACCGGTGCCGCGGCGGCCGAGGTCGCCGCCAGCACGAGCATGGACGACGCCAGGCCGAGCGCGCTCCCGGGCCGCACGCGGGCCTCAGGACCAGGACAGATCTTGCTGCGCGATCGGCAGGCTGCGTATGCGCCTGCCCGTCGCCGCGAAGATGGCGTTGACCACGGCCGGCGCCGTCGGCGGCAGGCCCGGCTCGCCGATGCCGCCCCATTTCTCGCCCCCGGAGAGGGCGAGGTGCGTCTCCATGACCGGCGTCTCGCGCAGTTTCAGGACGCGGTTGTCGTCGAAGTTGTCCTGGACGAGCGCGCCGGCCTCGACGTCCTGACGACCCCACAGGGCTGCGGACAGCCCGTAGACGATGCCGGACTCGATCTGCGCCTCGATGGTCATGGGATTGACCGCGTTGCCGCAGTCGACCGCGGAGACCACGCGCTCCACGCGCACCTCGCCGGATCGCGAGACCGACACCTCGGCGACCTGCGCACAGATGCTCCCGAAGCTCTCGGCGATGGCGATGCCCTGACCGGAGCCCCTCGGCATGGCCCGGCCCCAGTCGGCGCGGGCCGCCACGGTCTCGAGGACCCGCAGCAGTTCGCGCTTGCCGTTGAGCAGGCGCCGGCGATAGGCGTAGGGGCACATGTCGGCGGCGGCGGCCATCTCGTCGAGGAAGCACTCGCGGGCGAAGGCGTTCTGCGAGTGGCCGACGGAACGCCAGAACCAGACCGGGACGTGCGTGCGCTTGAGGTGGTGCTCGATGGACTGGTTCGGCACGGCGTAGGGCTGGTCTTCCAGGCCCTCCGTGGAGGACCCGTCGAGACCCGACTGCACCGTCTCGGGGCGCAGGCCCGCGAGGATCGAGTGCGTCGCCGAGCGGTTCACGAGGGCCAGGGGCATGCCGTTTTCGTCGAGGCCCGCCCGGAAGCGGAAGGCCGCGAGGGGGCGGAACCAGCCGGTGCGCGTGTCCTCCTCGCGGCTCCAGATGACCTGCACCGGGCGGCCGTCCGTGCGCGTGGCGATCTGCACGGCCTTGCGGGCCCAGTCCGCCTGGCTGCGGCGCCCGAAGCCGCCGCCGAGGAAGCAGTTGTGCACGTGCACCTGTTCCGGATCGCGCCCCGTGACCTCCGCTGCGATGCCGAGCACGCTCTCCGGGTTCTGGGCGCCGGTCCAGACGTCGACGCGATCGGCGCCGATGGACACGGTGCAGTTCACCGGTTCCATGGCGAGATGCGCGAGATAGGGGGCGTCGTAGTCCGCCTCGACCACCGTCGCCGCGTTCTCCAGGGCGCCGTAGGCATCCCCTTCCTCGTGCGCGACCACGCCCTTGCGGTCGAGATCGGAGCGGAACTCGGCGAGCATGGCTTCGGTGCTCGCGCCCCCGTTCTCGCCCGCGTCCCAGCGCGGGGCCAGGGCGTCGAGGCCCTTCTTCGCGTGCCAGAAGCTGTCGGCGACGACGGCGACGTAGTCGTCGAACTCGAGCACGTCCGTCACGCCCTTCATGGCCAGGGCCGGCGCCGGGTCGACGCCGGCGAGGGTCCCGCCCCAGACCGGGCAGGCTGCGACGGTGGCATAGACCATGCCCGGGACGCGGACGTCGATGCCGAAGGTGGCACTGCCGTCGACCTTCGCCGGGATGTCGAGGCGCCGCTGGGGCGTACCGAGGAGCCGGAACTGTTCCGGCGTGCGGATCGCCGGCTCCTCTGCGAGCTCGATGGCGGCGGCCGCCGCAGCGAGCTCGCCGTAGCGGGCCGTACGTCCGGAGGCCGCATGCGTGACGATGCCGCCGTCCGTGGTGAGTTCGGCGCGGTCCACGCCCCAGCGCTCCGCGGCCGCCTGCTTGATGCGCTCGCGGGCGCTGGCGCCCGCCTGCTGGAGGTATTCGCGCGAGCGGCGCACGGCGCCGGAGCCGCCCGTGCCCATGCGCTGATAGACGCGATTGTTGGTGACGCTGCGGTTCGCGCTCGCGTACTCCGGCCGTACCTTCTGCCAGTCGCAGTCCAGTTCCTCGGCGACGATCATGGGCATGGACGTCCACACGCCCTCGCCCATCTCGGACTGGGCGACGCGGATCGTGACGTCGTCGTTCTCGTCGATGACGAGCCAGGCGTTGATCTCCGAACCTGCCTCGTCGATGTCCCAGGGCGTCTCGCTGGCGCCGGCGAGCGGCACGTGGAAGGCGACGGCGAGGCCGCCGGAGGTCGCGGCCGTGGCCTTGACGAAGCCGCGGCGGGTGACGCCGTTCGGGATCGGGTGCTGGCTGTTCATGTCCGTTTCCCTCCTCAGGCCATGGCGTCGGTGGAGAGTGCGGCGGCCAGCTCCGCGGCGCGATGGATCGCCGAGCGGATGCGCTGGTAGGTGCCACAGCGGCAGATGTTCGTCATGGCGCGGTCGATGTCCTCGTCGGACGGATCAGCGTTGTTCGCGAGCAGGGCGGCGGCGGCCATGATCTGACCGGACTGGCAGTAGCCGCACTGGGGCACGTCGTGCTCGATCCAGGCCTCCTGAACGGGATGCGAGCGGTTCTCGGAGAGCCCTTCGATGGTCGTGATCTGACCGCCGCCGACGGCGGAGACGGGCGTCACGCAGGACCGGACGGGGTTGCCGTCGAGGTGCACGGTGCAGGCGCCGCACTGCGCGATGCCGCAACCGAACTTGGTGCCCGTGAGGTCGAGGTTGTCGCGCAGCACCCAGAGCAGGGGGGTGTCCGGCTCGACGTCCACTTCATGGTGCTTGCCGTTCACGGTCAGCTTGATCATCTTGGTCTCCGCGGGTGCATGCTTCGCGCGCCACGGTGCGCGCGGCGACTCGGTCCTTGCCGGACGCCGCGCATTACGTCACGGCGGGCTCCGCCCGGCAACCTGACAGCTCGACGGAGAGCATTCCCTGGATCCTTCGCTGCGCGTGCTCGTGCTCGATGCCGACGCTCCGGAGATCGTCGCGGTGCTGCGCGGTCAGGTGCCTGCGGACGTGGTGCTCGACGGGGTGCAGGAGGCCGCCGACCTGGCGGATCGGGACGACGCGCGCGTCTGCCTCGGCCGTCCTGATCTCGTCGCCGCCGCCGCCGATCGGCTGCCGGGCCTCGAATGGGTGCAGTCCACCTGGGCCGGCGTGCGCCCCCTGCTGCCGCTGCTGGCGGCGCGTGCCGGCATCATCGCCACGGCGCCCAAGGGCATCTTCGGCGATGCCATGGCGGAGTACGTCCTCGGCTGGCTCGTCGCCCTCGACCGGCGCCTGCTCGACTACGTGGACCAGCAGCGCGAGCGCCGCTGGGCACGGCTCCCGGACCGCGGCCTCGCCGGACGCAGAGTGCTGGTGCTCGGCACGGGCAGCATCGGCGCCCGCGTCGCGGAGCAGCTCGCGGCCTTCGGCATGGAGGTGGTCGGCGTCTCGCGCAGCGGACGGCCGCATCCGGCCTTCACCCGCACCTGGCCGACGTCGGAGCGCCTGGCTGCGGCCCGGGATGCGCACGTGCTCGTGAACACACTCCCGGAGACGAACGCCACCGTGGGTATCGTCGACGCCGCGCTGCTCTCGGTCCTCGCCGCGGGCGCCGTGCTCTTCAACGTCGGCCGGGGCTCGGCGATCGGGCAGAGCGCGCTGCTCGACGCGATCGGCACGGGGCAGCTGAGCTCAGCGGTGCTCGACGTGTTCGAGCAGGAGCCGCTGCCTGCGGAACACCCCTTCTGGGCCACTCCGAACATCCACGTCACGCCCCACGTTTCCGCGCCGACCCGCCGGGCCGACATCGCCCGCGTCTTCGCCGCCAACCTCGACCGCTGGCGCAGCGGTCGCGCGCTCGAAGGCGTCGTCGACCCCGAAGCCGGCTACTGACATGGGATCTGCAGGGGTCGGAGTGCATTTCTTCTGACCACTCCGACACCCCCGAAATCGAATACCTGCGCCGAATCAAGGCGTTGTGTTCGCGGCGTGCGCCTGAGCGCACGCTGCCGAAGGCGCAGGCCAGGTGCCGACGCGCTCGACCAAGCCTTCACTTCGGGAGAACTGTCGGAAACTCAGTGGGCTGCGATGCCCTTGGGGGTCGGAGTGGTCAGTAAAAAACCACTCCGACCCCATGCCAGACCCCATGCCAGGAAGGTCAGTCGGGGAGGCCCAGGACGCGCTTGGCGACGATGTTGAGCTGGACCTCGCTCGTACCGCCTTCGATGGAGTTGGCCTTGGAGCGCAGCCATTGGCGGGTGATGTCGAGTTCCCGATCCTCGAAGCCCTCGCCTTCCCAGCCGAGGCCCTGCGTGCCCATCACGTCGAGCATGAGCTCGAACTTGCGCTTGTTCTGCTCGCTGCCGTAATACTTGAAGAGTGCCGACAGGTTGCCGTCGGACTTGCCGGCCTTCGCCTCCTCGTAGGCGCGCGCCATGAGCAGACGGAAGGCGTGGTCGTTCATCCGGTGCTTCGCCACCGCGTCGCGGGCGACGGGATCGGCGATGCGGCCGTTCTCCTCGCCGAGATAGGTCTTGGCGAGGTTCTCCAGCGCCCGGGCCGAGCCCGAGAGCGCCGAGTTGCCGCCGATGCCGGAGATCATCTGGCGCTCGTGCTGGAGCAGGCGCTTGGCGATGGTCCAGCCCTTGCCGCGCTCCCCGACGAGGTTCTCCTTCGGCACCCGCACGTTGTCGAAGAAGGTCTGGCAGAAGGGCGAGGAGCCGGAGATCAGCTTGATCGGAGACGTCGTGACGCCTTCGCTCGCCATGTCGAAGAGGAGGAAGGAGATGCCTTCGTGCTTCGGCGCGTCGGGCTCCGTGCGTACGAGGCAGAAGATCCAGTCCGCCTTGTCGGCGTAGCTGGTCCAGATCTTCGCGCCGTTCACGAGCCAGTGGTCGCCCTTGTCCTCTGCCTTGGTCTGCAGGCCCGCGAGATCGGAGCCGGCGCCGGGCTCGGAGTAGCCCTGGCACCAGCGGATCTCGCCGCGGACGATCTGCGGGATGAACTGCTGTTTCTGCTGTTCGTTCGCGAACTCGAGCAGGGCCGGGCCGAGCATCCACACGCCGAAGCTGTTCAGCGCCGGGCGCGCGCCGATGCGGCCGAGCTCCTGCTGCAGGATCTTGTTCTGATCCGCGTCCAGGCCGCCGCCGCCGTAGGCCGACGGCCAGGTCGGCGCGGTCCAGCCTTTCGCGGCCATGCGCTCGAGCCAGAGCTTCGAGTCGGGATTCTTGAAGGTGGCGTTGCGTCCTCCCCAGACGGTCTCGTCCTCGGGCATGGGCGTGCGCATGGAGGGCGGGCAGTTCTCTTCCAGCCAGGCCCGGGTCTCGGCGCGGAATGCTTCCAGATCGGCCACCTCGATTGCTCCTGTCGATCGCGTGGACGCGGGATCCTAGCAGTGCCATCCCGGCGAGGCGAAGGCGCCCTGCAGTATGATCGCGCGCTCGTCGCAGGCAGGGAGGGTGGCCATGAGCACGGCGCTCGAAGCGCGGGTCCCGGGCGCGGATCCGGCGCGGGTGCGGGAGCGGGTGGAGGAGCTGGCCCGGAGCTGGGCTGCGCAGGCCGCCGAGCGCCGCGTGCGCACGGCCCTAGATCCTGCCGACTTCGATGCCCTGGCCAAGACGGGCTACACGCTCACGGGCGTCGCTGCCGAACACGGGGGCCTCTGGCGTGGCCTCCCGGCGTCCGTGCGCGACTACGCCGCGCTGACGGCGAGCCTGGCGCGCGTCGATCCCTCGCTGGCCCTCGTCACCAGCATGCACCCGCTCGTCCATGCCTACTGGCTCGCCTGCGAACCGGATGACGATGAGCGTGAGGCCTTCGAGGCCCAGGCCGCGCGTTTCCGGGCCTCGGCCCTCGCCGGCGACTTCTGGGGCACCATCACCTCCGAGCCCGGCAGCGGCGGCGACATCTACCGCACGCGTGCCGTGCTCGGCCGCGACTCGAACGGGCGCTCGACGCTCACCGGCGAGAAGCACTTCGGCAGTGGCAGCGGCGCCTGTCGCTTCATGGTCACCACGGCCCGCGTCGCGGAGGCCGCCGAGCCGACCGTAGCGGTGCTCGACATGACCGGCGTCGATCCCCTGCATCCGCCCACGGGGATCACGCTGCGCCGCGCCTGGGACGGAATCGGCATGAGCGCGACCCAGTCCCACGCCCTGCGTTTCGATGCATGGCCCGTGGAGCCGCACGCGGCGCCTGCGGCCTGCATGGCTGCGCGCACGGTCACCGCGCAGCTCTCCGCCGTGCTGTTCGCGACCGTCGTGCTCGCGATCCTCGAGGAGGCCGTGACGGCGGCCCGCACGGCGCTCGCGCCGCGCAGTCACGACCTGCGTGCGTATGAGCGGGTCACCTGGGTGGCCGTCGAGAACCGTGCCTGGCTCGCGCGCCAGGCCTTCGAGGGCATGCTCGCCGCCGTGGAGGCCGGGGACGGCGCCCTCGCGACACTGCGCGGCAAGCAGAGCATTGCGGAGCTCGCGGAGACGGCGCTCCTCGAACTCGGTCGCGTGATCGGCGGCAGCAGCTTCTCCCGCAGCCAGCCCTACGGCCAGTGGCTGCAGGACGTGCGGGCGCTCGGTTTCCTGCGTCCCCCCTGGGGCCTGGCCGACGACGTGCTGTTCGAACTCGGCTTCGCCGCCGACGTCGCCGGCTAGCTGCTACAGTCTGCGGCCGATTCCGAGGGGGTGAGTCACGTGTCCGCGATCGATCAACGCGCTTTCCGCGACACCGTGGGCCGCTTCTGTACGGGCGTCGTGCTCGTGACGGGCGTGGATGACGGCGAGCCCGTGGGCTTCGCCGCCCAGTCCTTCGTCTCCCTGTCTCTCGATCCGCCGCTCGTGGCGCTGTGTCCGGCGATCACGTCCTCGAGCTGGCCGCGCATACGCGGCTCAGGACACTTCTGCATCAACGTGCTCGGTGCCGACCAGAAGGCGCTCTGCGATGCCTTCGCGCGGAGCGGTGGCGACAAGTACGCCGGGGTCTCCTGGAGCGGCGCGCCGAGCGGATCGCCCCGCATCGACGGCGTGCTCGCCTGGATCGACTGCGCACTCGAGGCCGAGCACGAGGCCGGCGATCACACCATCGCGATCGGACGCGTCGCTGCGTTCGAGGCGTGCGACGGCGATCTCGCGCCGTTGCTCTTCTACACCGGCGCCTACGGGCGTTTCACGGCCCTCTGAGGCGCGCCGGATCAGCGGGACTTCGGACGAAGGTCGACGAGGCGAGGAAGAGGGGAGAAGAAGAATGGCCATCCGTACGCGTATCTGCGATCTGCTCGGGATCGAGCATCCGATCCTCCTCGCCGGCATGGGCGGCGCCAGCACGCCGGAACTCGCCGCCGCGGTATCCAATGCCGGCGGCCTCGGCGTGCTCGGTGCCGCGGCCTGCGGTCCGCGGCAGCTGCGCGAGTGGATCCAGCGCACGCGCGCCATGACCGACAAGCCCTTCGGCGTCGACACGCTGCTGCCGGCCTCCGTGCGCCGTCAGGCCGAGGGTGGTGGCAGCGATGGTCCCAAGCCGGCCGATCTCCTGCCCGAGCTGAAGGCCTTCGCGGAAGAGTTCATGGCCGAGGCCGGACTCGAGAAGATCCAGCGCGCGGAGGCCCGGGCAGAGCAGGAGCCGGATGGCCCGCCGTTGTTCACGAAGGAATTCTTCGATGCGCAGATGGACGTGATCATCGAGGAGAAGGTCCCGCTCTACGTCTCCGGCCTCGGCAACCCCGGCCCCTGGATGGAGCGTCTGAAGGCGAACGGTACGAAGGTCGGCGCCGTGGTCGGCAAGGTGAAGCACGCGGTACAGGTCATGCAGTCCGGCATCGACTTCATCGTCGCCCAGGGTCACGACGGCGGCGGCCACAACTCGCCGATCGGGACCATCGCGCTCGTGCCGCAGGTGGTCGATGCGGTCGGTGATCTGCCGGTGCTCGGCGCGGGCGGCATCACGGATGGTCGGGGCGTCGCCGCCGCGATCATGCTGGGCGCGGAAGGGGCCTGGGTCGGGTCGGCCTTCCTGGCCTCGAACGAAGCGGGGATCCTGGATTTCCAGAAGCAGGCCATCGTCGACGCATCCGAAGACGGCACCGTGGTATCGCGAACCGTCACGGGCAAGCCGGCGCGCATCATCCGCAGCCTCTGGACCGACGTCTGGATCCGCGACGGCAGGGAACCGCTGCCCATGCCCTGGCAGGGCATGATCTCCGGGCCGGTGCTCGCGGCAGCCAATCGGGCGCAGCGGGGTGACGTCAACCCGGGTTTCGCCGGCCAGGGCATCGGCATGATCAAGGAGATCCGCCCGGCCGCGGAGATCCTCGCCGACATCGTCGAGGGCACGGAGCGGGCGCTGAAGCGCACCTCCAACCTCGCCGGCTGAACCCGGACACAGGAAC
>JAZBPO010000348.1:0-7398 GCA_036351675.1 Pseudomonadales bacterium
CTGCAGCCGGGCAACGGCTACCGCCTGCCCCCCGAGGCCTACTACGACCGGGCCTGGTACGAGCGCGAGCAGCACCAGCTCTTCCGACGCACCTGGAACTACGTCGGCCAGACCCGCGATCTGCCGGAACCCGGTGACTACCTCACGGCCGACGTCGGCGGCGGCCCCGTCGCCGTCATCCGTGGCGACGACGGCAAGCTGCGCGCCTTTCACAACGTCTGCCGCCACCGCGGCGCCAAGCTCCTCGACGACAGCGGCAACTGCCGCGCCATCGTCTGCCCCTATCACCGCTGGCAGTACACGCTCGAAGGCGATCTGAAGAACGTGCCGCAGCAGGCGACGCAGTTCCCCGATCTGATCACCTCGGAATGGGGCCTCGTGCCCGCGGCGCTGGCCGAGTGGCGCGGCCTGCTGTTCGTGAACCCCGACGGCACGGCGCCGGATCTCGAGAGCTGGCTCGACGAGATGCCGATGCACATCGGCGGCTATCACCCCGACGAGCTGGTGGAACTGGCGAGCGGTTCCTACGAATTCGAGGCGAACTGGAAGTTCTACATCGAGAACCACGTGGACTGGTACCACCTCTGGTACACGCACCCGAAGACCCTGCGCATGCTCGACCATCACAAGGGCCGCATGGGCAATCCGGGTCCGCACTGGTGGTCCTACGAGCCGGTCAAGGAAGGCGGCGCCCCGCTCGGGCCGCAGGTCGCCCCCATCGAGGGCCTGTCGGACGTCGAGCGCGAGAACGGCGCGCACCTGCTGTTCCCGAACCTCACGCTGTTCACGGGCACGGGGCTGTTCGCCACGGGCCTGATCGAACCCCTCGGCCCGGAACGGGCGCGCATGCACTTCCGCGCCCTCGTCGCGCCCGGTCAGCGCCACACGCCGGAACTCGCAGCTTCCATGCTCGAGTCCTTCCGCGAGTTCACGGAGGTCGAGGATGCGGGCATGACCAGGCGCCTGCAGGCCTCCGTCCGCTCCGGCGCCTTCGGCGTCGGCCCCATGACGCAGGACCACGAGGCGCCGATCGCGCGCTTCCATGACGCCTATCTGGAGCTCCTGGAGAGCTGAAGCCGAATCGCGCACCGATACGGTGCACAGCATCGCCCGCCGCACCGCCGAAGGTCGTCCATGCCGAGTTCATGCACCATTCAGTCGCGGCGGCGCAGGGTTCAGCGCTGGCAGACCGCTTGCATCCAGCAGTCCGCCTGAACGAGTCGATCCGACCCGGATCCGACGCCGAGACCAGGGGCCGCCCGCACATGATCCGATCCGCGACACTCGTCGCCCTGCTCTTCCTGTCCGCCCTGTCCCTGGACAGCCACGCCGCCGACAAGCCCCGCTTCACCCTCGCCTGGTCCATCTACGTGGGCTGGATGCCCTGGGAACTCGCGGACAGCGTCGGCATCGTCGACAAGTGGGCCGACAAGTACGGCATCGAGATCGAGGTCGTGCAGGTCAACGACTACATCGAGTCCATCAACCAGTACACGGCCGGCCAGTTCGACGCGGTGACGGCTACGAACATGGACATCCTCTCCATCGCCGCCGCCTCCGGCGTCGATACCACGGCGCTCATCGTCGGCGACTACTCGAACGGCAACGACGCCGTGGTACTGCGCGGGAGCGACGACCTCGCGGCCATCGCCGGCGAGCGCGTGCACCTCGTCGAACTCTCCGTCTCGCACTATCTGCTCGCCCGCGCCCTCGACACGGTGGGCCTCTCCGAGCGCGACATCACGCTCGTGAACACGGCAGACGCCGACATGGTCGGCGCCTGGACCGGTGGCGGCGTGCCCTCCGTCGTGACCTGGAACCCCATGCTCAACGAGATCAAGTCCCTGCCCGAGGCGAACGCCGTGTTCGACTCCTCCATGACCCCGGGCGAGATCCTCGACCTCACCACCGTGCGCACCGACGTGCTCGAGCAGAACCCCGAATTCGGCAAGGCCCTCGTCGGCGCCTGGTACGAGGTGATGGCGCTGATGACCAGTGCGGAAGGGCGCGAGGCGGCCCTCACGCACATGGCTGCCGCTTCCGGCACGGACTACGACGGCTACGCGACGCAGCTCGAGACCACCTATCTCTTCGCCGAGCCCGAGGCCGCCGTCGAGTTCGTCACCAGCCCCGCGCCCGCCGAGACCATGCAGCGCGTCGCCGAGTTCTCCTTCGACCACGGCCTCCTCGGCCCCATGGCGCCGGACCCCGGCTTCGTGGGCATCGAGTTCGCCGACGGCTCCGTCTACGGCTCGACGGCGAACGTGAATCTGCGCTTCACGGACGCGTACATGCGCATGGCGGCGGAAGGCGAACTCTGATGCCCGACGTTTCACGACACGGAGGCGGAGCACCCATCCCTTGCGCCGCCTGATCAACGTCACACCGTCGCGGGGCCTGTCCCAGGCCCTGCTGGCGCTGCCCTTCCTGCTGCTCCTGCTCGCCTACAACGGCGCGTCGAACGCGCGCCTGGCCGAGAACCCGCAGGACCGGCTGCTGCCGTCCTTCTCCGCCATGGGTGACGCCGTGGCGCGCCTCGCTTTCGAGGAGGACCGACGCAGCGGCGACTACCTGTTCTGGGCCGACACCGTCGCCTCCCTCGAACGGCTCGCCGCCGGCGTCGGCACCGGCGCCACGATCGGCCTGGTCCTCGGCGTGCTCTCGGGCCTGCTGCCCATCGTGCGCGCGCCCCTGTCGCCGCTGCTCGCGGCCGTGGCCATGGTGCCGCCGCTGGCGCTGCTGCCGATCCTGTTCATCTCCGTGGGCATGGAGGAGGCGTCGAAGATCGTCCTCATCGCCATCGGCGTCGGGCCCTTCATCGCCCGCGACATCGAGGGCCGCACGCGCGAGATCCCGGCCGAGGAACTGATCAAGGCGCAGACCCTCGGCGCCGGGACCTGGCTCACGCTCTGGCGCGTGGTGCTGCCGCAGGTGCTGCCGCGCTTCCTGGACGCCGTGCGCCTCTCCCTCGGCGCCGCCTGGCTGTTCCTCATCGCCGCCGAAGCCATCGCCGCCACGGAGGGCCTCGGCTACCGCATCTTCCTCGTCCGCCGCTATCTGGCCATGGACGTGATCCTCCCCTACGTCGCCTGGATCACGCTCCTCGCCTGGCTCACGGACTTCGGCCTGAAGAAAACGAACGACCTGCTGTTCCCCTGGATGCGCCTCGAGCGCGGCGAGGGATCGCGAGCGTGAGCGGGCTGCAGCTGAAGGGCGTGCGCAAGGAATACGGCGACACCGTGATCCTCGAGCGCATCGACCTCGACATCGAACCGGGCGAGTTCGTGACCCTCGTCGGCGCCTCCGGCTCCGGCAAGAGCACGCTGCTGCGCATGCTCCTCGGCCAGGAGCAGGCCACGGGCGGGCAGATCCTCCTCGACGGCGAACCGCTCCCGGACGAGCCCTCGCCCGAGCGCGGCATCGTGTTCCAGCGCTATTCCGTGTTCCGCCACCTCACCGTGGCCGCCAACGTGCGCCTCGGCCTCGAGCTGCGCGACGGCGAGCGCCTGTTCGGCCTCACCTTCGGCGCCAAGCGCCGGGCGATCCGCGCGCGCGCCGCCGAACTGATCGAGGCCGTGGGCCTCGGCGCCGCCGCCGACCGCTATCCGTCCCAGCTCTCCGGCGGCATGCAGCAGCGCCTCGCCCTCGCCCAGGCCATCGCCCTGGAACCGCCCGTACTGCTCCTCGACGAGCCCTTCGGCGCCCTCGACCCGGGCAACCGGACGATCATGCAGGAGCTGCTGAAGAAGCTCTGGGCCCAGGTCGGCATGACCGTGGTGATGGTCACGCACGATCTGCCGGAAGCCTTTTCCCTGGGCACGCGCCTCATCGTGCTCGACAAGGTCCGCGAGGACCCGCACGAGCCGAACCGCTACGGCGCCGCCATCACCTACGATCTGCCGCTGCGCCGCGACGACGGCCCCTCGGACGTCGACACGGACGCGCTCGTGGCGAAGTTCGGCGGCGCCGAGGCCGGGGGCGGCCTCGAACACCAGAAGACCGGAACGGGAGACACACCGTGAGCGACACCGCCACCGCCGAGCCGGTGGTCCTCGAGGACCGCCTGCCCGCGGGCTGCCACCACGCCCTCGTCGTCCGCCGCGGCTACACGCTGCGCCTGACGGACCTTTCGGGGGGCGCGAACGTCGGTCTGCTCGTCTTCAACTTCGACGACAGGACCGACCGCTACAACATGGCCGACACGCTGAAGGCCCAGCACACGGCCATGCTCACGGCGGGCAACATCCTCATGTCCGACATGGGCCGGGCCATGCTGTCGATCACCCACGACGACTGCGGCTGGCACGACGCGATCTGCGGCACCACCGACGCCGCCATGATCGCGAAGCAGTACGGCGGCATCGACTTCCAGGACGCCCGCAACGACTACCAGCGCAACGGCCGCGACGGCTTCCTCATCGAGCTCGGCCGCTGGGGCCTGTCGCGCCGCGACCTCGTCGCCAACGTGAACTTCTTCAGCAAGGTCGCGCCCGGCGGCGAGGGCGAACTCCTGTTCGTCGAGGGCCACTCGAAGCCCGGTTCCTCCGTGGACCTGCGGGCCGAGCTGAACTGCCTGGTCGTGTTCAACAGCGCGCCCCATCCGCTCGATCCGGCCACCGACTATCCGATCGGGGAAGTAGATTTCTCCGTGCGCTGGACCGGCCCCGCGGGCAGCCCGGATCCGTGCCGCGACCACTGCGAACAGAACAATCGCGCCATCGAGAACACCGAGGCCTGGTTCGCGCAGCCCGAGGGAGGACCCGTCCGATGAACACCGTGAGCAGCAGCACGATCCGCGCCGGCCATCCCTTCCTCATGCGCGTGGAGAAGGGCCAGCGCTGCCGCATCGTCGACACCAAGGGCAACGAGGCCGTCGACGCCTTCTTCTTCAACGCCGACGACCCGCTCGAGCGCTACAGCGCCGTGGACACGATCCGCGCGCAGCGGAACGTCTACCTCACCAAGGGTTCGGTGCTGCTCTCCACGGAGAACCGGCCCATGCTGACCATCACCGAGGACACGGTGGGCCGCCACGACACGCTCGGCGGCGCCTGCGCCTCGGAAAGCAACACGGTCCGCTATTCGCACGACACCAAGTTCATGCACAACTGCCGCGACAACTTCCTGCACGCGCTCATCGGCTGGTCCGACGGCCTCACCAAGCGCGACATCGGCAGCAACATCAACTTCTTCATGAACGTCCCCGTGACCCAGGCCGGCGGCCTCAGCTTCGAGGACGGCATCTCCGGCCCCGGCGAGTACGTCGAGCTGGTCGCGGAGATGAACGTGCTGGTACTGATCTCGAACTGTCCGCAGCTCAACAACCCCTGCAGCGGCTTCGACCCGACGCCGGTCGAGTTCGTGGTCATGGAGGACGGCTGACCGGAGACGCCCGAGCGGCGCGCACCGGCACACCCCCACGACCCCCACAGGAACCCCCGGGCGGGACGACCCGCTCGGCATGAAGACACCCTCGGGACGGCCCGAACAGCCCGCAGGAGATCCCTCGTGTCCGAGCCCATCCGCCGCGTCCTGATCGCGAACCGGGGCGCCATCGCCACGCGCGTCCAGCGCACGCTGAAGAAGCTCGGCGTCGAATCCGTCGCCGTCTACGCCGAAGCCGACCACGCCTCGCGCCACGTCGCGGACGCCGACGCCGCAGTCTCCCTCGGCGAGGGCGCTGCCACCGCCACCTACCTCGACGCCGAACGCATCCTCGCCGCCGCGAAGGCGCACGGCGCGCAGGCGATCCATCCGGGCTACGGCTTCCTCTCCGAGAACGCCGCCTTCTCGAAGGCCGTGGAGGACGCGGGGCTCGTGTTCCTCGGCCCCACCGCTGCGCAGATCAAGGCCTTCGGCCTCAAGCACGAGGCCCGGCGCCTGGCGACGGAAGCGGAGGTGCCGCTCCTGCCCGGCACCGGCGTACTCGCCTCCCTCGACGACGCCGTCGCCGAGGCCGAGCAGATCGGCTATCCGGTCATGCTCAAGTCCTCCGCCGGCGGCGGCGGCATCGGCATGCGCGTGGCCGCGGACGAGGCGGCGCTGCGCCGCGCCTGGGATTCCGTGGCCGGCATGGCCGAGAGCAGCTTCGGCGACAGCCGCCTGTTCCTCGAGCGCTTCGTCACCGAGGCGCGCCACGTGGAGGTGCAGGTGTTCGGCGACGGCGCCGGCCGCGTCGCCATCCTCGGCGACCGCGACTGCTCCATGCAGCGCCGCAACCAGAAGGTCATCGAGGAGGCCCCGGCACCGGATCTGCCCGACGCCGTGCGCGAGGGCATGCACGAGGCCGCCCGGCGCCTCATGGAATCCGTCAGCTATCGCTCCGCCGGCACCGTCGAGTTCCTCTACGACCGCGCCCGCGAGGCCTACTACTTCCTCGAGGTGAACGCGCGCCTGCAGGTCGAGCACGGCGTGACGGAACTCGTCACCGGCGTCGACATCGTCGAGTGGATGGTGCGCCTGGGCGAAACCCAGCTGACCGGCGGCAAGACCGACTTCATCCACGAGCCGAATACCTGTGGCGCGGCGATCCAGGCGCGCGTATACGCCGAGGATCCGGCCCGCGACTTCCGCCCGGCCCCGGGCCTCGTCACCGGCCTGGTGCTGCCCGAAACGGCGCCCGATGTCCGCGTGGACGACTGGCTGGAGGCGGGCACCGTCATCCCAGCGACCTTCGATCCGCTCGTGACGAAGATCCTTGCCGCCGGCACCGACCGCGAGGCCGCCCGCAAACGCCTCGCATCGGCCCTCGCCGAGACGCGCGTCGACGGCGTGGTCACGAACCTCGACTTCCTGCGCGCCGCCCTCGAGCTGCCCGACTTCGTCGCGGCGCATCAGCACACGGGCTCCGCCGCCGCCGTCGAGGTGCACTCGCGCACCGCCGAGGTCATCGCCGCCGGCACTCAGACGAGCGTCCAGGACGTGGAGGGCCGCCTCGGCTACTGGCACGTGGGCGTCCCGCCCTCCGGCGCCTTCGACTTCCGCTCCCTCGCCCACGGCAACGCCCTGCTCGGCAACGACGCGAACGCCGCGGGCCTCGAGATGCTCGCCCAGGGCCCGACGCTGCGCTTCACGGCCGACGTCACCGCCGTCGTCACCGGTGCCAACGCCGAGGTGACCGTCGACGACGCGACCGTCGACGGTCGCACGCCCTTCGCCGTCCCCGCCGGCGCCACGCTGCGCGTCGGCCGCATCGCCACCGACGGCCTGGGCCTGCGCGCCTATCTCGCCGTCGCCGGCGGCCTCGCCGTCCCGGAAGTACTCGGCAGCCGCGCCACCTTCGACCTGGGCGCCTTCGGCGGCCACGGCGGCCGCGCCCTGCGCACCGGCGACGTGCTACCCGTGGGCGAGGCGCCGGAAGCACCGGGCGACGCGAGCGCCGCGCCAGCCCCGGACCTC
>JAZBPO010000349.1:0-4042 GCA_036351675.1 Pseudomonadales bacterium
CGCGCGCATCGCCATCCAGGGCACGGGCCACGTCGGGGCCGCCCTCGCCGCCCTGCTCGCCGAGTGCGGCGCCGAGCTGCTGCTCGCCGATCCGGTGGTCGAGCGCGTCGAGGTCGTGGCCGCCGCCACCGGCGGCACGGTACTCGATCCGGACGCACTCCCCCGCACCGCCTGCGACGTGTTCGCGCCCTGCGGCCTCGGCGGCGTGCTCGACGACGCGCTGCTGCCGGCGCTGCGCTGCCGCGTGGTCGCGGGCGCCGCCAACAATCAGCTCGCGACGCCGGACGTGGCGAGCGACCTCGCGCGCCGAGGCGTGCTCTACGTTCCCGACTTCCTGCTCAACGCCGGTGGCGTGATTCACGCGGCCCTCGCCTGGTCCGGTGCGCCGCCGGAAGAGGTCTCCACGCGCGTCGAGGCGATCGGCGCGACCGTCGCCGAGGTACTCGCCGGGGCAGAGCGACGCGGCCTGCTGCCACTGCAGGTCGCCGCCGAGCTCGCCGCGGCGCGCCTCGAGGGGGCGGCCACGAGCTGAGCTTCCGGGGCGCGCGCGCCTCTGCCAGAATCCGGCGCCGCGCGAGGCCGCCGGGCGCAGGCGCCGCGGACCGCATCGAGGGAGGGGCACAGTTGAGCGAGGCCACGGCGCCATCGGTGGCGCGCAGATCGATCTGGGCCTACGGCGTCCTCGGCTTTCCGCTCGCGCTGCTCGGCTACCCGCTCGGCATCTGGCTGCCGCGGGCCTACAGCACGGACGTGGGCGTGGATCTCGCGCTCATCGGCTACGTCATCACCGCCGCCGCCATCTTCGACGCCGTCACGGACCCCGTCATCGGTTTCGCGAGCGACCGTGTGCGCACGCCCTGGGGTCGCCGGCGGACCTGGATCGGCCTCGGCGCCCCCCTGCTGACGCTCGCCGTGTGGATGCTCCTGACCCCGGGCCAGGGTGCCGCCATCGCCTACCTCGCCTTCTGGTTCCTGTTCCTGCGCATCGGTTCGACGCTCGTGCTCGTGCCCTACGGCGCCCTCGGCGCCGAGCTCTCTCCCGACTATCACACCCGCACCAGGTTGAACTCCTTCCGCCAGCGCTTCGTCATCGCCGGCCTCATCGCGGCGGCGCTGGTGCCCGCAGGCGTCGAGATCCTGCTCGGCGACGATGCGACGGCGATCGTGGTACTCGAGTCCTACAGCTGGCTCGTGCTCGTGTGCCTGCCGCTCGCGGCGCTGCTGCTCGTCGTCGGCGTGCGCGAGCCGGTCGCGCTCCACGGCCACGGCCGCACGCCCTTCCTGCGCTCGCTCCGACTCATGTGGCGCAACGGCCTGTTCCGCACCGTGCTCGTCATCGAGCTGGTGATCACCGGCGGCGAGGCGTTCCGCAACGCCCTGTCGCTGTTCTTCATGCAGGACGCCATCGGCATCGCCCGACCAGGCCTGCTCTACGTCCTCTACTTCGTCATGGGCCTCGGCGCGATCCCCCTCGGGGACTGGATCGCCCGCCGCTTCGGCAAGCATCGCTCGCTCGCCGCCGCCATGCTTCTGGTGAGCATCGACTCGATCGCGATCTTCGCCATCTTCATGTTCGACTTCTGGAAGGTGGAGCTGTTCCGTGTCCTGTTCGCGATCAAGGGACTCTGCTACGGCGCCTTCGCCTACCTGCCGCTGGCGATGATGGCCGACGTGGTCGACATCGACACCGCGCGCTCCGGCGACGCACGCACGGGCAGCTACTTCGCCCTCCACGGCTTCATGACCAAGTGCGCCGCGTCCTTCGGCGGCTTCTCGCTGCCGCTCCTCGCCATGACCGGCTACTCGGCCGCGCCCGACGCCGTCAACGGCAGCGCCGCGCTGACCTGGCTCGGTACGCTCTACGCCATCGTGCCGACGGCCCTGTTCGCCTTCGCCTTCTGGATCTGCTGGACCTGGCCGCTGACGGCGGAGCGCCATGCGCGCCTGCGCGGGCGCCTCGATCGCCGCACGAAACGGCTGGCGGCGCGGGACGCCTGAGGTCCGGGCCTCGCGGGGGCGCCGCGCGCGCCGGGGAGGGACGCATGCACATCGACGGCCTCATCCACGTGAACGTCAACTGCACGGACTACGACCGGTCCCTCGCCTTCTACGAGATGCTGGGCTTCCGCGAAGCCTGGCGCGTCCCGGAGACCAACACGCCGGAGGTGGCCGCTGCCGTGGGCATGCCGCCCTATCGCGTCCGCGGCGCGATCCTGGTGCTCCAGAACGCCCGCACGCCGCTCGCCATCGATCTGCTCGAGTGGGTCTCACCGCGCGACGAGACGCCGCCGCCACCGCACCTGTACCGGCCGGGACTGGCGCGCATCGCCCTGTCCACCACGGATCTCGACGCCGACCTCGCGGCGCTCGAGGCCAGCGGGGTCGAGATCGTGGCCCCGCCCGCATCGGTCATGGTCGACGCCCGCCGCGGCAGCCGCTTCTTCTGCTTTCGCGACCCCGACGGCACCTTCCTCGAGCTGGTGGAAGAGATCAGGCGCTGACGCGACGCGGCCCGAGCGCCAGGAACACGGAGACGTCGATGCTCGCGGCAGCGAGCGCGTCGGTCTGGCGCAGGTGCGTCGCGGCGCGGAGCTTGCCCGGCACGGTCTCCACGTCGTCTTCGATCTCGTGGAGCGTGAGCCAGCCGTGCACGCGGTCCGGCTGCGGCTCGGTCTCGGCGAGACGGTAGCGCCGCGCCGGACGGGACCCGTCGATGGCCAGCACCCCGGAGCACGTGGACCTCCTCGCACCAGCGATCGAATTCGGCCTCGCAGCCGGGGACCGCGTTCGTCCGCAGCGCGAACAGCGTGTCCATCGAAGCCGCCCTCCCCTCGCCCGTTCCGGCACGCGGCGCTACTCTCGCCTTCCGCGTCATAGGAGAGGAGAGAGACCATGACGACCGTAACCGTCCGCGAGGAGATCAAGGGTGCCGCACGCGACGCATGGAACGTGCTGAGCGCCTTCGGCGGCATCAAGGTCGGCGGACCGATCACGTCGTTCCAGACCGAGGGCGAAGGCGTGGGCATGGTTCGCCACATCGGCATGGGCCACGCCACCATCGTCGAGCAGCTCGACCGCCACGACGTCGACACGATGGAGTTCGCCTACTCGATCATCAACGACGATGGACCGCTGCCGGTGTCGAACTACTCCGCCAGCGTCAGCGTCGCGGACAAGGGCGAGGGCATCTGCGAGGTCGTCTGGACGGGCACCTTCGAGCCGAAGGGCGCCTCCGAGGAGGACGCCTCGAAGGTCGTCGAAGGCATCTACCGGAACGGCATCGCCGGCGCGCGTCAGGCCGTCGAAGGCTGACCGCAGTCCGCCGCGGAGGCCGCCTCAGCGTTCCAGGGGCGGCTTCTTCGCCAGCGCGCGCACGCGTTCGGCGCCCGCTGGGTCGACGGCGGAGCCGTGCACGATGCGATTGTGCGCGTGGCCCATCTGCTGGTGCGCCATGGCCGCACGCAGCGACTCGTAGAGCCCCTGGCTGTTCTGCATCTGATTGATCGACTCCTTCGCGAGCCGCAGCCCCATCATCGGCTGCGAAGCGATCTCCCGGGCGAGTGCGAGGGACTCGTCGAGGAGCGCATCGCGGGGCACCACGCGATTCACCATGCCCAGTTCGCGGGCCAGCTCCGCGGTGATGGCGCGCCCCGTGAAGAGCAGCTCCTTCGCCCTGCGCACACCGAACTCCCAGGGGTGGCCGAAATACTCCACGCCGTTGACGCCGAAGGACACCACGGGGTCCTGGAAGGTCGCGTCGTCGCTCGCGACGACGATGTCGAAGGGCCACACGAGCATGAGCCCCCCGGCGATGACCTTGCCCTGGACTGCCGCGATGGTCGGCTTCGGGATGTTGCGCCAGCGCCAGCAGAGGCCGAAGTAGTACTCTTCCTCGAAGGCCCACTGGCCCTCCACACCCGGCGCGGCGAATCCGGACCAGGACCCGCTCGCGGCCGCCTCGGCATCGAAGTCCGTCTCCGGCGAGAGGTCGTGCCCGGAGGAGAAGTGGCGGCCCTCGGCCGCGACGACGATCACCCGCACG
>JAZBPO010000350.1:0-3027 GCA_036351675.1 Pseudomonadales bacterium
GGGACAAGGTGGTGGAGGCGGGGTATGGAGCGGCATGAATATCTGGACGTGACGATCCTGATTCTGCTACGCTCTGCGCGGAGGGCGCCCGGCGACGAGTCGGCAGCGTCGCGGGGGGGCAGCCAACGCCGAGACAACGTGGGAGCAGGCGATGATCCGGTTCGGAAAGGGGAACTTGCGGATTCCGCGGTTCGAGCGCCCCGTCTTCGCCGTCGCCGGCGGACTCACCGACTTCAGGAAGAAGTATCCCGAGAAGAACGCCAGCGAGCTGTGCATGGAGGCGACGCGCATGGCGTTCGAGGAGAACGACCTCAAGCTCGAGCCCCAGGCCGTCCGCGACCGCGTCAACTGGTGCGTGTACTCGCAGTTCGCCGATCACTTCGGCGATCAGCTCCTGGCGGCGGCCAAGATCCACGATTACCTCGGCTTCGACCCGCTCGGCAACGTGGAGATCAAGACCGGCGGGGCGACCGGCGGTTCGGCCGTCCTCGCCGCCTGCCAGGCCATCGCGAGCGGCTACGCGAGCTGCGTTCCCGTGGTCGGCTGGGAGCGCATGGACGAGGTTTCGACCCGCGTCGGCAACAGCTACATCGCCTCCGCCGCGTGCAAGGACTTCGAGTCCGAGCTCGGCTGGATGTACGCCGCGTACTACGCGCTGATGGCCCAACGCTACCAGTACGAGAACGACGTGCCCCACGAGACGCTCGCGAAGATCGCGGTGAAGAACCGCAAGCACGCGTACTACTCGCCGTACTCGCAGAATCCCGGCCTCCACACCGTGCAGGACATCCTGGAGAACGACATCGTCTCCAGCCCGCTCACGTTCCTCGAATGCTGCGTGATGTCGGTCGGCGCGGCGTGCCTGCTGCTCTGCGACGAGAAGACCGCGTTCAAGCTCACCGACCATCCGGTGCGCATCGCAGCCTGCTGCGGCGGGTCGCACACGCTGCGCACGGCCGACCGGCGCGACATGGACGTCCTCCTCCTGCCGAACGAATCGGAAGACCTCTACCGCGACTACAAAACGGGCAAGCGTCAGGACTGGCCGGGCTTTTCATCGTTCCTCGCGGCGCGGATGGCGGCGTATCTCGCGTATCACATGGCGGGAATCACCGATCCTGTCGAGGAGCTGGACGTGCTGGAGACGCATGACGCCTTCACCATCAGCGACATCCAGACCTACGAGGACATCGGCCTGCGGCCTTACGGCCAGGGGCGCGACTTCGTGGAGTCCGGCGACTGCGAGATGGACGGCCGACTGCCGACGAATCCCTCCGGCGGGCTGATCGGCACGATGCACGCCGTGGGCGCCACGGGCGTGTTCCAGCTCGTCGAGGTCCTCTGGCAGCTCCAGAAGAAGTACGACCAGTTCCACGAACCGGCCGAGCGCTGGCGTCGCTACGGCAAGGAGCGGCCGAAGGACTGGAAGAGCCTGCAGGTGAAGAAAGCGAAGCGCGGCTGCGCGATCTCCCATGCCGGCACCGGTTCGCACGTGACGTGCACGATCATGGAAAGGGCGTGACATGGCGGTGCAGCTCGACGGAACCAAGGCGGAAGTGTTGAACGAGGATCCCCTCGTCATCAAGAACCTCAAGAACTGGTACCACTCGCACACGTACGGCGGCTGGAGCAGGTTCTTCAAGGGACTGCAGGAAGGGAAGCTGCTCGGCACGCGCTGCACGAACCGCGCCTGCCGGGAGCATCGCATCTTCCTCCCCCCCCGGACGGACTGCGTCGACTGCTGGCGGCGGACGGAATGGGTGGAGGCGCCGCCGAAGGGACGCATCTACACCTTCAGCGAGATTACGTATCCGGGCGAGCTCTTCCGGGCGCAGGCGCCGGTGCACCTGATCAGCGTCGAGATCGACGGCGCGTGCACGAAGCTGATGAGCTACCTGTGGGAGGGAAAGCCGAGCTTCGGCATGCCGGTCGTGGCGAAGTTCCACACGGAGCATCCCACGAACACCATCCTCGATCTCTGCTGGGTCCCGGCATGACGGCGTCACGGGGGGACGGCGCGTTCGGGCGATGGGCCGCAGCGCATCGCCCGGACGCGCTCCGCGCGGCGATGAGTAGACTGAGGGAATGAAAGCGATACTCATTGCCCTGCTGGCCGGCCTCTGCTGGGGGATCGGCGAGTCGTTCACCAAATCGGTGCTGCACACGGGGAGAATCGGTCCCGTGACCGCGATGGCGGTCCGCACCACCGTCGCCCTGCCCGTCCTCTGGCTGGCCGCGTGGTTCGTCATGATGCGCCTCCAGCAAGAGCCGCGCGGCTGGCTCGGCGACCTCGGCTGGCCGACCGCCCTCAAGCTCGCGCTGGGGTCGGGCCTCATGGCCGGAGCGGCGGGCATGCTGCTGTTCTACACGGCGCTCAGCCTGGGCGATCTCTCGACGGTCAAGCCGATCGCGTTCGCCACCGCGATGGGGGCGGCGGTCGTCGCGGGCTGGCTCGTCTTCCGCGATCCCATGCCGGTGCGGAAGATCGTCGCCGTCGCGCTCATCGCCGCCGGCATCCTGCTGATGGTCGAACGCAACCCGACGTCGGCGGCCGAACCAATCGCTGAATGGACTCGCGAATCGACCGCTGACGCCGCCATCGCCACGCCGGCCGACGTTTCGCCCAAGCGCGCCGCCGGCGCGCGCTGAGCCAGACGCGCGGCCGCACCCGCGCCGGCTCGTCTGCGGGACCGAGCCGGTGCGGAAACGACCTTGACAAAAGAAGAGGTGGAAGAAAGAAGGGAGGAATCCCGGGAACCCTCTGGGGATCCCCTTCTCAACCGGGCCTCGACCGCGAGGCCCCACGATGGCTGCGAAGCGCCTGTGCCAACGCCCCGCGGTTGAGGTTCACGATGAACCTCCAGAGCATGTGCCGCACCTCGAACCGTGGCACGGGTCGGCCCCATTCGGACCGGCCCCCGGAACGCGTGTGAGGATGCGGCGGTCGACCCCACGACGGGGGAAACGATGCGTCCGACGCCGAACCGTGAATCAGTGCGCCCTAGGCGACGGACATGTATTGCTTCA
>JAZBPO010000351.1:0-13132 GCA_036351675.1 Pseudomonadales bacterium
AGCGCCGCATAGGCGCGCAGCGGCCGCCAGGCTTCGGCGCGGCTCCGCACCTCCGCCTCGGTCGGCAGCTTGCGCGATCCGCCCGCGAGCGCCTGCCTGACCACGAGATCGCCTGCCGGGAAGGCGTCCCGGTCCTTGAGACCGCGCATGGCGACATAGTCCGCGGTCCAGGGACCGATGCCGCGCAGGGCGAGCAGTTGCGCACGCACCTCGTCGGGCGGCAGCTCGAGGTCCACACGACCCTCGGCCACGGCCGCCGCGAGCGTGCGGATCGTCTCGCGCCGCGACGCGGGCATGGCGAGGGCGCCGAGATCCGCCCCGGCCAGTTCCGCCGGCGTGGGGAAGAGCGCATCGGGACCGTCCACGCCGAGCAGCTCGAGAAGACGATCGGCATGCGTGCGCGCGGCGGCGACGGAGACCTGCTGGCCGAGCACGGCGCGGACGGCGAGCTCGAAGGGGTCCCAGTTGCCCGGGACCCGCCGGCCCGGCTCGCTCGCGACGGCCCGGCCGAGGATCGGGTCCGCACGAAAGCGATCCCGGACGTCTTCCACCGGCGCATCGAGGTCGAACATGCGCTCGGCACGGCGCAGCAGGTCCCGCAGCGGGATCGTGCCGCGCCCCTCGATCTCGAGCACGACCCCGTCGGGCAGGAGCCGGAAGAGGCCGCGGCCGGCGCCGTCGCGGCTGCGCCAGGCCCGTCCGTAGGCGGGCTCCTCGCCGTCCTCGAAGTGCTCCACGACAGGCATGCAGCGCATGCGGAAGAAGTTGGCCAGCGCAGCGTGCGCGAAGGGCGGGCGCGCCGGAAGGAACACGCGGATCGGCCCGTCGCCCTGCGCCTGCACCGCGGCGGGATCGAGCGTGCCGCGGCCGGTGGCGCCGGTCAGGCGCAGCACGGTCTCCGGGTCCGCATCCCCGCGTGCGGCGAGTCTGCGGGCCGAAGCGACGCGCTGCGCATCGAGGAAGGCGCCGGGGCTCATGCCGCAGGTTTCTCCGACGCTGCGCCTGAGGCGCGCCGGGCCGACGCCGAATTCGTGTGCGAGGGCGGTGACGGAGCGCCCGCGCGGCGCATGGCGCGCGAGACGTTCGAGCAGGCGCAGATCCTCGGTGCGCGTGTCGTTCATGCGTGATCTCCCAGGGGCGCCGGAGTATGCCCGCCGAAGCCTGCGCGCGTCGTACCATGACCGCCATGACCCGCCCCCTGGATCGCTCAGCCGCAGCCGGAAGAGTCCGCGTTCGCCGCGTGGACGTGAAGGCGCACTGGCTGTCGGGACGCCCGATGCAGGCGTTGCTGTGCTTCGAGGATCTCGAAGGTGACGCCTTCACCGTGTGCGCGGCCGGCCCCGCGAGCGAGGCGCTCGCCCGCAGCACGGAGCAGGGTCACGGCCTGTCGCTGCCGGAGATCGCGCGGCAGCTTGCGGCGCCCCTGTTCCGCGGGGCGGCGCCGGTGCCGCTCCAGCCCGTCCGCGTGAAGAAAGCCTGGGGCGAAGAGGTCTGGTTCACGGGTATCGAAGCCCGCGGCGTGGTGGGCGCCGGCACCGCAGCGGCGGCCGTTCCGCTGCCCTGGCTGCTCGCCGCGCGCCCGGACGCCTACGGCGGCGGCGCCCCGATCCTCGTCAAGGTCCTCGCGGCGTCGGCGGAGACCGGCGATCTCTACTTCGAGGTGCACCGAGAGAAGGACGAGGTCTACGTGGTCATCGACGTGCACCCCGACGCCTGGCCCGACGGCCGGGCCCGCATGCGCTATGGCTTCAACCCGCAGCTGCAGGCGAAACTGGGCGAACGCGCGTTTCGCGCGGCCTTCGAGCGCACTGCGCGCGCCGACGCACGGGCCCTGCGGGCCCTCGCCGACGACCATGGCGGCGAACATCCGAGCCCGCGGGCAGCGTACCTCTCGAGCGCCTGTGGTACGCGCGCGCGCCTCGAGCGCTTCACCAACTTGCGCGGCCTCCAGCCGGGGGACGTGGTGCGAGTGCCGGCCGGCCTCCCGCACGGTCTCATGCGCGGAGTGCGTGTGATCGAGTTCCAGACGCCGAGCTACGAACGCCGCGTGCTCTACGCGAATCAGCCCCTCGCGCCGGAGGACGGACTCGCCCTCGGCGACGCCCTGAGCGACGTGCGCATGGACGTGCCGGCGGATCCCCGGCCCGCCGTCACGGCGACGGCGCCCGGCGTCAGGGCCGCCTGCATCGCCCGCACGCGTGAGTTCCACGTCCATCGCTTCGAGCTTCGAGCCGGCGCGACCACGCCCCTGCCCCGGGCCCGCTACGGCGTGCTGGTCGGCGCCTCCGGCTCACCGGTCTGCGCAGGCACGCTCCTCGCCCCGGAACAGGCCGCCCTGCTCTCCGGCGAGGCTCTGCTGCAGCCACTGCAAGCCGGCAAGGAGGACGCCGTGGTGTTGCTCGCGATTCCGAAGGGATGCTCCTAGAGCGCGCCCGAATCCTCCAGCAGATCGCGCACGGCCTCCGCCATGAGGCGATAGCCGCGCCCGTTGAAGTGCACACTGTCGGACTTCACGGCCCGGTCGCGCATGAGCCGCGGCAGGACGTCGAGATCGATGGGCACGTCGGCAGCGACCGCGACGTCGCGGTAGTAGCCGGGCGCCGAAAGGGTCAGATTGCGACCCGGGACGCCGAGCATCACGACCTCGGCGCCGGCGCTCCGGCTGACCTCGATCATGGCGATCAGGTTCTCACGGGTCCGCGCAGGCGAGATGTTGCGAAGTGTGTCGTTGCCCCCGTGGACGAGCACCACGAGCGCGGGTCGATGCTCCTCGAGCAGGGCCGGAAGGCGCTCGCGACCGCGGGCGCTGACTTCCCCGGGGACGCCCGCATTCACGACCGCGAGGTCCGTCAGCTCCGCCAGCACCTCGGGGTAGCCCTGCCCCGCGGCGCCGGTCCCGTAGGTGAGGCTGTCGCCGAAGGCGAGCACCTTGGCGCGCGGCGGCAGCGGTGGCAGCTCGGGCCCACCGCAGCCGCCGAGTACCAGCAAGACGAACAGCGAGGTGCGGCGCCACACGGTGATCGACCTCGCTCCGTCGCTGCCGGCGGCGCTGCGCCCGTCTCAGCGGAAGGCGGCAGGCGCCTCGCGTCGCTGCGTCGCCTGCTCGAAGGCGTACGCGAGCGCGAGCAGGCGGGGTTCGCTGCAGGCCGTGCCCGTGAAGCTGACGCCGAAGGGGCGCGACGCCGGCTCGAAGCCCTCGGGCCAGGGCTCCCGCGGGTCCATCTCGACCCGTGCGAAGGGGACGATCACCGTCGGATAGCCCGGCCGCGCTGCGATGCCGGCGCCGCCGGAGCCCGGGAACAGCAGCGCATCGAGTTCGTGCCTCGCCAGGGCGGCGTCGATGCCCTCTGCGCCATTCAGCTCGAGGTCGCGGGACCGGTCCGCCTCGTAGGTAGACCGATCGGCCTCGAGATCGATCTCGTCGGCGCCGTCGAGGCGCGCCTGCTCGTACTTCAGGGCGCCGGCGTCGCGATGGGCGAGATTCCATTCGCGGAGTTCCGTCAGGCTGCGCACAGGAGCCGTGTCGCCGAGCGTGGCCAGCCAGGCGTCGAAGTCGCGTTTCATGCCGTAGTCGAGCACGCTCGAGCGCGGCGCCGCGAGCAGGTTCCGCTCCGGATCGGGGTCGACGACGCTGGGGATGTCGGCGGGGTCGACGATCACGGCGCCGGCCTCGCGCAGCACCCCGATGGCCTCAGCCATGGCCGCGCGCTCGGCATCGCTGCGCCAGCCTCGTGCTTCGTCCTCGCCGGGCACCTGCACCGGGTCGTAGTAGAAGGCACGCGGGATGCCGATGCGCGCGCCGGCGAGGGCACCCGCATCGAGGAACTGTGTGTAGTCACCGCTTTCGGGCCGCGCACAGCGCCCCGTGGCGGGATCTTTCGGGTCGGGCTCGGCGCCTTCCAGCGCACCGAGCAGGATCGCCGCGTCGGTGACGGTGCGGGCCATGGGGCCGGCCGTGTCCTGGTCGGCGGTGATGGGGATCACGCCCCAGCGACTCACGCGCCCGACCGTCGGCTTCACGGCGGCGAGCATGTTCGCGTTCGACGGCGACAGGATCGAACCGGACGTCTCGGTCCCGACGTTAGCGGCCCAGAAGCTCACGGCCGTGCCGATGCCGGAGCTCGAGCCGCCGACACCCATGACCGGCCGGCCGTCGTCACGACCCTCGCGCGGGTCGCGGCGCGGATCGTAGGGATTCAGCCCGTAGCCGCCGACGGCGCTGTAGTTGCCGGGCATGCCGGAGGCCATGAAGTTGGCGAGTTCGGTCATCACCGTCTTGGCGATGATCACGGCGCCGGCCTCGCGCAGCAGCTCCGTGAGCGTGGCCTCGTAGGGCGGCACGTAGCCCTCGAAGGCCAGCGCGCCGCCGGTGGTGGGCACGTCGCGCGTGAGGATGTTGTCCTTGAGCGCGATCGGGATGCCGTGCAATGGCCCGCGGACGCGGCCGGCGGCGCGCTCGGCGTCGAGGCGATCGGCGATCTCGAGGGCGTGATCGTTCACGTCCATGACCGCGTTCACGGCGTCCTCGTGCAGGGCGATGCGCAACAGATGTGCCGCGACGAGTTCGCGGCTGGTGAGGCGACCCTCGCTCATGGCTGCCTGCATCTCGGGAATCGTGGCCTCGACGACGTCGAAGGGTTCCGGAGCTGCGGCCGCGGCCGGCTCCATGGCCGATTCGTCGCACGCAGTCGCGCCGAGCACGGCGCAGAGCAGGACGAGCAGGCGCGGCCAGAGCAGGAGGCGGTTCATGGCGGGTTCCTTCGCGGCAGCGGGCGGCTGGTCGTGACGGCGTGCCAGGTGCCTCGACGCCGGCGAGATCAATGCGCGTCGCCGTCGGCGGAGAACGCGAAGGCGACCTCCTGCGCACGCTCGAGCAGCACGTCGAGCTTGAACCGTGCCGCGAAGGAGAAGCCCGCGCTCATCGCCATGGGCCCGGTGGGGCCGAGCTGCTCGATGAAGATCATGATCAGGTCCTCTTCCTCCCGTGCCGCCGCGAGCGAGGCGCGGAGCGCCGAGAACCAGCGCGCGGAATCGGGGTCGCCGTCCGCCTCGAGCTGCTCTACGAGTTCGTCGGCGAGAGGCACGAGCTGGTCGCGGACCGTGTCGATGGCGTCCATGGAAGGCTCCTGCTCGAGCGCCCCTCGGGGCGCTCCCGATGCCCGTGATCGCGGCGCGGGCCGCGTCAGATGCCCATGCGGGCGAGCAGGTCGACGATCTCGCCGAGGACGTGCGCGACCCTGGGATGCTCCGCCTCGAACTCGGTCGCCAGCTCCTCTGCACGCTCCTTCAGGCGCTCGCCGAGGCCCTCCTCGTCGAGCGCTCGATCGACGTCGTCGGCGATCAGACGCATGAGCTTGCGGTCCTCGTCCGGAACCGGCGCGCCGGACTCGAGCTCCTCGTGGAGCGCGGTCAGCGCCTCGTGCAGTCGCTCTCTCGCCATGGCCGCTCTCCTCCGGAATGCGCCCGCTCAGGACGGGAGCAGGTGCTCGACGGCGCTCATCTCCTCGATGAGCTCGTCCTCGGTGGCCTTCATCTTGCCGAGAGAGAACGCGTTCTGCTCGATGCCCTGGACGATGCCCCAGTCCCCGCCGCTGCAGACGACGGGGAAGGAGTAGATGAGGCCCTCCCGGATGCCGTAGCTGCCGTCCGAGTAGACGCCCATGCTGACGATCTCGCCGTTCGAGCCGAGCGCCCAGTCCCGCATGTGATCGATGGCCGCATTGGCCGCCGAGGCCGCCGAGGATGCCCCCCGCGCCTCGATGATCGCCGCGCCGCGCTGCTGCACGGTCGGGATGAAGTCGTTCTCGTACCACTCTTGGGTCACCTGCTCGAGGGCGGGCGTGCCCTTCACCCCTGCGCGATGGATGTCGGGGAACTGAGTGGCGGAGTGATTGCCCCAGATGCACAGGCCTGCGACGTCGGAGACGTGGCCACCGCACTTGTGCGCGAGCTGCGCGACGGCGCGGTTGTGGTCGAGGCGCGTCATGGCCGTGAACTGGCGCGGATCGAGATCCGGTGCGTTGCGCTGGGCGATGAGCGAGTTCGTGTTCGCCGGGTTGCCGACCACGAGGATCTTCACGCCGCGGGAGGCGTGGTCGTTCAGCGCCTTGCCCTGCACGGAGAAGATCGCGGCGTTGGCCTCGATCAGATCCTTGCGCTCCATGCCCTTGCTGCGCGGACGCGAGCCGACGAGGAGTGCGTAGTCGACGTCCTTGAAGGCGATGTTGGCGTCGTCGGTGGGGATGATCGACTGCACGAGCGGGAAGGCGCAGTCCTCGAGCTCCATCACCACACCCCGCAGCGCGTCCATGGCCGGCGTGATCTCCAGCAGCTGCAGGATGACGGGCTGGTCCTTGCCGAGCATCTCGCCCGAGGCGATCCGGAACAGCAGGGAATAGCCGATCTGGCCAGCGGCTCCGGTGACGGCGACGCGCACGGGTTCGGTCATGACGGGTTCCTTATCAGGCGTTTTCGAGATCGTCGATCGGATCGCCCGCTCGGCGCGCCTCGGCACCGGCGAGCGCGCCCGGCCCTCACCGCGCGCGGCGCGAGATTGTAGCAGAGCACCGGGACACCACTACTCGCCGTACCACGGGCTGCCGTCTCCGCCGAGCGCCTCGATGCGCGCAGCGCGCGCGAGGCCGTCGCCGAGCCAGGGCACGGCGGGTTCGGGAAGCACCGCCGCTCCGAACCCTGCCACAGCCGGGGCGCATGCCGGGTCCGACGACGATGCCGACCTACGCCTCGCATTCCCGCAGCGCAGCGGAAAGGGGTGTCTCACCAGCCTCCAGGTGCCCTCCGGGCGGCGCCGGGGCACCGTCCGCTCGCTCCGTACGGGCGCGCCGCGACGGCAACACCCGCCCCGGGCCCTCGAGCGGGAGATGGGCGACCACCTCGTGGCGTCGAGGCATGAAGGTCCTCGCTTCGGCGACCCTCGCCGCGCCGGGCCTTCCGACCGGGACACGGCAGCGGCGTGAGCGTACGCTCCCTGACCCTTCGCCACGAGAGCGGACGCCCGCGTGCAGGCCCCGGATCGGCGCCTAGACCTCCGCATCGAGGAGGCCTCACTCAATGCCTGGCCTGCGCTCGGTCAGGTGCTCTTCGACGGCTGGGTGGTGCGGTCGGCGCACGGCTTCACGCGCCGAGCCAACTCCGTGACGCCGCTCGCCGAGATCGGCTATCGAGCGCTCGCGGATCGCATCCGCTGGTGCGAGAACCACTACGCCCGGCTCGGGCTGCCGACACGCTTCCGCCTGCCGACCTGCTGCGACGTGCAGGCGCTCGAGTGGGCGCTGCTCGATCGCGGCTACACGGTGGAGGACCCGAACCTGGTCCTCGCCGCCGAACTGGCAGCCGGCGACGAGGTGCCGGCGGCGGTGAGGTTCACGGACCGCGAGCGCTGGCTGGCGACCTACGCCGGACTCACGGGCGAGCCCGAGGACGCCCGCCGGCTCCACGATCTACTGCTGCGCGGCATCCCCGGCGACTGCCTCCATGCGCTGGTCGAGGAAGACGGCCGCGCCGTGGCCTGTGGCCTCGGCGTCGTGGAGGACGACCTGCTCGGGCTCTTCGACGTCGTCACCGCCCGCGAGGAGCGGCGTCGCGGCCACGGCCGGGCGCTCGTGGCCGGCCTCCATGCACGCGGACGGCGCGCGGGCGCGATGCGCGCCTACCTGCAGATGCGCACAGACAACGCGCCGGCAGCCGCGCTCTACGAGACCTTCGGTTACGTCGAGCGCTACCGCTACATCTATCTCTGCAAGGCCTGAAGGGCCGGAAGCGGCCATCCCCGGGTTGGTTGACTTATGTGTCCGTCTTGCTAGATTCGCGGCCCGGTTGCGATGCAGCCGCGGTTTCATGCCGCCCATTCCTCGGGGAGTCCACACCAGGAGGCCCCCGGCCCAGGCAGCCGGATCACCGCCACGAGCGGTGGCACGGGCTCCGAACGACGACGAACGCAAGGGCGATACCGGGTCTGCGGCACCCGGGAAGAAGGTGCGCTCTGCACCTTGGGCGCGATGCGCGATCCGGCCACGGCTGCCGGCGCGCTGCGAGATCACTCGCGGGCTGGACGACGATGCCTTCGAGGTGACCGGAGTAATGGAGAAGCGGATGGAACGGACCCTCGCGGAACAACTGCGCCTCGGCCTGCCCGAGCGTCAGGGCCTCTACGACCCCGCCAACGAGAAGGACGCCTGCGGCGTCGGTTTCGTCTGCGACATCAAGGGCCGCCCCTCGCGCGCGATCATCGAGGACGCGCAGCGCATGAACTGCTGCATGATTCATCGCGGCGGTCAGGGCTACGAGGCGAATACGGGCGACGGCGCGGGCATCCTCACGGGCCTGCCGGACGCACTGCTGCGCGAGGTGGTCGCCGAGGAACTCGGCACGGAACTCCCGGCCGCGGGGTCCTACGGCGCCGGCATCGTGTTCCTGCCGCGCGAAGAGCACGAGCGGCTGCAGTGCAAGGAGATCCTCGCGGAGCGCATCGCCGCCGAGGGGCAGCGCCTGATCGGCTGGCGCACCGTGCCGACGGACCCCGACGGCGCCGACATCGGCAAGGCGGCGCGCGCCGCGATGCCCCACATCGAGATGCTCATCGTCGGCGCCGGCCACGACGAGAGCGGCGCGCCGGTCGCCGGCGACGCCTTCGAGCGCCGCCTGTACCTGATCCGCAAGCGCGCGACGCACCTGGTGAAGGGGGACGCGGAGCTCTCCGAGCGGCAGCTCTTCTACGTCTGCACGCTGTCCTCGAAGGTCATCGTCTACAAGGGCATGCTGACGCCGGAACAGGTCTTCCCCTTCTACGGCGACCTCACCGATCCGCGCTACGCCTCGCACCTCGCCATGGTGCACTCCCGTTTCTCGACCAACACCTTCCCGAGCTGGGACCGGGCCCAACCGAACCGGTTCATGAGCCACAACGGCGAGATCAACACGCGCCAGGGCAACATCAACTGGATGAACGCACGCGAAGGCGTCATCGAGTCCGAGCTCTACGGCGACGGGATCGACAAGCTGTTCCCGATCGTGGAGCCGGGCGGCTCCGATTCGGGCGCCTTCGACAACGTCCTCGAGTTCATGCTGATGGGCGGCCTGACGCTACAGGAGTCGATCCTGCAGATGATCCCCGAAGCCTGGCAGGGCCACGCGTCCATGGACCAGGCGAAACGGGACTTCTACGAGTATCTGTCGACGCTCATGGAGCCCTGGGACGGCCCGGCATCCATCGCCTTCACGGATGGCAAGTACATCGGTGCGGTGCTCGACCGCAACGGCCTGCGCCCGTCGCGCTACTACATCACCGACGACGACAAGTGCATCATGGCCTCGGAGGTCGGCGTCGTTCCGGTCGAGCCCGAGCACGTCGTCGAGAAGGGCCGTCTGCAGCCCGGCCGCGTCTTCCTGATCGACTTCGAACAGGGTCGCATGATCCCCGACGAGGAAGTGAAGGGGGATTTCGCGCGCCGGCACCCCTTCGGCGAATGGCTCGCCGAGCAACGCATCGACCTGCGCGATCTCGAGCCGAACGGCGAGCCGCACGGCTTCGACCCCGAAACGCTCCTTCCCCGCATGCAGGCCTTCGGCTACACCGTCGAGACCATGCAGTTCATGCTCATGCCGCTCGTCAGGGAGCTGCGTGACCCGCTCGGCTCCATGGGCAACGACTCGGCGCTGGCAGTCCTCTCGGACAAGCCACGCATGCTCTACGACTACTTCAAGCAGCTCTTCGCACAGGTGACGAATCCCGCGATCGACTCGATCCGCGAGGAGGTCATCATGGCACTGCAGTGCTACATCGGGCCCGAGGGCAATCTGCTGACGACGGAGCCCGAGCACGCGCACCGACTCTGGGTGCCGCATCCGGTGCTCACCAACGAGGAGCTCGCGGCGCTCAAGCACATGGATCACCGCGGCTGGACCTCGCGCGTGATCGACATCACGTTCGAGAAGGGCTCGGGCGCGCCGGGGCTGCAGGCTGCCATCGACCGCATCTGCGCCGAGGCGAGCGCCGCCATCGAGGACGGCGCGTCACTCGTGGTGCTCTCGGACCGCGGCATCGGGCCCGATCGCGTACCGGTCAGCTCCCTGCTCGCCGTCGGCGCACTCCACCACCACCTGGTGAACGAGAACACGCGCACCAAGATCGGCATCGTCCTCGAGTCCGGCGAAGCACGGGAGGTCCATCATCTCTGCTGCCTCGTCGGCTTCGGCGTCGACGCCGTGAATCCCTATCTCGCCTTCGAGGCACTCTGGCAGGCCCGTGCGGAAGGCAAGTTCGACGACGTCTCTCACGTCAACTCGGACGAGGACGTCGTCGCCGCCTACCGCAAGGGTACGGCGAAGGGGATCATGAAGGTCATGGCGAAGATGGGCATCTCGACGCTGCAGTCCTACAAGGGCGCGCAGATCTTCGAGATCGTCGGCCTCGACACCGAGGTCGTGGACCGCTGCTTCGCCGGCACGGCCTCCCGCGTCGCCGGCGCCGACTTCGCGATCCTCGCCGAGGAGATGGAGCGCCGCCACGAGCTCGGCTATCCCACCCGCGATCAGGTGCGCCTGCCGGTGCTCCCGAACCCCGGCGAGTTCCACTGGCGCCGGGGCGGCGATCGCCACATGTGGGACCCCATCGCCGTCGCCGACCTGCAGGTCGCCGCGCGCACCAATTCCGAGGACGCCTACTGGCGCTTCTCGAAGTACACGAACGAGGTCGCGACGCGCGAGGCCACGTTGCGCGGTCTGCTCACCTTCCGCGAGGGCATGAACGGCGGCCCCATTCCCCTCGAGGAGGTCGAACCGGAGGCCGAGATCGTCAGGCGCTTCGCGACCGGCGCCATGAGCTACGGCTCCATCTCCGCCGAGTCGCACGAGACCCTCGCCATCGCCATGAACCGCATCGGCGGCAAGTCGAACACCGGCGAGGGCGGCGAGGACCCGGCGCGCTGGGTCCCCATGGAGAACGGCGACTCGAAGCGCAGCGCGATCAAGCAGGTGGCCTCCGGGCGCTTCGGCGTCACGATCAACTACCTGACGAACGCCGACGAGCTGCAGATCAAGATCGTGCAGGGCGCCAAGCCCGGCGAGGGCGGCGAGCTGCCCGGTCACAAGGTCGACGACATCATCGCGTCCGTGCGCCACTCGACGCCGGGCGTGGGGCTGATCAGCCCGCCGCCGCACCACGACATCTACTCCATCGAGGACATGGCGCAGCTCATCCACGACCTCAAGAACGCCAACCCGTCGGCGCGCATCTCCGTGAAGCTCGGCGCCGAGGTGGGCTGCGGGACGGTCGCGGCAGGCGTCACCAAGGCAAAGGCGGATCACATCGTCATCGCCGGCCACGAAGGCGGTACGGGCGCGTCGCCGCTGACGTCGATCAAGCACGCCGGCCTGCCCTGGGAGCTCGGCATCGCCGAGACGCACCACACGCTGGTGATGAACAACCTCCGCTCGCGCGTGGTGCTGCAGACGGACGGCCAGCTGAAGACCGGCCGTGACGTCGCCATCGCCGCGCTCCTCGGGGCCGAGGAGTTCGGCTTCGCCACGGCCCCGCTCGTGGCCCTCGGCTGCATCATGATGCGCAAGTGCCACCTGAACACCTGCCCGGTCGGCATCGCCACGCAGGATCCGGAGCTGCGTGCGAAGTTCCGCGGTCAGCCCGAGCACGTCGTGAACTACTTCTTCATGCTCGCGAAGGAGCTGCGCATGATCATGGCGGAGCTCGGTTTCCGGACCGTCTCCGAGATGGTCGGGCGTGCGGACTGCCTCGAGGTGGATCTGGCCGTGGCGCACTGGAAGGCGAAGGGCCTCGATCTCTCGCCGCTCCTCGTACGCGCGCCGGAACCCGAGGACTTCCTCGGCAGCCACGCCATCCACCAGCAGGATCACGGGCTCGAACTCGCCCTCGACAACAGACTCATCGAACTCGCGGAACCGGCCCTCGCCACCGGCGAGCGGGTCGAGATCGAACTCCCGGTCGTGAACACGAATCGCGTCGTGGGCGGCACGCTGTCGCACATGATCGCCAAGCGCTGCGGCGCGGCCATGCTCCCGGACGACACGATCCACGTCAGGCTGTCCGGCTCCGCCGGTCAGAGCCTCGGCGCCTTCCTCGCGAAGGGCGTGACCATCGAGGTCGAGGGCGACGCCAACGACTACGTCGGAAAGGGCCTCTCGGGCGGGCGCATCGTCGTCTATCCGCCCAGGAAATCGCCCTTCAAGGCCGAGGAGAACATCATCGTCGGCAACGTCTGCCTCTACGGTGCCACATCCGGAGAGGCCTACTTCCGCGGTATCGCCGCGGAGCGGTTCTGCGTGCGCAACTCCGGGGCGCGGACCGTGGTCGAGGGCGTCGGCGATCATGGCCTCGAGTACATGACCGGCGGACGCGCGGTCATCCTCGGCCCCACGGGTCGCAACTTCGCAGCCGGTATGTCCGGCGGCGTCGCCTACGTGTGGGATCCGCAGGGCGAGTTCCCGGGGCGCTGCAATCCGGAGATGGTCGATCTCGATCCGCTCTCGGCGTCGGAGGACGTCGCGGAACTCGAGGAACTGATCCGCAAGCACGCCGCGTACACCGGCTCGACGGTCGCGGAGCGGATTCTCGAGCGCTGGAGCGACGCGCAGCGCGAGTTCGTCAAGGTCATGCCGCGCGACTACAAGCGCGTGCTGGAGGAGCGCCGCCAGCGCGCGGGAACGGCCGACGCCGTCGCCGCTTCGGCGGGCTGATCCACGGGCAAGGCACGGGGCCGAGGCCCCGCAGGCATCAGGGAACGCGAGATGGGCAAGCCGACAGGATTCAAGGAATACGCGCGCCAGACGGTGCCGTACCGCGACGCGACCGTGCGCCTCGTCGACTACGAGGAGATCTTCACGGATCCGGCGGAAGAGCATCTGAAGACGCAGGGTGCGCGGTGCATGGACTGTGGCGTGCCCTTCTGCCAGTCGGAACCGCACGGCTGCCCGATCTACAACCTGATCCCCGAGTGGAACGACCTCGTCTACCGCGGACTCTGGCACGAGGCGCTCGAGCGCCTGCACAAGACCAACAACTTCCCGGAGTTCACGGGTCGCGTCTGCCCGGCACCCTGTGAGGGCGCCTGCGTGCTCGGCATCACTGACCCGGCCGTCA
>JAZBPO010000352.1:0-2835 GCA_036351675.1 Pseudomonadales bacterium
ACCAGCGCGCGCTCCAGGTCGACTGATGTCCGCCCCCGCGCCCAATCAGCGCTTCCCGAAGACGCTCCGCTTGCGCGATCGGGGCGAGTTCGACCGCGTCTACCAGCAGGGGATCTCCCGCCGCAGCGGGCCGCTCGTCATGCACGCCCTGCCGAACGATCTGCCCCACGCGCGTCTCGGCCTCTCCACGTCGCGGCGCGTGGGCAACGCGGTGCGACGCAATCGCATCCGCCGGCTGCTCCGCGAAGCGTACCGGCTCGATCGGCATCAGCTCCCGGCCGGCTACGATGTCGTGATCACGGTGCGGCCGCACGAGCCGCTCGAGTTGTCTGAGTATCGGCGGCGCGTCTGCACGATGCTCGGGGAGCTTGACGACCGCTGGCAGGCGCGGCTCAGACGGCGGGCGAACTCGGAAGATGGGCCATGCGATGGCGGCAGTTGAAGCAGACAGCAGCGAATCGCCTCGCCGCGCGAGCGATGGCCCGACCGCCGCCTCGCGGATCCAAGGGAGCGATCCGCGCCGTCGTCCACCGTTCGCCGCGCGGCCGCTCATCCTTCTCGTGCGGCTCTACCAGGCGACGTTGCGTCCCGTCATGGGCATGCACTGCCGATTCCAGCCGACATGCTCCGACTACGCCGTCGAAGCGCTCACCGCGCATGGCGCGTTGCGCGGGAGTTGGCTGACGGTCCGCCGTCTGCTGCGGTGTCATCCGTTCGGGGGGTTCGGATACGATCCGGTTCCGCCGCGACGAGCGAAGACGGATCGCCCGCCTGCGAAGGAAGAGGAGCGATAAGCATGCATCCCGAGATCAAGCGTCCGCCCGCGATCCTCTGTATCGGCCGCAACTACGCCGACCATGCCGCCGAGATGGGCGGCGAAGCGCCGGATCGTCCCGTCGTGTTCATGAAGAATCCCGCATCGGTGATCGACCACGACGAGCCCATCGTCATCCCGCACGCCTGCATCGAGCACGGTCCACAGGTGGACTATGAGGGCGAGCTCGCCGTCGTCATCGGCGCGGATGCGCGAGACGTCGCGCCGGACCGCGCGCTCGACTGCGTGGCCGGCTACGCCTGCGCAAATGACGTCTCCGCCCGGTGGTGGCAGCGCGAAGGGGCGGGGGGGCAGTTCGTGCGCGGCAAGAGCTTCGACACGTTCTGCCCGATCGGCGACCTCGTCCCGGCGAGCGACGTGCCGGATGTGCAGCAGCTCCGCCTCGTCACGCGCCTGAACGGCGAAGTCGTGCAGGAGGCGTCCACGAGCCTCATGCTCCACCCCGTGGCGACGCTGATCGCCGAGCTCAGCCGCGGCATGACGATTCTCGCCGGCACGGTGATTCTCACGGGAACGCCGGCCGGCGTTGGCGCGGGCCGCACGCCGCCGCGTTTCCTGAAGGATGGCGACGTCGTCGAGGTGGAGATCGAGCACGTGGGCCTGCTGCGCAATCCCGTGCGTGACGAATGCGCGAACTGACGCCGTCGGCGCGACGCTTCGGGCGCTCGCGCCGAATCGCCCGGTCGCATCAGCGCGGCTGGCACACCTCGTCCAGAATCCGCACGAGGCGATCCCAATCGTTCTCATCCGCCCAGACGAAGCACCCGTACGAGCCCTCCGCCGCGATCGTCTGGATCCCCAGCAGGTTGACGTTCGCCCCGGCGATCTGCTCCAGCGTGCGCACCAGGGCTCCCACGTAGTCCTCCCCCCGCAGGTAGAACGTGAGCCCCTCGCGCACGTCGAGCTCCGCCGACCGCGCGAACTCGCGAAACTGATCCGACGACTCCGGCACGCAGTAGAACGTGCCTTGCCCATCGTCCGTTTCCGCGCCCCACAGGCCGAGCAGATTGACGTCCGCCGCCCGCAGCCGGGCCGCCAGTCGGGCCAGCTCGCCCGGACGGTTCGGCAGGTCGATCGCGAAATCCGTCATCTGAGACCAGCGCATCGTCGCCATGGTCGGATCCTCCGTTCCGCGTCGCGCACCAGTCTAATCCAACGCCGGGCGCTGCGCATGAAAAAGGCCGCCCGGGGTGAGCGGCCCTCGTGATCATCCTGCGTCCCGGGACCCGCCAGGAGCCCCGCCGCGTCCGGCTTCAGGTCACGTCCTCGCCCACGCCGTTGACGAAGTTCGCCAGCCGGCGCCGTCGCACCGGGTGCTGCAGCTTGCGGATCGCCTTCGATTCCACCTGCCGCACGCGCTCGCGGGTGACCTTGAAGATGCGTCCAACCTCTTCGAGCGTGTAGGTGTAGCCGTCGCCCACGCCGTATCGCAGCTTGAGGATCTCGCGCTCGCGGTAGGTGAGCGTCTTGAGCACGTCGTTGATGCGCGACCGCAGCATCTCGCTCGTCGCCGTCTCCGAGGGCGGGCGCTGCCGCTCATCCTCGATGAAGTCGCCGAACTGGCTGTCCTCGGACTCGCCCACCGGCCGGTCGAGGCTGATCGGATGCCGCGAGATCTTCATGACGCGCCGCGTCTCCTCGACGTTCATGCCGGCCTTCTCGGCGATTTCCTCGATGGTCGGCTCGCGGCCGATCTCCTGCAGCAGGTTCTCCTGGATCGTGCGCAGCTTGCTCATCGTCTCGATCATGTGCACCGGCACGCGGATCGTCCGCGCGTGATCGGCGATGGCGCGGGTGATCGCCTGGCGGATCCACCACGTCGCATAGGTCGAGAACTTGTAGCCCCGCTTGTACTCGTACTTGTCCACTGCGCGCATCAGGCCGGTGTTCCCCTCCTGGATGATGTCGAGGAACGGCAGCCCGCGGTTGCGGTACTTCTTCGCGATCGACACCACCAGCCTCAGGTTGCCGCCGGAAAGATCCCGCTTCGCCTGCTCGTA
>JAZBPO010000353.1:0-19244 GCA_036351675.1 Pseudomonadales bacterium
ATCGTCGGGGTCGTGATCGTGGGCAACTACCGGGTGGCGGCCTGGCGCGACTTCACCGTTTCCTCCGAGTTCACCTTCCTCGGCGACGAGGAGATCCGGGCCGGCATGCGCAGCACCCACTACGAGGACATGCCCGGGGGCCTCGATCGCCTGCGACCCTGGCCGCGCATCAGCAGCTTCACGCAGAGCGGTAGCCACCTGCGCCTGTTCCTGCCCTATCACCCGCTGCGCGACGACCTCATGCTGCGCAGCTACTGCGGCGATCCCGAGGGCGACATCGACCGGGTCCGCTGCCTGCGCGAGCTCTGGTCCGTCACGCTCGCCGGAACGTCGATCTCCCTGGACGCCTTCGTACCGGCCCAGCGGGCCGATCTCGCCATGCGTGGACTCATGGGCGTGGTGCCCCTCGAGGGACTCAAGCCCGGCATGCAGGTCCTCGAAGTCTTCTGGAACCCGAACGATCAGGGCGATGCACCACTCGACGATCGCTACGAGGACGCGAGCAGCAACTTCAACATCCCCTTCGTCTTCGCACCGGCCTACGAGCGGAGTCTCGACTGAAGCGCGCTGCTCAGCGCCGGCGGGCCTCGCCGGGGCTCGGCGCATCGCCGCCGGAAGCACCGTCCAGCAACTCGAACACACCCTCCTCCTCGAGCACGCGCATGCCGAGGCGCTGATCCGAGACGCCCTCCCGGAGCCGGAAGTCGAAGCGCAGGCGCCCCTGCTGCTCGTCCGCGGCGAAGAACCGACACGCGACCTGCCCGTCGCGCGCGAGGTCATGGCTGAGTTCGATGAGATGCGAGGAACAGAGGAACAGGCAGTCCTCACTGGCAGCGAAGCGCTCGAGGACGGCGCGCGAGGCATCGAGCGCATCCTTCACGTTCGTGCCCTTGAAGGGCTCGTCCATGAGCGCGACCACACGTCGCCCAGCGGCCACCGCCTCGGCGATGGCGAGAACGCGCAGGGCCTCGGCGCGGAAGTAGCTCACGCCCGCCTGCAGGTCGTCGGCCAGCGAAAGGCTTCCGAAGAGGTACTCCGCCGGCGTGAAGGCGAAGCGCTTCGCCGGCACGCCCATGCCGAGCTGAGCGAGATAGACCGCCGTGGCGACGGCACGCAGATAGGTCGTCTTGCCCGCCATGTTGGGCCCCGTCAGGAACAGCAGGCGACTGTCCTGGTCGACGGCGACGGGATTGCCCACGGCGGCCTCCAGGAGCGGATGCACGAGGCCCTCCGCGTGTACGGCGAGCGGACCGTCCTGCACCTCCGGAAGGAGAAGACCGTGCTCCTCCGTGGCGTCGGCGAGGGAGACGAGCGCGTCGATCTCGTAGGCGACGGTCAGCACCCGCCGGACCGCCTCCGCGTGCAGGCGAAAGGCCTGATGCAGGCGCAACACGCGCCAGGGTGATCCGCGGCGCTCGGGGTCGGGAAGCGCCGCGATCGCGTCGTCGTCCAGCGCCTCGCGCAGGGCGCGCAGATGCTGCGCGAGCTCGCCCGTCGCGTCCTCGAGCTCGGCCTGAGCGCAGAAGCTGCGCAGCTCGCCCAGCAGGCGCGCCGTGAACTGCACGCCGTTGAGGACGGACACGTAGCCATGACGATCGCCGAGGCGGAAGGCGAGCACCTGGAGCGCGAACTCGACCGGATGCATCGCCACGGGCACCGGCAGGGCGCGCCGGAGGTAGCGCTCGACGCCGGAAGCGAGGAAATCGGACGGCAGGCCCTCGAAGCTGGCGCGCTGTGCGCGCACGAAGCCGATCGCCTGCTGCGTCGAGCGGATGTCCGCCGCCTCGGCCCAGGGTGCCCGCATGCGCCGGCGCAGTGCCCGGGCGCCACCGCGGGTGCGCGTGCGGTCACAGAAGGCGAACAGCGTCGAAGCGCCGGGCGCCGCGGCGAAGACCTGGAGGTCTTCCAGCGTCCGGGCGTCGACCTGCAGAAGCGCCCTGGTGCTGACCGCAGCCGGTGTCACGCGAGCGTCCATGCTCGCTACCGCCTTCCGGACCGGCGTGCCCGCACCGTGCTCAGAGGCGCTCGATCACCCTGTCGGACCGGAACGGCAGGGTCAGCTGCGTGAGGATCGACAGCGCCTCGCCCGTTCCGTTGCCGACGCGCGCCGCGTCCGGCTTGCCGGAGAAAGTGCCGAACACGCGATCCCAGAGGATCACCGTGCAGCCGAAGTTCCGGTCGCTCTCCTCGCGCTCCAGGGAATGGTGCAGCGAGTGCCACTCCGGCGTCGTGAACAGCCAGCCGTAGAGACCCGAGCGCAGCGGCAGGTTGCAGTGGTTCAGATAGACGTTGGAGATGCGGAAGGCCGTGAACACGGCCACCACCTCGCCGCTCGCGCCGAGCAGCGCGAGCACGACCGCGGGGCCGAGGTTGAGCGCCGCGAATTCGAGCGGATGCGTGCGATCGGCGCGCGCCGCGCTCATCTTCGTGATGTGGTGATGGGTGGCGTGCATGCGCCAGAAGAAGCGCGTGCGGTGCTGGAGGCGATGCAGCCAGTAGTAGACGAACTCCGACGCGAAGAGCGCGAGGAACGCGGCGCCGATGAGCCCGAGCGCGGAGGTCGGCGCGAGCGTCATCGGAATCGCGGATGCGTCGCGCAGCGCCGCGAAGGCGTCGGAAATGGGCGTGTCGTAGTACTCGCTGTAGATCGGGAACCAGATCAGATAGGCGCAGCCCACCCAGAATGCGTCCTCGAGGAACTCCGGGCGCCGCAGCAGCCAGTCGCGACGGCGCGGCGCGATGCGCTCGGCCAGGAGAATGAGCGGGATCGGGCAGAGCATGACGATCGAGACCAGCAGGTCCGCATGGACCCAGTCCGCGCTGATGGCTGCCGCGACGGCGAAGGTGGCGCCGAGCGCCCACAGCGGCTGCGGAAGGGTCCAGAGGAGATCACGCAGGCGCCCGGAGGCCTCCTGCTGCGTCAGCGGTTCGGTGCTCGTCTGCATGGTCACGGGTCGTTCCGGCTCCATGGAGGTCCTGTTCGCGCCGCATTCTGCCCCAGCTCGCCTCGCCGTGCGCCGCGGGCGGCGAATGCGTCATCATCGCGCCCGGACCGGTGGAGGAACGCGCAGTGCACGCAGTGGAACGATCGACGGAGTTCGGCCTGACGGAGGCGGAACGTCGCGCCTGGGCTGAGGATGGCTTCTTCCTGCGTCCGGCCGCCTTCGCTGCGGCCGAGATCGAAGCCCTCGCGGCGGCCGCCGAGGCCGCTGCCCGCACGGCCGCGGCAGGCTGCGCTCGGGGTCGTAGCTACGTCCTCGACGGCAAGCGCTTCGTCGACTGCGATCACGTCACCGTGCAGTTCGAGCACGCGCCCGGCAGCGAGGACGTGAAGGTCATCGAGCCCGTGCACGGCTTCGATGCGCGCCTCGAGGCGCTGCTCGACGATCCGCGCCTCACGCGACCCGTGCGCGAGCTGCTCGGAACCGACGACCTCTCGCTCTGGACCGACAAGCTCAACCTCAAGCGACCGGGCGTCGGCAGCGGCTTCGGCTGGCACCAGGACTCGCCTTACTGGATCCACGATCACCAGGACGTGGACGCGCTGCCGAACGTGATGGTGACCTTCGACGCCGCCGACGCCGGCAACGGCGCCCTCGGCCTGATCCGCGGCTCGCACCGCAGCGGCTGTCTGCCCGGGACCGCAGACGGCACGCAGCTGGGCGGCTTCTACACGGACCCGGCGAGCTTCGATCTGCAGGACCGCGTGGTCGCTGCCGCGCCGGCGGGTTCCCTGATCTTCTTCAGTCCGCACCTGGTCCACGGCTCGGAGCCGAACCATTCGGACCGGCCGCGGCGCGCCATGGTGATCACCTACCAGCCGGGTCACGCCCCGACACTGAAGTCGCGGGAGATCCGCCCCGTTCCCTGAGGATGCGGCGCGCTCAGTCCTCCGCCGACGCCCGCACCGGCGGCCGGTTCTCCACCGAGTTCAGGATCGCTGCGTCCGGCGCCGTGATCACCGCCTCGTAGACGCCCTCGGGATAGTTCGACATGTGCGGCCCCGGGGCATCGAGCGGCGGCTGCGGCACAGCGCCGCCCGAGTCCTCGAAGGCCGCGGGCCGCTTGTAGCGCGCGAGCTCCTCCGCATCGATGCCGGCGAGGGCGACCACTTCCGGGTCGATCCAGGCCTCCTGATCGATGGGCTCGTTCGAGTAGGAGAGCTCGAGCGACAGATTCTCGGGCCCGGCGAAGTAGCACGAGACGCACATGCCGTGATCGACGGGCCCGAGCACCGGAACGCCCTTGCTGCGAAGGCGATCGCGCAGGGCGAGGAGTTCGTCGTGATCGGCCACGCGCAGGGCTAGATGCTGCATGGTGCCGGGCGCGCTGGCGCCGCCGGGATTCCCGGCGTAGGTCTCCCCGGCCTTCGCTTCGAGGGCCGCGATGGAGGGGTTGTGCACGAAGGCGATGGCGCTCTCGTCGCCCAGGCGCAGGAAGCCGTGCCAGGTGTTCGGCACGCCGTGCATCCAGTACAGGGCGACGAGTTCCATGCCGAGCTTGTCGGTGAAGAACTCGATCTGGGTCTTCATGTCCGCCGTGCACACGGCGAGGTGATGCAGTCCGCCGATACGGTTCATGGTCCGCTCCTGCTCAGTGCACCTGTGTGGGATCGTATTCGTAGAGCCAGTCCGTCACGCGATCGCCGGCGCGGCGCATGGCACGGTCGCGCGCCCAGGCGGCGAAGCCGGAGAGATGGAAGATCGTGCCGTTGCGCCGGGAGCCCTGCTGGATGCGCGCCGTCCGGGCCTTGCGCAGCGTCTCGTAGCGCGCGAGCGCGCGCACCACGTCATCGCCCGCCGCGAGGCAGTTCGTGAGCACCTGCGCGTCCTCGATGGCCATGCCGGCGCCCTGCGCCATGAAGGGCAGCGTCGGATGGCAGGCGTCGCCGAGCAGCGTGAGCCGACCGCGACTCCACTGCGGCATGGGATCCCGATCGAACAGCGCCCACTTGAAGCACGCTTCCGGGTCCATCGCGTCGACGAGGGTCCGCACGTCCGCGTGCCAGCCGGAGAAGTCCGCGACGAGTTCGGCGTGGTCGCCGCGCGAGGTCCAGGATTCCTCCTCCCAGCCCGTCTTCTCCACGACGCACACGCAGTTCACCAGCGTTCCGCCACGCAGGTAGTAGTGCACGAAGTGCTTGCCGGGCCCGAGCCAGACCGTGGCCGCCGGCGCCACCAGATCCGCCGGCAGCCGCTCCGCGGGCACGGTCGCTCGCCAGGCGACGTTGCCGGTGAAGCGCGCCTCCGCCGGCCCGAAGAGCGAGGCGCGGACGTTCGAGTGGATACCGTCGGCGCCGATGACGAGATCCGCTCGCTCGCTGCCGCGCTGCAACAGCACGACCGCCTCGTCCCCGGCGTCCTCCGCCGCCTCCACCTTCACGCCCGTCCGCAGTTCGATGCGCGGCTCCCGCTCCGCCGCCTCGAGCAGCACGCCGAGCAGGTCCGCACGGTGCAGGTGGTAGTAGGGAGCGCCGAAGCGCTCGACGACTCGCTCGCCGAAGGGTGTCTCGTAGAGCACGCGACCGCGTCGCCAGTGCCGCATCTGTGCACATGCCGGCTCGAAGCCGACCGCGCGCAGGCCTTCCTCGAGGCCGAGGGCATGGAGCACGTGGCTCGCGTTGGGGCCGATCTGCAAGCCGGCGCCGACCTCGCCGAAGGCCTCGGCCTGTTCCAGCACGCCGACCTCACGTCCGCCGCGCGCGAGGCAGAGCGCGGCCGTGAGCCCTCCGATGCCACCGCCGATCACGAGGGTTCGCTGGACTGCCATCTCCTGCTCCCGTCGCCACCCGAGCGATTACCATCGCACGAATCGGACCCGCAGGAGCATGTCGATGGAGCTCTACGAAGTGATGCGCACGACCTTCGCCGCGCGCCAGCACACGGACGCCCCCGTGGACGACGCGACGATCCATCGGATCCTCGACAACGCGCGCTTCGCCGCGTCGGGGGGCAACCGTCAGGGCTGGCGCGTGGTGGTGGTGCGCGACGACGCCACCCGGGACGCCCTGCCCGAGCTGATCCTGCCGACCTTCCGGCGCTACGTGGCACAGATGAGGGCCGGCGAGTCACCCTTCAACACGGTCGTGCCGACGCGGCTCGAGGCGGCGGACATCGCCGCCGTGCAGGTCTCCGCCGACCAGCTCCGCTGGCTCACGCATGCCCCGGTGGTGCTGTTCGTGTTCGTGGATCTGGCCCAGGTCGCGGCCTTCGATGCGGACCGGGACCCCTGCGCGGTGATACCGGGCTGCTCCATCTATCCCTTCGTCTGGAACATCCTGCTGGCGGCACGCAACGAGGGCCTCGGCGGCGTGCCCACGACCTTCGTCGGCGCCGAGCAGGACGCGCTCAGGGAACTGCTCGGCGTCCCGGCGCAGTACGCCTTCGCATCGATGATCCCGCTCGGGGTGCCCGTGAAGCAGCTCACGAAGCTGAAGCGTCGGCCGGTGGAGGACTTCGCGACGCTCGAGCGCTTCGACGGCGCGCCGCTGCGGCCCGGCTGACTCGACGGCGAACACCGGGGACGCGCCGGCCGCATGCTGCGGCACGGCGCCCGAGCCGGGGCGGTGCGCCCCGGCGCGGTCCTCACGCGGCGACGGACGCCGCCACCGCGAGCCCGAGGCGCGCCCGCGCCTCGGCGTACTCCCGCTTCAGCCGGCCCACCAGCTCCGCGGCGGGCACCACGGCCTCGACGGCGCCGATGCCCTGGCCGCAGCCCCAGATGTCCTTCCAGGCCTTCTTCTCGCTGTTGCCACCGGAACCGAAGTTCATGGCGGACGGATCCGACTCGGGCAGGTTGTCGGGGTCGAGGCCGGCCGCGGCGATGGAAGGCTTCAGGTAGTTGCCGTGCACGCCCGTGAAGAGGTTCGAGTAGACGATGTCCGCCGAATCGGAGGCGACGATCATCTGCTTGTAGCGCTCGTCCGCGTTCGCCTCCGGCGTCGCGATGAACGGCGAGCCGATGTAGGCCGCATCCGCCCCCATGGCCTGAGCCGCGAGTACCGCATCGCCCGTGGCGATGGAGCCGGAGAGCAGCAGCGGTCCGTCGAACCAGCGACGCAGGTCCTGCACGAGGGCGAAGGGCGAGGTGGCGCCGGCGTGACCGCCCGCGCCGGCGGCGACCGCGATGAGACCGTCGGCCCCTTTCTCGATGGCCTTCTTCGCGAAGCGGTCGTTGATGACGTCGTGGAAGACGACCCCGCCGTGACCGTGGATCGCGTCGTTGACCATCGGATTCGCACCGAGCGAGGTGATCACCATCGGGACCTCGTGCTTCACGCAGAGCTCGAGGTCCTGCTCCAGCCGGTCGTTCGACTTGTGGACGATGAGGTTCACCGCGAAGGGCGCGGACGGCGCCTCCGGATGGGCGGCGTCGTGCTCGGCGAGCTCCGCCTTGATGCGCGTCAGCCACTCGTCGAGGACCTCGAGCGGACGCGCGTTCAGGGACGGAAAGGATCCGACGACACCGGCCTTGCACTGGGCGATGACGAGATCCGGATTGGAGATGATGAACAGCGGTGCACCGACGACGGGCACGCTGAGACGATCGCGCAGGACTTCCGGGAGGGCCATGGACTCGCTCCTGACTGGGGGGAAGGCTCTGCAATTTATTGCATGCCTCGAGCCTACGCAAGAACTTGCATATCAGCTAGGCTGGGTGCACATCACACCGGAGCCTGCTCATGGCGCTCTCGCACGCCATCATGACCGCCCTGCTGGAGGAGGAGCTCTCCGGCTACGACCTCGCACGCCGCTTCCAGACCTCGCTCGGCTTCTTCTGGGCGGCGTCGCATCAGCAGATCTATCAGGAGCTGCGCAAGCTGGCGGAAGGCGGCCTGCTCGAAGCGACGGCGGTCGCTCAGGACGGTCGACCGGACAAGATCGTCTATGCGCTGACCGCGGCCGGTCACGCGGAGCTCGAGGACTGGCTGCACTCGGAGAGCCGCCGCAAGCCGGCGAAGGACGACCTCTTCGTGAAGCTCTACAACGTCGGCCACGGCGACCCGGCACCGATCCTCGAGGAACTGCGCGCCCGGCGGGCCGAGCACGCCGAGAAGCTCGCGCTCTACGAACGCATCCGCGCGCGCCACTACGCGGATCCGCTCGCGCTTCCGGTGTCACGACGCGGCATCTACCTCGCGCTGGACGCGGGCCTGCGCTACGAGCGCATGTTCCTCGAATGGTGCGACGACGCGCTCGCGCTCCTGGCGCCGGAGGCCGACGGCGCGCTCGGCGAACGCCCGCCGGCCCGCGCCCGTTGACGCGGGCGCAGAACCGCGTAGCGGGTCCGCCGTTTCAGCCGTGCTCGATCAGGAACTCGCGGATGCGCGCGATCGCCTGCGTGCGCGCAGCGCCCTCCTTCCACGCCGACAGGAGCTCGGCGTTCGGCGCGATCCTCGCGATCTCCTCGGAGGTGGAGGCCGGGTGATAGAGGTCGTCGCCGCGCAGGACGAGCAGCGGCGTCGCGACCCGCGCCAGCTCCTCGCGCGTGAGGCTGAACACGAAGTCCGTGTCGTACATGTTGGCGCGCATGGCGTCCCAGCCGGCTGCGTCCATCTCCGGATGGGCGCCCGCGATCTGTTCGCGCCAGGAATCGAACATCTGGTGGAAGGCCTCGCGGTTGTCGTCGAGGCCGATCGGTTGCAGCAGCACGGCACCGAGCACCCGCTGCCGCGCCCGGTGCGCGAGACCGAGGCCGTAGGAACCGCCGATGCACATGCCGATGTAGAGGAAGCGGTCGAAGCCGAGGTGGTCCATGAGCGCGAGCTGGTCGTCGAGATAGGTCTGCCAGCCGTGCTCCGGCGCCACCGGGCCCGTCGAGGCGCCGGCATTGCGCTGGTCCAGGGTCACCACCTGGCAGAGGTCCTTGAATTCGCCGCGCGGATTGAAGGGCGCATTGGCCCACAGGTCCGCAGCCGAACGCATGCCGCCGGGCGCGACGGCGAGGAGCGGCGTGCCGCTGCCCCGCACGTCGTAGTGGATCTCGACGCCGTCACGCTCGAAGCTCGCCATGCCCTGCTCTCCCTCTGTTGTGCGGCGCCCGAGTATACGCGCGCCATGGCCGTCGCCCGGTGGACAAGCGTCCTGGGAGACGACAGCATCGCGTGCTCCCGAAGAGGACGCCCGTCCGCGCCACACGAGCCCCCCGATGCCCGACCCCTCCGCCAGCGCCCGTGAGGCCGACGATCTCGTCACCATAGAGATCGCGAAGGAAGCCATGAACTTCTCCGCAGGCCATTTCACGATGTTCACGGAGACGGAGCGGGAAGACCTGCACGGCCACAACTGGCGCGTGGCCTGCGAGATCACGGCGCCGGTGGGCGACGCGGGCCTGTGCTTCGACTACAACATCGTCAAGCGCCGCCTCAAGGCGCTCGTCGACGGCCTCGACGAGAAGGTGCTGCTCCCGGGTTCGAGTCCGTGGCTCACGGTGGAACAGGACGGTGAGTGGGTCATCGCACGCTACGCCGGCGAACGGATCCCCTTCCTGCCCCGCGACGTGCTCGTGATCGACGTCCGCAACGTCAGCGTCGAGGAACTCGCAGGCTGGTTCGTCGGCCGGCTCCTGGCCGAGGACGAGATCCGCGCCCAGGACGTGCGTGCTTTGCGCGTCGGCGTGTCCTCCGGCACCAACCAGTGGGGCTGGCGCGAGTGGCGCGCCGCGTGAAACTCGCGATCGTCACCGGGGCCAGCGCCGGCATCGGCACGGAGACGGCGCGCCGCTTCCTCGGCGACGGCTGGTCCGTGACGAACCTCTCGCGGCGTCCCTGCCCCGAAGCCGGTGTCGACTCCATCGCCTGCGACTTCGCCGATCCGGTGGCCGTCGCCACCGCCTGCGACCGGCTGGCGATGCTGGCGAGCGCCGCGGAACGCGTCGTGCTGGTGCACAACAGTTCACTGCTGCGCAACGACGTGGCAGGCACCGTGTCCCAGCAGGACTTCATGCAGGTCATGCAGGTGAACCTCGCCACGCCGAACGCCATGAACAGTGCCGTCATTCCGCACATGGGCGCAGGCTCTGCGGTGATCTACGTGGGCTCCACGCTCTCGGAGAAGGCGGTCCCCGGTTCCTACACCTACGTGACGAGCAAGCACGCGAGCGTCGGCATGATGCGTGCGACCTGTCAGGACCTCGCGGGCCGCGGCATCCATACGGCCTGCGTGTGCCCGGGCTTCACGGACACGGAGATGCTGCGCAGCCATATCGGCAGGAATCCGGAGGCAGAGGCCGCCGTCGCCTCCATGAGCGCCTTCGGGCGTCTGGTGCGGCCTGACGAGATCGCAGAGGCGATCCACTGGGCCGCGACGAACCCCGTGATCAACGGCGCGGTGCTCCACGCGAATCTCGGTCAGGTCGAACGCTGAAGGCGGCCTGCGGGCAAACGGCAGCAGAGGCAGACGGTTTGAGCATGAAGGAAGCAGAACTCGCAGAGCGTCGCGAACGGGTGTTCATCATCCTCGCGGGCATCTTCCTGTGCGCCATGACGATGCTGAACATCATCGGCATCACCCGCTTCGTGCAGCTCGGCCCCATGTCCCTCGCCGTCGGGGTCCTGCCCTATCCCCTCACCTTTCTCGTCACGGATCTCATTTCCGAACTCTACGGCCGCCAGCGCGCGAACTTCCTCGTCTGGACGGGGCTCGGCCTCAACTTCTTCATCCTCGGCACCATGTGGCTCGGTCAGGCCATGCCCGCAGCGGCCCTCGCACCGCCCTGGCAGACGATCCAGCTCGCAGCCGAGGTGCCGCTGCCGAACGGCGATTCCGTGAGCGGCGCCGTGGAGTTCTACCAGGTCCTCTACTACTGCACGTCCGGCGCGGTGTTCGCGTCGATGATGGCGTACATCGCGGCACAGTTCTGCGACGTGCAGCTGTTCCACTTCTGGAAGCGCGTGACCAAGGGGCGCCACCTCTGGGTGCGCAACAACTTCTCCACGCTGATCAGCCAGATGGTCGACTCGGTCATGGTGGTGACCGTGACCTTCGGCGCCGCCTTCCTCGCGGGTCAGTTCACCGTCGGCGAGGTCGCGAGCCTCATCGGCGCGAACTACCTGTTCAAGATGTTCGTCGCCCTTGCCGATACCGGTCCCTTCTATCTGACGACGCACTGGCTCAGGAACTACCTCGAACTCGAGGATCCGACGCTCGAGTACGCGAGCGAGACCTGAGCAGATCGGGCGGCGAAACCTGCGGCGCCTGCTACGTTCCCTCGACGCCGAGCGCACCGGACCGGACACGGGGCGGAACACGGGCAGACCTTCATTCGTTGCCCGCATGGCTCACGGGTGTCTACGGGGTGTCTCAAGTGTTTCTCAATTGTTTCCCTTGGCACGAGAGGTGCATTAAGTCCTCGACAAGCATGTACAACTCGCTACACTCCGCCGCGTCGCCCCTGCCTCACGAAGCTCGGGCGTCGGCTCGGAAACGGTCCGCAGGACGCTTCCGTTCAGGTTTGCCGCTTCCAGCTTGCTTGTTACTCAATAGCTTGGATGGCAAACTGCAAGTTACTTCGACATCGCCGCATCAGGGGAAGTACCGTGGCGCCGTCGAATCTGTCGTTGCAGGTGATCAGATGCCAGGACGTGCGGCCGCGTGATGGCGACCTACGACGAGTGTGTAGCCCGGATCCAGCAGTTGCTGGCCGAGTCGGCCGCGCAGGGTGAGGTGGTCCAGGAAGATGTGGACCTGATCGAGGAGTTGGGCTTGGCGTCCCTGGACGTCATGGAACTCGTCGAGCAGCTCGAGGACATCTTCGACATCTCTTTTCCGATAAACGAGTTGGGTGACGTACGCACGATCGCCGACCTGGCGAGTCGGGTCCAACAACTTACGTGATCGGTGACCAATGAGTCTTCTCGACAAGCTTGACGCAGCACGCGATTTCCAGAACGAGATCGACGCACTCGGTGTGAACGCCATCGGCGCCACCATCGACGTCGTCGGCTCCGCGACGGAGGGACGTCTCGACGGACGTCGCGTCGTGCTTGCTGGCACGAACAACTATCTCGGCCTGACCTTCGAGCCGGCCTGCATCGAGGCCGCCATGCAGGCCGTGCAGAGCCACGGCACGGGCACGACCGGTTCCCGCGTGGCGAACGGCACCTATTCGGCCCACGCCGCGCTCGAGCGCGAGATGAACGAATTCCTCGGCGCACGCTCCACCATCGTCTTCACGACCGGCTACGTCGCCAACGTGGGCACGATCTCCACGCTCGCCGGCCCCGGGGACGTCATCCTCCTCGACGCCGATTCGCACGCGAGCATCTACGAGGGTGCTCGTCTCTCCGGTGCGGAGATCTACCGTTTCCGGCACAACGATCCGAAGGATCTGGAGAAGAAGCTCAGGCGCCTCGGTGATCGTGCGAGCAAGACGCTGGTCATCGTCGAAGGCCTCTATTCCATGCTCGGCGACGTGCCCCCGCTGAAGGAGTTCTGCGAGGTCAAGGATCGCTATGGCGCCTTCCTGCTCCTCGACGACGCGCACAGCTTCGGCACCATGGGCGAGCGCGGTCGCGGCGCCGCCGAGTTCTTCGGCTGCGAGGACCAGATCGATTTCCTCACCGGCACCTTCTCCAAGAGCCTCGGCAGCGTCGGCGGCTGGTGCGCATCGCGCATCCATGACCTGTCGCCGCTGCGCAGCCAGATCCGCGCCTACATGTTCACGGCGTCCTCCACGCCGTCCGTGATCGCCTCGACGCGCGCGGCCCTGCGGCTCATCTCCGAGCGCCCGGAACTGCGCCAGCGCCTCTGGGACAACGCCCGCGCCGTACACGCGGGTCTCGAGAGTCTCGGCTTCACGCTCGGCTCGGAAGCGAGCCCCGTGATCGCCACGATCATGGACGACCCGCAGCAGGCCGCCACCGCATGGCAGCTGCTCCTCGACGCCGGAGTCTACGTGAACCTGGTCGTGCCCCCGGGCGCACCGAAGAACATGTCGATCCTCCGTTGTTCGCTCTCGGCGGCCCACACGCCGGAGCAGATCGATCGCATCATCGACGCCTACGCTGTCGTCGCCGAGCAGCTGCTCGGCCGGCGGCCCGCCGCGGCGGTCAACGCCTGACGAGCCGGGCCCCGACCGGGGCCCGTTCTCTCCCCCGTGTGCGTGCACCCTCGGTGCGGGCCACTCGACCGAGTCACTCCGTGAATTCGACCGGGCCGGTCGTCTGGGCGTTCCTGAGCTACCGCGCAGGCGAGTCGCAGCAGATCCTCGGGCTGGCCGAAGCCGCTACGCGGCGCCTGCACGGCAGGCTGCACGTGCTGCGGCCCTCCTGGACCCGCCCGGCCAGCCTCCTCGGCCTGTTGCGGCGGATCAGTCCCGGGGGCGTGGATCACGGCACCCGGTCCGAGCTCGCCGCGGGCACGCCCGATCTGTTCGTGACGGCCGGGCTGCGCAACGAGCCCGTCGCGCGCTGGCTGGCCCAGCGGAGCCGGGGCCGGACCCTCACGGTCCTGCTCGGCCGCACCTGGGCGCCGCACGACGCCTTCGACCTCGTGGTGACCACGCCTCAGTACCGCCTGCCCCCCCACCTCCACGTCCTGGAGAACGCCGGGACGATCCACCGCCTCACCGCGGCCCGCCTGGCCGAGGAGCGGTCGCGCTGGGCGGAGCGCTATGCAGCATTGCCGCGCCCACGCCTGGGTGTCCTCGTCGGCGGCGACAGCGGCCCCTTCCATCTCGGTCCGCGCAACGCCGTCCGCCTCGCGGCGCGTGCGCGGGCCCTTGCCGGCGCGGGCAGCATCATGGGCACGACCAGCAGCCGCACGCCGCAGATCGCCACCCGCGTCCTCACCGATGCCCTGCCGGACGCGGACCTGTGGCACTGGAACGCCCGGGAGGAGAACCCCTACTTCGGCATCCTCGCCTGGGCCGACGCGCTGCTCGTCACCGGTGACAGCATCGCCATGGTCTCGGAGGCCGTCGCGACGGGAAAGCCGGTGCGCATCTTCGATCTCGGCGGCATGCAGGGGCCGGGCAGCGGCGTGCGCGACGAAACGCTCGGAACCCGTGCCTACGGACTGCTCATGCGACACGGCCATCGACGCCTGTCACGGGATCTGACTCCGGCGCACGACGCGCTCATCGCGCGCGGCCAGGCCGCCTGGGACGACGTACCGCTGCCGACCCCGCTCCAGGACGGTCCCGGCACGCCGGTGACGACCGACGTGGATGCCGCCCTCGCGCGGATCACGGAGCTGCTCGCGGCTCGCCGCTGAGAGGCCTCAGGCCGTGGCGTCCGTCGCCGCGGTTTCCGCGGCCACGACCCGCCCCCCTTCGAGGCGGTAGACGCGATCGGCCGTCGCCGTGAGCGCGGACTGATGCGCCACGACGAGCACCGGGAGTTCGCGGGCGATCTCCCGGATCGTACCGGCGATGGCCCGATCCGCCTCCGGGTCGAGGGAGCTCGTGGCCTCGTCGAGGATCAGCAGACGGGGCTTCCAGAGCAGGGCGCGGGCGATGAGGATGCGCTGGCGCTGACCTCCGGACAGGAGCGTTCCGCGCTCGCCGACGGACGTCTCGAGGCCCTCGTCGAGCGCGTTCACGAACTCCCAGGCGCGGGCCGCACGGAGCGCTTCCTCGATCCACGCATCGTCGACGGAGTCGTCACCGAGCGTTAGATTGAGCCGCACGGATGCGTGCAACAGCAGATTCTCCTGCGGAACGTAGCCGACGCTGTGGCGCCAGGCGGCGAGGTCGAGGGACGCGAAGTCGACGCCGTCGACCGCCACCGTGCCTGCATCGGGGCGGATCAGACCGAGCACGAGGTCCGTGATCGTGCTCTTGCCCGCACCGGAACCGCCGACGAGACAGGTGAGCCCGGGCGCGGGGATCTCGAGGGAGACGCCCTGCAGCACCGGCGCTTCCCCGTAGGCGAAGTCGACCTTGTCCAGACGTATCCCTTCGCGCAGCGCCACGTCCTCGGCGCCGGAGTCCGGCTCCGCCTCGGCCTCGGCGACGGAGATGTTCTCCTCCATGGCCCAGTAGGCCGACTCGTAGGTCTGCAGGCGCTGATACTGCTTCTGCAGCTTGCCGAGCTGCTTGAGGAGATTGGCGAGGATCACGACGAGAAAGGTGATCGTCGTCAGCTCGACCTCGAAGATGCTGATGGCGACGTAGAGTCCGACGGCGATCACCGCCGCGTACATGGGCTCCAGCGCCGATTCCATGCCGGCCTTGCCGAGCTCCTCGCGCTTCAGCGCCCGACGCAGCTGCTGCGTGTCCTCGGCGAGCACCTCGTCGGCGAGGTACTCGCGCCCCATGGCCTTGAAGCTCTTCGCCGACTGCAGCGTGTCGGTGAGCGTGGAGAGCAGGCGCCGGTAGCCGACCGTCTGCTGCATGCCGCCCTCGCGGGCGATGCGCACGAGTACGCGCGAGGCGAGGAGGATGAGCACACCAGCGACGATCGAGAGCCCGGTCGCGGTCGCGGAGACGGCGACCGCGAAGGAGGCGTAGACGACGGACTCGATCGCGAGGGCCACGAGCTTCACGCCCGTGACGAAGGCGAGGGAAGCGCGATAGGCCTCCGTGCCCATGGAGTTGGCGAGCTTGCCGGGCGAATGACGCGTGAAGTAGCTCCAGCGCGATCGCATGACCGCGCGCAGCAGGCGCATGCGCAGATCCGTCGAGATGTCGGCGGCGATGTAGCCGATGCGCACCTCGGCGAAGAACACGAGCGTCGCCTTCAGGAAAACGGCGGCGACGATGATGCCGAGGAGCACCCCGAGCGTCGCCGGAATGCCGACGGACGCGAGGAAGTCCGTGAGAACACGCGCCACCGCACTCTGCTCCTCCGGATCCTTGTCGGCGGCGATGTCGAGCACGGGCAGCACCGCGGAGAGGCCGACGCTGCCGACGAGTCCGGAGAGCAGCAGGGCGACGACGAGCACGATGCTCTCGGCAGGATAGCGGGAGACGAAGCTCCGGAAGATCGACATGGCAGTTCCGTCAGCGCACGCGGCGCAACATGAAGACGACGACGACGAGCAGCAGCGCGGGACCGAGGGCCGCGACCAGACCGGGTGCGAAGCCGTAGATCGTGCCTGCGTTGGCGAGGATCTGATCGGCCGGCCAGTAGACGAGCCCGATGGCGATCGCCAGGCCCACGCGACCCTGGTCGGTCTGGCGTGAACCGGTGAGCGCGATGGGGATGGCGAGGAGTCCCGTGAGCAGCGCCGTCACGGGCAGCCACCACATGCGCCAGTAGACCAGCTCCCAGCGCGCCGTCGGTTGTCCCGTGTCGGACAGGTAGTCAATGTAACCACGCAGGTCCGTGAAGGAAAGGCTGTCCACGGGCGGGATCGCGAGATGGCGCTCGTCCACCCACCAGGGGCGCCAGCTCTCGCCTTCCACGCCTGTCCGCGTCACCGCATCGCCGGCGAAGCTTCGCCTTTCCGCACCCACCAGACGCCAGTTGCCGCGCTCGTCGGGATCCGCCGAGTCAGCGAGAAGAATCTCGTCGAGGCCCGCACCGGGCGCGAGCCGATAGATGCGCACGTCCCGGGCGACCCGGCCGTGCTCGAGAGCGCCGACCTCGACGAGCACGTCGCCACGGCGCGACCAGAAGCCCTCTTCCGCGAGTTCGTCGGGGCGGCCGAGTGCGGCGTCGCGCAGCCCCGCGGCACCCTGGTAGAGGCTCGGCGCCACGAACTCGAACAGCAGCGGAGTCGCGATCACGAGCACCAGCGATGGGAGTGTGGTCGCCAGCGCGAGGCGTGGCAGACCCATGCCGGCGGAACGGAGCACGACGAGTTCCTCGCGCCGGGCGAGATTCCAGAGCGCGAGCGTGGAGCCGAAGAGGGTGACGAAGGGGAGCAGACGCAGCATGCGCGCCGGCGTCGTCATGCCGACGACGGCGAGCGCCTCGGCGACGCCGTAGCCACCGGCCCCGACGTCGTCGAGCTCCTCGAGCAGGGCGAAGAGCGAGAACAGCGCGAGCAGGATCGCCGCGACGACGCCGTAGCCGCGGAACAGTTCCGCCGCGAGATAACGATCGATGCGCTGGAAGCCGATCACGAGCGCGACCTCGCGAGGGCCAGCACGACGACCATGAGCAGGAGCGGCACGAGCGGTACCCAGAAGATGCCCGGGAACTCGGGCAGGTTGCCGTTCTCGAGGGACGAACGTGCGCCGGCGGCGACGTTGAAGACGGCGATGTAGGCGACGATCGCCGTGACCATGCGGAAGGAGGTGCTGCGCCCCACCGCCATCATGCCGAGGGCCCCGGCGACGAGCGTCATGCCGAGCGTCAGGAAGGGCAGCGTGAAGCGCCATTGCCGCTCCGCGACGTCGCGCGGGACCGACGACTCCATGAGTTCTCCGGTGGTCCGTGCACGGCGATTGCGGGCGCGACGTCCGAAGTCCTCCGGCACCCAGTGGTAGCGGAGCCGGTCGAAGCGATGTCGCCGATCGCCCTCCGCGGCGTCGAGCACGACGGTCAGCGCCTGACCGTCCAGGAACTCGACGATCTGACCGCCCGCCTCGTCGGCCTGGGAGACGCGCGCGGCCTCCGCGCGGATCAGACGCAGACGCCCGCCGTTCGCCTGCCGCGCGAAGACGTCGCGCAGGCGCCCGGACGCCTCGTCGATCTCCGCGGCCGTGACCACGAGATCCGATCCGAGACGATAGAAGCTGCCGGCCTGCATGGCCGTCACGGTCGGGCGGCTCGCGAGTTCCTCGAGGAGGTAGGTCGTGCGATAGGCCCAGGGCCGTGCCGAGAGCGCGAGAACCGCCACCACGACGAAGACGACGAGCGAGAGGAGCGCGACCGGCAGGAGCAGACGCAGACGGGAGAAGCCGCCGGCGAGCAGCGCGACCAGCTCGCGGTCGCGATTCAGGCGCTCGAAGACGAACAGCACCGCGAAGAACAGGGCGGTCGGGACGACCACCTCTGCCGCGATCACGCAGCGCAGGAGCACGAGGCGCCAGAGCGCCGCCGCAGAGAGTTCGCCGATCGCCGCATCGGCGAGCACGCCCGCGGCGACGAAGGCGGCGAAGATCGCAGTGAGCAGGAACCAGCCGAGGACGAAGGGTCCTGCGAACTGCCCGATGAGATAGCGATCGACGGTCACCAGGCGTCTCCGGAGCGGTGGCGCGGGCATCTCCGCACGGATCGAGAGCGGGAGAACGGGCGCTTCGGCCCGTCGATTCTAACCGACGCGCCCCCGGCATCCCCGTACACTGCGCGGCCATGAACGGGAACCACCGAGCCGAAGGCGGCACCGGGCCGCTCGTCTGGCTGTTGCAGGGCCGCAAGGCGGGCGACAACGCCCAGCTCGAGGCCGTGGCCGAGGCCCTCGCCTCGCTCCGCGCCTGCCGCGTCGAGCGGGTCCCGCTCGACTTCCGGCGTCGGGAGCTCGCCGTGAATCTCCTGCTCGGCGTCTCGCTGCTCGGACTCCAGACGCCGGCGCGCGCGCGCCTCGCGCCGCCCTGGCCCGATCTGATCCTCACCGCGGGCCGGCGCAACGAACCGGTGGCACGCTGGGTACAGCGGGCGAATCACGGCCGGACCCGCCTCGTGCATTTCGGCCGGCCCTGGGCGCGGCCCGATCGCTTCGATCTCGTGGTGACCACGCCGCAGTACTTCCTCGACCCGGAGCGCTGGCCGAATCTGCTTGCCCTGCCCCTCCCACCGGTGCCCCTCGCTCCGAGGGCCGAGCCCGGCCGCGAAGGACCGCTGCTCCTGCTCGTCGGCGGCGATTCCGGCAGCAAGGTCGTGGACACACCGTTCGCGCGCGCGACTCTCGAGGCGAGCGCCGCGCTCGCCGCCGAACGCGGCACGGCGCTCCGGGTGACGACGAGTCCACGCACGCCACCCGACGTGGAGCGTGAACTCCTCGCGGCGGCGACGCAGGCCGGGGCGGAGTGCTTCCCCTGGCACGCACGGTCCGGCGCGGACAACCCCTACCGCCGCTGGCTCGCGGAGGCGAGCGGCGTCGTCGTCACCGCAGACAGCATCTCCATGGTCGCGGAAGCCGCCGCGAGCGGCGGTGATCTGTGGATCGCCCGGCTGCCGGAGGCGACCCGGCCCTGGTGGCTCACGCGCAGGGGCTGGCGCTGGAAGTCGGCGACGCACGAACTGGCACAGAAGCTCGCGCCGCTCCGGTTCCGCCGGGACACCGAGCGCCTGCTCTCCGGCCTCGTGGCGTCGGGACGCGCACGCTGGCTGGAGGACGGCGACGCCGCTCCGGACCCGGGCCCTCGCGCCGTGGAAAGCGACGCGAGCCGCGCGGCGCGGGCCGTCGCCGCCC
>JAZBPO010000354.1:0-4129 GCA_036351675.1 Pseudomonadales bacterium
CCATCGGCGGCCGCCGTCGCTCCTTGCCGACGACGAAGTTCGCTGATCCACCGCGACGCAGGGCGATCGATTCACCGGCGCGGCCATCGCGGCATGCACTGCCGCGATCGGTTCAGGACAGGTGGCGGTCGAACCAGCGGAGCGTCCGATCCCAGGCGAGCGTCGCGGCCGCCTCGTCGTAGCGCGGGGTCGAGTTGTTGTGGAAGCCGTGGCTCGCGCCTTCGTAGACGAAGGACTCGAAGGGCACGCCGGCCTCCTCGAGAGCGGCCTCGTAGGCCGGGGCGCCGGCGAGAATGCGCGTGTCGGTGCTCGCGTTGTGGAACATGAGCGGCGTGCGCATGCCCGCCACCGCGTCGACAGGCGCCTGCCGCCCGTAGACGGGCACGCCGGCGTCGAGCGCGTCCGGCATGCGTGCGGCGAGTGCGTTCACCACGCCGCCGCCGTAGCAGAAGCCGACGGCGCCGACGCGGCCGTTGCCCTGCGGGTGCGTCTTCAGGAAGCGGATCGCGGCTTCCCAGTTCGCCATCATCTCCTCAGGGTCGAGCGTGCGCTGCATGGCGCGGCCGTCGTCGTCGTTCCCCGGCCAGCCGCCGAGGGGGCTCAGCGCGTCCGGCGCCAGGGCCAGGTAGCCGACCAGCGCGAGGCGCCGCGTGACGTCCTCGATGTAGGGGTTGCGGCCCCGGTTCTCGTGGATCACGAGCACCGCCGGCAGTGCCTGCGCGTCGCGATCTGCGGGTCGGACGAGATAGCCCTGCCAGTCCTGCGGCGAGGGGTACTGCAGGTAGCGCGCGCTGATGCGTGGATCGTCCGCGGCGATCTCCTGCGCCTGTGCGTAGTCGGGCTGCAGCATCCCGAGCAGTCCGGCGGCCGTGACGCCGCCGACGGCGAAACGCGCCGCGTAGGCGAGGAAGCCTCGCCGGTCCATGCGTCCGTGCACGTACTCGTGGAAGGCGTCGAGGAGTTCCGGGTCGAAGTCGGCGATGGTCTTGTCGGGTCGGCTCATGCGGAATGCTCCGGTGGCGCGATTGGATGGCGCCCGGTCGAGCGGCGCGTGCGCCAGCCTATCCCAGGACCGCTTCCCGGCGGCGACCGCCGGCGTATGATCGCGGGACACCGTGCCGGAGAGCACGGCGCCCGGGGGGGACACCATGAGCGATCCAGCGGAACAGGCGCGCACCATGATCGCGAACCTGGCCGAGAAGACCGGCCGGTCCCGCGAGCAGTGGCTCGCGCTCACCGTACCTTCGGAGTATGCGAAGCACGGCCAGCTCGTGAAGTGGCTGAAGAGCGAACACGGGGTGAGCCACGGCTTCGCGAATCTCATCGCCCACGAGACCCTCGCAGCGCGCGAGGGCGCTCCGGCCGGTGGGGACCTCGTCGAGGCTCAGTACGCGGGGGCGAAGGCTGATCTGAAGCCCGTACACGACGCGCTCGTCGGCGCGGTCGCCGCCTTCGGCGACGACGTCGAGTTCGCGCCGAAGAAGAGCTACGTCAGCATCCGGCGCCGCAAGCAGTTCGCGCTCGTGCAGCCGTCGACGAAGACGCGCGTCGACGTGGGCCTGAACCTTCCGGACACGACTCCGACGGAGCGGCTGGAAACCTCGGGTAGCTTCAATGCCATGGTCAGCCACCGCGTCCGCCTGCGCGCGCCGGAGGACGTGGACGACGAGCTGGTCGGCTGGCTTCGCGCGGCCTACGACGCGGCGGGCTGAAGCCGCGCGCAGCAGAGCGGCCGCCGAGCGCGCGGAACGAGTCTGGCCCTTGCGGGGGGGCGCACGGGAGACCGCCGTGAACACGGCGGCATGGAGAGAGGGGACGGAACATGGAAACCGGCACCGAGGATCTGCTCGCCGAGCTCGACGAGGGCGTGCTCACGCTGACGCTGAACCGGCCCCAGGCGCGCAACGCCATGTCCGGCGAGATGAACCAGGCGCTGCAGCGCGCCCTGGCCGACGCCGAGCTCGATCGCGCCGTGCGCTGCATCGTGCTCACGGGCGCAGGAAAGGGCTTCTGCGCCGGCGGCGACGTGAAGGGCATGGCCCGGGACAAGGACGGCGACGGGCCCACGATCGACGAAGCCATCCACACCCAGCGCACGAACCAGCGCGCGACGGCGGGGCGGCTCTACGCGATGCCGAAGCCGACGCTGGCCGCGCTGCCGGGGGCCGCTGCCGGCGCCGGCCTGTCGCTCGCGCTCGCCTGCGACCTGCGCATCATGGCCGACGACGCCTTCATGACCACCGCCTTCGCGAAGGTCGGGTTCTCCGGCGACTACGGCGGGACCTACTTCATGACGCAGCTCGTCGGCAGCGCCAAGGCGCGCGAGCTGTACTTCCTCTCCGAGCGCGTGAGCGCCGAGGAGGCGCTGCGCCTCGGCCTCACCAACTGGGTGTGCCCGGCGGCCGACCTCGCCGAGCGCACCCGGGCGATCGCCCGGCGCCTCGCCTCGGGCCCGACCGTCGCCTACCGCTACATGAAGGAGAACCTGAACCGCGCGGCGAGCACCGGCGATCTCGAGGACTGCCTCGACCTCGAGGCGACGCACCACGTGCACTGCGGTCGGACCCAGGACCACCGTAGCGCCGTCGCGGCCTTCGTCGAGAAGCGCGAGCCGGTTTTCGAGGGGCGATGAAGCCGGGCTGCGGCGCCCCCTTCAGCGTCGCTCGCGCGGTGCGGATCGGGCTGTCGATCTGGTCCGGCGAAGCCGGTCCTGCGCACGGCGTGACTCAGACGACCGCACCGCCCGACTCGAGCCAGCGTGCACAGTCGGGCTCCAGCGTGCGATCCATGGCCTCGCGGTAGAGCGCGAGTTCATCGTCGCTCAGCAGGTCGCGCCAGCGGCCGTTCGTGCCCTTGTTGAGGAAGGTGTCGTTGCCGCCCTTGAAGGCGAAGCTCATGTCGCCGAGGACCCTCTCCGCGTCGCGCTTCATGGACTCGAAGCGGCACGCGTCGACGATGCGGGGCCAGTGCGCTTCCGGCACCTCGACGCCGATGTGCCCGGCGACGCGCCGCATCTCGCGCTCGAGGTCCGCGAGCATGTCGGCGTAGTGGAAGAAGGCGATGTTCGGCAGGTGCCGGAATGCCCACCAGGTCCGGCAGTGATGCAGGTGCGACCAGTAGGGGTAGCCGCCCGACTCCCACGGAAACGAGCCGCGCGTGATCCAGTCGTGCCAGACGACGTGCGGGTCGTCGGGCATGTGCGGCAGGGGTTCGCCCGGATTACCCGACTGCTCGTTCATCACCGTGAAGAAGTCGTCGGTGTGGTTGCCCCAGTGATTGAGCAGCGACATGAACACGTCGCGCGGGTCGCGGCCGACCACCACGTAGCGCACGTTCTCGAAGTAGGGCAGGCCGTCGAGGGGCAGGTGCGTCTTGATGAAGCGCTTGTGCGTCTGCGCGGCGAGCGCCGCCTTCATCTCTTCCTCGGGGAAGACACGCATGTCCAGCCAGGGCGAGAGGTCGTTGATCGAGGCCGGCGTGCCCGTCTCGTGGAAGATGATGTTTCCCACGATGGTCTGCATCCAGGTGGTGCCGGCCTTGTAGGAGGTCGAGATGATGACGTCGCCGTCGCGTGGCACGTAGTCGTGCCAGCGGCTCGCGGCGAGGTGATGGTGCTCGTAGGCGTGGCGGATTTCGGGCAGCGCGGTGGTGTTCATGGGCGGGCTCGCGGCGACGGCGTGAACCCGCAGCATAGTCACCTCCGGGGCTCGCGCGCGATTCGCTCGAACGATCAATCCGTGTCCGGCGTCTCCTGCGCGAAGGGGTTCAGGATCCGCACGCCACCGATACTCCGCTGGTGCTGCAGATCCTCGCTGAAGAGGACGGTGCATCCCGAGATCTGGGCCGCTGTCGTGATCAGGGCGTCCCAGAAGGAGAAGCCGTGCAGTCGATGCAGGTCGATCGCGCCGAGGATGTCCTCAGGTCTGATCGGCAAGACGTCCAGGGCGCCGAGCAGTTCCACGCGTCGGCGCGCGACCTCGACGGGTACGTCGAGCTTGCGCGTGGCCGCGACGAAGTACTCCTGCAGCACCTGAGTCGAGATCACCAGCGTCCCTGCCCGCCAGTGCTCGGCGATGAGCGCTTCGGCGCGTGCCCGTTTCTCCGCTGAAGCGCGGTCTTCGGCATAGAG
>JAZBPO010000355.1:0-21866 GCA_036351675.1 Pseudomonadales bacterium
CCGCCCGTGTCCGTGGCGCGGATCGTGATCGTCGCGGAGCCGTTCTGATCCGCGGCGGGGTCGATGGTGAGGTCCGTACCCGTGAGCGAGACGTCGGCAAAGAGACCGGGCGCCGTGCTGCCGACCACGGATAGCGTGAGCGAATCGGCCGCCGGGACGTTCGCATCACTGAACGCACCGGAGAGATCGACGACCGTCGGCGGTGCTTCGTCCTCGTCGATCTCGATGTCGGCGATACCATTGGCGACCGGCGCGGCGTTCGCGTCGATCGTGATGGTGAAGGACGTTTCAACGAAGTTGCCGCTCACCGAGTTCCTGATGTCCCCGCCATCCGGGAAACTCGTGAGGCGGTTGTCAGTCGCCCGGATCGTCAGCGTCACGCTGGCCGGCCCACCGCCAGCCGCCAGGTCGACGCTCAGGGTCTCGCCGGCGATCACGGCGCTGTCGAGAACGGGGCTCGCAGCCCCTCCGGTGATCGTGTAGGTGAGCGCATCTGCGAACGGAGTGCCCCTGAAGTCACCGGTCACACCCAGATCGGGGTCGGTGAAGGCTCCCGCCAGATCGATCTCCAGATTCGCGTCGCGGACCGCGCTCTGATCCGCCAGGCCCGCGGCCACGACGGGCGGAGCATTCACCAGGACGAAGACCTGTCCCGTCGCGACCGCCTGAGCGTAAGCAGCCGGATCGTCACACGGGCCCGGGCCACTACTCACGTTCGCCGGCGTGTCGTAGGTCATTCGATAGCCGAACTGATCCAGACCACTGAACGCGGGGACGTCCGGCGTGTAGGAGAAGAGTCCGTCGAAACCGCCGCTGCTCGTGCCGTCGGTCGGGAAGGAGGCGAACTGACAGGCCGCGATGGCCCCGCCCGAAAAAGTCGTCGAGTCGTTGTCGAGGACGTTGAGCGTGGACGTCGCGTTCTGGTTCATGACGACCAGATCGTCGATGGCGCTGACAGAGGCGGTGCCGTCGGACACCGTTTCGTCGGCGCGCACTGCACTGACAGCGAGCAGGAGGCCAGCCACCCACAGCGCTCGGCGCACTCGAGCGTGCGTACTCACGCCCCCGCCTGCGAAAGATCGGTTCGCGAAATACGTGCCTGTACTCATGGTCCGGTACTCACGATCACGCCATAGCTGGCCTGGAGCATCACGTTGGCGCGGGCCGATCCGCCCGTACCGAAGGAGGTGATGCGGAAGACGTCGGTGGGCGCGCCCACGGACGCGCCGACGTTGGAGATGTTGAGCGTGTCGTCCTCGGCGAGGATGCGGGTCTTGTACTCGACGATGTATCTCGGCTGCGCCGCGACGCCGGCGATGGCATCGGCGACCGTCGGCAGCGATGCGTCGCCGACCCAGTCGACGGTCTCCCACCAGTCGTCGTCGTTGCCGCCGCGCGGCCGGTAGAGCCCGTCCGTGTCGAGGTCGAAGGTGGCGAGGTCCGTGACGCCGAGGGCCTGCACGAAGAGCTCGCCCTCCGCGAGGGCCGCTTCCGCCGACTGGAAGGCGATGTCCCGGTCGCGCGCGGAAGCGGCCATGCGCTCCTCGAGCGTCGTGGTCTGGAGGCCCGAGATGCCGAGGACCGTGATGATCAGGAGCACCACGAGCGCGATGAAGAGCGCGACCCCTTCCTGCCTGCGTCCGGGACGCGCGCCCGGCGCGAATCTGCGGCTGGTCCGCATGGTCAGTCTCCGATCCTGTTCCTGAGAGCGATGGTGTTCGTGAAGGTGCGACGCAGGAGCCCGTCGCCCACGTCGTTCACCGGATTGACGCTGTTGGCGGTGATCGAGATGCGCAGCGTCCGGACGTCGGCGAGGTCGCCGACGTTCTGCACGGTTCGGTAGCGGTTCGGTACGCCGTCGGCATCCGTGTCGATGCCGTAGAGCACCTGGAGGTCCTCGATCCCCTCGACCAGTTCCACCGGCGCAGCGAGATAGCCGGACTTGCGCCACAGCGAGGGCCCGCCGCCGGCCCCCGGGGCGATGTAGAAGATCTGCGTCTCGACCCGGTGCACGGTGGCGTCGAGACCGTAGACGTCGTTGTCCGGGGTGATGTCCGCGATGGCGTTGCCGGGCGTCGCGGCCGCACCGCCGGCGATGTGCGCCATGTTGATCGTCGTGGCGGTGGTGGTCGCAGAGGTGAGCTGGAAGAAGGTGGCCTTCTCGCAGTCGCTGATGACGAAGAGGTCCTGCGCGGTGTACTGGGGCGTCTCTCCGTCCGGCAGGGTCCGCACCGAGACGACGGCGTTGGGGTTGGCCATCGCGGCCGAGAGCCGGGTCCCGCGCGGATCGGTGGTGCGGATGGTCAGCACGTCCGTGCCGGAGACGATGCTCGCGGTGGGGATGTCCGCGGGCAGCACGGCGAGGTCCGGCGACCAGACGCCGGGCGCCGTCGCCTCGTGGCCGTCCACGGGCGAGGCGAAGTCGATGAGATAGTCGGCGCTCGCGTTCGCGTTGAGCTTCTCGAAGAAGCCGACAGGCTCGGAATAGCAGCCCATGAACCCGGCCATGCGGATCGGCGCCGTGAGGAACTCCATGGCGAAGCGCGCGCCTTCCTGCATGCGCGCCTGGCCGATGTTCACGCGATAGGTCTCCTGATTCGCCGTGAACATCTGGATGATGCCGATGGTGATGAACGCACCGAGGGCGAGCGCCACCAACAGCTCGATGAGGGAGAGCCCCCGCTGCCGGTGTGCCGCTGCGCCGCGTGTGCCCATGATCGTCGTGCCGCGAGGCATCCGTCGTCTCCTAGAACGAAGTCGTGACGTCGATTGCGAGCGGCGCCGCCGCCGGATCGCGATCGTCGCGCCACTGCACGGTCACGGTGATGCTGTCGCCCGCGACGACGACCTCGCCGTCACCGCCGGGCAGACCCGCGGGGGGACCGTCGAGGGCCGTGAGCCAGGTCGCGAGGTCGTAGGTCCGCATCTGCGCGGGGGTGCAGTTCCCGCCTTCGCAGTCCGGGATCGCCCCGGGGATGGGGTCATCGAGATCGATCGAGTAGTCCTGGTCGGGATTCGCGCGTGCCCGGTCGATGATCTCGTAGGCCGCCTGGAACGCCTGCGTGCGATACATCGCACTCGTGTTGTTCTGCAGCGAGACGAGCTGCAGCCCCGCGACACCGAGCACGCCGACGGAGACGATGAGCACCGCCACGAGGATCTCGATGAGGGAGAAGCCTGCGCTAGGACCGTGGCGGAACACTGCGGGCGACTGATATGCCGTGCGCTTCACGGGCAGTCCCCCGGCGCGAGGTCGGTGGTCGCGACGCGGCCCGTGGCGGCGATGCGGATGCGGACGCCGCCCTGGGCGGCGGTGCAGAGCTCGAACTCGTAGTCGGGAACGCCGAGCAATCCGCCGCGGCTACCGAGCTGGACGGTGGTGCTCGCCTCGTCGGAGTTCAGCGTCAGGCCCCCGGGGATCGGTTCGAACACGCGCACCACCGGGCCACCGGGGGGCGTGACGCGCCAGCCCGGCCCCCATTCGTTGGTGGCCGTGGACGCATCGACGGCTTCGAGATTCATCACACCGCTGGTGCGCACGGCTTCCGAGCGCGCGAGATTGATCGCCAGCACGAGGGCGTTGGACGTCGTCGCGAGGTTGTTGCGTTCGAGCAATCCCTGGAAACCGGGAAAGGCGACGCCGACGAGGATCGCGAGGACCGCCAGGGTGACGAGGAGCTCGACGAGCGTTAGACCGTGCTGTTGCCGCATGTGCCACTCTGGGCGGACTGACCTGGAGCGTCAGTCTCGAACCCGAGGGGGCAAGGGGAAAGGCGGGGCCGATGAGCGGGAGTGGTGTCGGGACGAGTGGCCGCAGGTGCCGGGAATGATCGCAAACCCCTGACGAAACAGGGGGTTCCTGCCTCAGATGTCCCAGTTGTCCTCGTCGGCGTCGTCGAAGTCGTTGTCGTCGTTGCGGTCCCAGCGACGCACGCCGGAGGCATCGATCTCGAGCATGCCCACGGGGTCGGCACGACCCGCCGCGACCGGGGTGGCCCGCAGCGTGAAGGTCGTCGCGTCCGCCGCGGTGATGGTGATGTTGAAGAGCGTGTCGCCACGCGGTGGCGAGGCCGCGGGGCAGATCGTGGCGAGCGGTGCGGCCGCGGGCGGCACCGCGGCCGCCGTCGAATTCGCGTAGGTGAAGCCGGTGGTGTAGTGCCGCTCGAGCGCCTGGGCGCAGACGCCGAGGTCCGCCATGGCCTGCGCGGCATAGCTGCGCTCCTGATAGCGGGTGTAGAGCGGCAGGGCGACGGCCGTGAGGATGCCCACGATCACCAGCGCGATCAGCAGCTCGATGAGCGTGATGCCGCGCTGACGCGGCCCGGCCTGAACCCTGCGCTGCATCGCCTCGCCCCTTCTCTCGTCGGATGACCTCGACAGACTAGTATCGCTACGCCGATCGCCGCACCACAAGAGAGCGGTGCCCACACTGTGACGCAGTCGATCAACCTCGCGCGATGACGCGCAGTTCCCGGGGCAGGGAGAAGGTCACGTTCTCCTCGCGGCCCTCGACCTCGCCGGCGCCGTGCGCACCCCACTCGACGAGGCGCTGCACCACGCCCTGAACGAGCGCCTCGGGCGCGCTCGCCCCCGCGGTCAGCCCGACGCGCGTGACGCCCTCGAACCACTCCGGTCGCAGATCGTCGGGGCCGTCGATGAGATGGCCCGCCGCGCCCTCGCGCTCGGCGAGTTCGCGCAGGCGATTGGAATTGGAGGAGTTCACGGAGCCGACGACGAGCACGACGCCGCAGTCCTGCGCGAGGCTGCGCACGGCGTCCTGGCGGTTCTGGGTCGCGTAGCAGATGTCGTCCTTGCGCGGCCCCTGGATCGCGGGGAAGCGAGTCCGCAGCGCGTCGATCACCCGCGCCGTGTCGTCCATGGACAGGGTGGTCTGCGTGACGAAGGCCAGACGCTCCGGGTCCGCGACCTGGAGGCGCGCGACGTCGTCCTCGTCCTCGACGAGGTACATGCGGCCACCGTGGCGGCCGTCGAACTGCCCCATGGTGCCCTCGACCTCCGGATGGCCGGCATGGCCGATGAGGATGCACTCGCGCCCCTCGCGGGCGAACCTGACCACCTCCATGTGCACCTTGGTCACGAGCGGGCACGTGGCGTCGAAGACCCTCAACTCCCGCTCACGCGCATGCTCGTGCACGATGCGCGCGACGCCATGCGCACTGAACACCACGATGGCGTCGTCGGGCACCTCGTCGAGCTCCTCGACGAACACGGCGCCGCGGTCCCGCAGGTCCTCCACCACCGTGCGGTTGTGGACCACCTCGTGCCGCACGTACACCGGCGCACCGAAGGCCTCGAGGGCGCGTTCGACGATCTCGATCGCCCGATCGACGCCGGCGCAGAAGCCTCGTGGATTGGCGAGCCGGATTTCCACGCCGGCGGCGGGCCCGGCGCTCACTGCAGCACCACCGTCTCGACGCGGATCACGCTCACGTCGAAGCGCAGCGCCTGACCGGCGAGCGGATGATTGAAGTCCACGACCACCTCCTCCTCGTCGAATGCCTGCACGACGCCGGGCAGCTCGGCGTTCGCTGCGTCCGCGAAGGACACCACGAGACCCTCCTCGAGCGCCATGTCCGGCGCGAAGACGTGTCTGGGCATGCGCTGCACGTTCTCCGGATTGCGCTGCCCGAAGGCCCGCTCCGCGGGCACCTCGAGCGACGCCGTCTCACCGGCCCTGAGACCGAACATGGCCTCCTCGAAGCCGGGCAGCAGGTTGCCGTCACCGACCTCGAAGGTCGCAGGCTTGCGCTGGAAGGTGGAATCGATCTCCTCGCCCTGCTCACTGAGGAGCGCGAAATGTAGCGTGACCCGGGTACCGGGGCCGACGGGCAGACTTCGATCGGTCATGTGGGGTTCCGTGGCTTCGCCGGGCTACCGTCCCCGGCCTTCACGAGCGGGCCGCGGCCGCTGATCTCCAGCGCGACGAGCCCGATCCAGATCATGGCGCCGATGGTAATGGCGACGTCGGCCACGTTGAAGGCCGGGAAATGGGCTGCGTCGAACCAGTGGAACAGCAGGAAGTCCGTCACCGCGCCGCTGTTCACACGATCGACGAGATTGCCACCGGCTCCGCCCAGGATCGCGGCGTAGGCCCAGGCCTGCCAGTGGTCGTCGCGTCCGAGCCGCGCCAGCTCCCACAGCAGCCAGGCACCGAAGGCGATGGCCAGGACGATGAAGAACCAGCGCTGCCAACCGGAGCCGTCGGCGAACATGGAGAAGGCCGCGCCGGTGTTCTGCACGTGTACCCAGGCGAAGACCGGCAGCACGTCGACGCGCGCCCCGAGCGGCAGCACCTGCTCGACCCAGGCCTTGCTGCCCTGATCGAGCAGGACGATCAGGAGCCCGACGAAGGCGAGACCGAGACGACCGGGCAACCGCCTCACGCGGGCTCCTGCGCCGCGGCGGCGCCGAAGAAGGCCCGCGCCTGCCGCACGTCGCGTGCGATCTGTTCGCGCAGCGCGTCGATCGAATCGAACCGCTGTTCGGCGCGGATGCGCTCGCGGAAGGTCACCGTGAGCAGTTCGCCGTAGGCGTCGCCGCTCCAGTCGAGGAGATGGACCTCGAGCAACGGTTCGCGACCGTCCACCGTGGGCCGGACGCCGATGTTGGCGATGCCGGGGCGAACGCCCCCGAGGCCCTCCACCTCGACCGCGAACACCCCCTCGAGCGCGGCGCGGTAGCGCTTCAGGGGGATGTTGACCGTCGGCGTGCCGAGTTCCCGGCCGAGCTGGCGGCCGTAGACGACGCGCCCCATGATGAAATAGCGGTGTCCGAGCAGGTGCTCGGCGAGGGCGAGATCACCCGCCGCGAGCGCATCGCGGATCCGCGTCGAGCTGATGCGCTCGTCTCCGGCCAGCTGCGTGTCGAGATGGCCGACCTCGAAACCGTGTTCGGCGCCCGCCGCGCGCAGCAGGTGCACGTCACCTTCACGCCCCCGTCCGAAGCGGAAATCGTCACCGACGAGCAGGTGGCGGACGCCGAGACGCTCCACCAGCAGTTCCCGCACCACGGCGTCGGCGGCGAGCGCCGCCAGCCGATCATTGAAGGGCAGCAGCAGCACCCGGTCGACAGCGGCGCGTTCGAGGAGCACGAGCTTCTCGCGCAGACGCGTCAACCGCGCGGGCACCGCCCGACCGCGGAAGTACTCGCGCGGCTGCGGCTCGAAGGTGATGACGACGGTCGGTAGCCCGTGCTGCCCGGCGCGCGCATGCAGTGCTTCGAGCAGAGCGCGATGACCCCGATGCACACCGTCGAAGTTGCCGATCGTCGCGACGCAGCCCCGATGCCGCGCGCGCAGGTTGTACATGCCGCGTATGACTTCCATGGAACCGCAGATCCGGGCCGTGGTCCGCGATGTGCGAACCGGGCGCCGGATCATACCCGGTCCTCCGCGGCCTCGGCTGCTCCGAGGCTGGTGAGCGAAATCAGACGCCGCGGGCCGTAGCCGAGCGCCGCGAGGACGCCGAAGTAGATCAGCACGCCACCGGTCACCAACCCCAGCAGCCAGGCGATACGGAGCGGCAAGGGCCGTGCGAGCCAGCTTTCCGCCGGCGGAGCGGCGAAGGTCAGGGCGGCACCGAGGCACACGCAGGCCGCGAGGAGGCGCGCCAGGAAGCCGGGCCAGCCGCTGGCGGCGGCGAACACACCGTCGCGCCGGAGGCCGCGCAGGAGCAGCGCGGCATTGACGCAGGCCGCGATGGACGTGGCGAGCGCCAGACCGACGTGCGCGAGCGGGCCGATGAGCAGCAGGTTCAGGACCAGGTTCACGAACATCGCAGCGACGGCGATGCGCACGGGCGTGCGCGTGTCCTGCCGCGCGAAGAACCCCGGGGCCAGGATCTTCACGCCCGTGAAGCCGAGCAGACCGAGCGCATAGGCCTGCAGCGCGCGTGCGGATGCCAGCACGTCGCCATCGCTCATGACGCCGTGACCGAAGAGCGTGGCGATGAGGGGAACGGCCAGCACCACCAGCGCCGTGGCCGCGGGCACGGTCAGCAGCAGTCCCAGGCGCAGCCCCGCGTCGAGCATGCGGCCGAAGCGCGCGCCGTCCGCGAGCGCGTGCTCCCGGGACAGGCTCGGGAGCAGCACCGTCGACAGCGCGATGGCGAAGATGCCGAGGGGCAGCTCCATGAGACGGTCGGCGTAGTAGAGCCAGGCGATGCTGCCGGCCTGCAGGAAGGACGCGAGCAGTGTGTCGATGAGGAGATTCAGCTGGCCGACGGAGGCCCCGAAGGCGGCGGGCAGCATGAGGCGCCAGACGCGGCGTACGCCGTCGTCGCGGAGCGAGGGCCGCGGCAGCGCCAGCAGGCGCAGGCGCGCGAGCGTCGGGAACTGGAACAGGAGCTGCGCGATGCCCGCCAGCAGCACGCCCCAGGCGAGGGCCATGACCGGCTCGTCCAGACGCGGCGCGAGACCGAGCGCCGCGAGGATCAGGCAGACGTTGAGCCAGACCGGCGTGAACGCCGGAACCGCGAAACGCCCGTAGGCGTTCAGAACGCCGCCGCAGAGCGCCGTCAGGGAGATCAGGAGCAGATAGGGGAAGGTGATGCGCAGCATCTGCGCCGCCAGTTCCGCACGCCCGTCGCCTTCCCCGAAACCCGGTGCGAACAGGTCCAGCACGTAGTCGGCACCCAGCGCGCCGAGCACCGTGACCGCCAGCAGAGCGAGGCCGAGAAGGCCGGAGACGTGCGCGACGAGCGTGCGCACTTCCGGCAGCGTGCGCCGGGCCCGGTACTCGGCCAGCACGGGCACGAAACCCTGGGAGAACGCGCCCTCGGCGAACAGCCGGCGGAACAGATTCGGAATGCGGAACGCGACGAAGAAGGCGTCGGCCTCGGGCCGGGCGCCGAAGAGCACGGCGATGACCACGTCGCGGACCAGGCCCAGGATGCGCGAGAGCATGGTCATGCCACCGACGACCGCACCACTGCCGAGGAGGCTGCGCGCCGGCGGCGGCTTGTTGACAGTGTCGGGGGGCGTCGGCATATTACCGCGCCTTTCCGCACCCGGACCCTATTCGGAGTCTTACGTGGCGAACATTGCTTCCGCTAAGAAACGCGCTCGGCAGGCCGAGTTTTCCCGCCGCCGCAATGCCAGCCAGCGCTCCATGGTGCGCACGGCGATCAAGAAGGTCGACGCCGCCATCGGCGCCGGCGACTACGACGCCGCTCAGGCCGCGTACCTCGCAGCCGTGCCCGTCATCGATCGCATGGCCGACAAGGGCATCATGCACAAGAACAAGGCCGCTCGGCACAAGTCCCGCCTCAACGCCAGGGTCGCCGCGCTCCGGGCCTGACCCCAGGCGCGCTGCGGGGCGCCTCGCCCCAGAAGAACCCGGGCTCAAGCCAGCACCAGATTGTCGCGATGCACCAGTTCCGGTTCGGCCGCGTAGCCGAGCCGGAGCGCGAGTTCGTTGCTCGCGCAGCCGCAGATCCGCGCTGCCTCGTCCGAGGAGTAGTTGACGAGGCCACGCGCCACCTCCGCACCACTCTCGTCGCGACAGGTCACGACCTCGCCGCGCGCGAAGCGTCCTCGCACCGCCAGCACGCCGACGGGCAGCAGACTGCGTCCCGCCTCCCGGAGTACCCGTACGGCCCCCGCGTCCAGCACGAGTTCGCCCCGCGTCTGGAGCTGTCCGGCGATCCAGCGCTTGCGCGCCACCAGGCGCGCGCGATCCGGGACGAGCAGCGTCCCCCCCTCCGGCGCCTGCAGCTGCTCGATCGCATCACCCCGCCCATCGATCAGCAGCGTGCCGGCGCCCGCTCGCGCCGCGAGCCGCGCCGCGCGCAGCTTGGTCGCCATGCCGCCGCGGCCGAGGCGGCCGGCCGGCGGACCGACCATGGCGTCCAGGGCCTCGTCGCTCGCGCGCGCGGCCGCGACGCGCCGCGCGCCGGGCACCTGGCGTGGATCCGCCTCGTGCAGGCCATCGATATCCGTGACCAGGGCGAGCAGATCCGCCTCGACGAGATTGCTCACCAGCGCCGCGAGCGTGTCGTTGTCACCGAACCGGATCTCGTCCGTGGCGACCGTGTCGTTCTCGTTGATGATCGGCACGACGCCGTAGCCGAGCAGCGTGCGCAGCGTGTTGCGCGCATTCAGATAGCGCGTGCGATCCGACACGTCCTCGTGCGTCAGCAGGATGGATGCCGTGTGCCGGCCATGGCGTGCGAACGCTCGCTCCCAGGCCTGGATGAGCCCCATCTGTCCGACCGCCGCAGCGGCCTGCAGTTCGGCGAGCGCTTCCGGGCGCTGGCGATGGCCCAGGACGTTCAGCCCCGCCGCGACGGCGCCACTGGAGACCACCACCAGCTCGCCGGGCAGCGCGGCGAGCGCAGCGGCGAAGCGCTGGATCGTCGGCGCGTCCAGACCCTCACCATCGCGCGTCAGGATGGCGGAGCCGAACTTCACCACACGCCTGCGCGGCCCGCTCAGCGATGCCCGCGCCGCCGCCCACTGGGCCGCATCGATGCGCAGGGCCTCGTCTCCGGCCGCCGCCGCGAGCGTGTCAGGGCACATAGAGGACCTCGACGCCGTCGTCCTCGTCGTCGTCTTCACGGTTCGCGTCGGCCTCTGCCTCAGCGGGCGCGATGCGCGCGAGCGCGTGCGCGGTGACCTCGCCGTCGATCGCATCGGCGAGCGCGCGCTGCGCCCGGGCCGCGGCACCGTCTTCCTCGAGCTGCTGATCCAGCTCGAGGAGCGCGTCGGAGACGGCCTCCATGAGGCTGCGGAGACCCTCGCCGGTCGCGGCCGACACCGCGTGTACGGGCACGCCTTCGGCTACCGCGCCGGTCATGCGCTCGACGAGCGCATCCCGTTCGGCGTCCGGAACGAGGTCGAACTTGTTGAGCACGAGCCAGCGTGGACGCGCGGCGAGCGCCGGACTGTAGGCCACGAGCTCGGCCTCGATGGCGCGCAGGGCCGTGACCGGATCCGAGCCGTCGATCGGCGCGACGTCGACGAGATGCAGCAGCAGGCGCGTGCGCGCGAGGTGCTTGAGGAAACGCGTACCCAGGCCCGCGCCGTCCGCCGCGCCCTCGATCAGCCCGGGCACGTCGGCGATGACGAAACTGCGCGCATCGGCGATCCGCACCACGCCGAGATTGGGTACGAGCGTGGTGAAGGGGTAGTCGGCGATCTTCGGGCGCGCGGCGGACACGGCGCTGATGAGCGTGGACTTGCCGGCATTGGGCATGCCGAGCAGGCCGACGTCCGCGATCAGGCGCAGCTGCAGACGCAGCCGACGCTTCTCGCCGGGCCGGCCCGGCGTGGTCCTGCGCGGCGCCCGGTTGGTGGAGGACTTGAACTGGGCATTGCCGAGGCCGTGTCGGCCGCCCTGGGCGACGAGCAGTTCCTGACCCGGGGTCGTGAGATCGCCGAGCGTCTCGAGCGTCTCCTCGTCGATCACCGTGGTGCCGACGGGCACGCGGATCCGGGCATCCGCGCCACGACGGCCGGTCATGTCCCGTCCTGCGCCGGGCTGGCCGTTGTCGGCGCGATAGCGCGGCTGATAGCGGAAGTCGACGAGGGTGTTCAGGGCCGCCTCGGCGACCAGGACGACGTCACCGCCATCGCCGCCGTCGCCGCCATCCGGCCCGCCCTTGGCAAGATTGCGGGCGCGCAGGAAGGACAGGCAACCATCCCCGCCCTTGCCGGCCTCGACCCGGATACTTGCCTCGTCGACGAATTTCACGGCGCTCGCCCGCTCGGTGCGTGGCTGGATCGTGCCGGAGCGCAGCGCAACGAAAAAGCCCCGCCGGAGCGGGGCTTGATCGTCGATCGGTCCGGGACGGCCCGCTCAGCCCGCGGCGGTCTCCGTCTCGGCGCCGACGATGCTCACGTAGCGGCGCTTGTGCGGACCACGGATCTCGAACTTCACGGCGCCGTCGGTGAGCGCGAACAGCGTGTGATCACGGCCCATGCCGACATTGTCACCGGCGTGGAAGCGCGTGCCGCGCTGGCGGACGATGATGCTGCCCGCATTGACCGCCTGACCTCCGAAGCGCTTCACGCCGAGCCGCTTGCTTTCGGAATCGCGGCCGTTGCGAGTGCTGCCGCCTGCCTTCTTGTGTGCCATCTGCCTGCTCCGTGCCTGCGATCAGCGACTGATGCCGGTGACCTTGATCTCGGTGTAGTGCTGCCGGTGACCCTGCTTCTTGTCGTAGTCCTTGCGGCGCTTGAACTTGATCACGGTGATCTTGTCGTGACGTCCGTGCCCGAGCACCTCGGCCGTGACACTGCCGCCCTCGACGAGAGGCGTACCGACGGTCACGTCCTCGCCTTCACCGACGAGCATGACGCGGTCGAAGGTCACCGACGCGCCAGCCTCCGCGTCCAGCTTCTCCAGCCGCAGAACGTCCCCTTCCTGCACGCGGTGCTGCTTGCCACCGCTTTCGATTACCGCGAACATAACGACTCCGGAGTGCGTTGCATCCTTGATTGCGGGGGGCGTCCGGACGGCGGGCCGAGGGTGATCGGGCTTCGGCAGACTGTGACGAAACAGCCACTGCCGAGCCGGCGAGGCGCTACTGGAGCGCGGTGCCGGTCGCGACGACCCCGTCCCGTCCGGGTGATCCACCCGCGCGAGAGGCGCGCAATCATACGGAAAGCTCCCGGTACCGACAATACCGGGATGGCCGGCAGCCGGTGGCCCTGCGGAACGGGCGAGGCGATGCCGCACTCATCTCGGAGTTCCGGATGAACGCTACACCTGCCAAGCAGCTCGAGCGCAGACCGGCGCCCGAACTTCCGTTCTACGATCCGGTCCTCGAGGAGTTCGCGGCACTCAACACCCTGATCCCCTCGCGCCTGACGTCCGACGTCGACATGGTCGAGGAGATCGGCACCTACATCGTCGAATCCGGCGGCAAGCGCCTGCGCCCCCTGGTCGTCCTGCTCGCGGCGACCGCCTGCGGGGCGCGGGGCGACGATCGCATGAAGCTCGCGGCCATCATCGAGTTCCTGCACACGGCCACGCTCCTGCACGACGACGTCGTCGATCACTCCGTGCTGCGGCGAGGCCGCCGCACCGCCAACGACCTCTGGGGCAATGCACCGAGCGTCCTCGTCGGCGACTTCCTCTACTCGCGCGCCTTCCAGATGATGGTGGAACTCGCGGACATGGAGATCATGGCGGTGCTGTCGCGGGCGACGAACGTGATCGCCGAGGGAGAGGTGATGCAGCTGGCCAACATCGGCCGCCTCGACCTCGACGAAGCCCGTTACATGGAAGTGATCCGCTGCAAGACCGCCATGCTGTTCGAGGCTGCTTCGCACACGGTGGCGATCCTCGCGGGTGCGGACGCAGGGCGCGTCGACGACCTCGCGGCCTACGGCCGCGAACTCGGCCTCTGCTTCCAGCTCGTCGACGATGCCCTCGACTACGCCGGCCACACGGAGCGCCTCGGCAAGAACGTCGGCGACGATCTCGCGGAAGGAAAGCTGACGCTGCCACTGATCCACACGCTGGCAACCGGTTCGGCCGCCCAGGTGAAGGTGGTCCGCAGCGCGGTGGAGGCCCGCGACGGCGCACGCTTCGACGAGGTCCGCGATGCGGTGGAGGCGGCCGGCGCGATCGAGTACACCCGGGAGCGGGCCGTCGCGTGCGCCGATGCCGCCCGCTGCCGCGTGGAGAAACTGCCCGCCGGTCCGCACCGGGACGCGCTCGTTTCCCTGACGGCTTTCGCCGTCGCGCGCGATCACTGAACTGGGACTGGCACGAGCCGGCGACACGCGATTAGAATGCGCGCCCTTCGGAGTGTAGCTCAGTCTGGTAGAGCACCGTCTTCGGGAGGCGGGGGTCGCTGGTTCGAGTCCAGTCACTCCGACCAGACAACCGCGGCGCCGCGTCCCAGCGACGCGTCGTCGCCCTTCCCGACCTGACCGCATGAACGCCGGCGATCGCCTCCTCGCGCGCTTCTCGCTCGGGCCGCATGTCCTGGAGGTACGCGGGCACCGGGACGCGTCCCTGTCCCTGTGGCTCGACGGCTGCGAGCGCAAGCGACGCGGCGCCGGGGGCGGCGCCGCCTGGCTCTGGACTAACGTGGAACTGCCCTTCGAGGATCACCATCTCGTCGAGGTGCGACGCAGCCCCGATGCCGAAGCGCCGCTCGACGTGCGCGTGAACGGCGAACCCGTCACCTGCGTACCGGACCAGCGTTAGACTCCTCCCATCAGCCCCGGCGGAGTACGCCGTGCTCGAAGACAACATGAACCTGCTGCGCGCTGCGCCCATGTTCGAGTCGCTCACGGAGGCGGATCTCCGGGACGTCGCGCAGCGATTGATCGCTCTCGATTTCGAACCGGGTGACATGCTGTTCCGGGAGGGCGCGCCGGGCCGCTACATCTGCTTCCTGACCGCGGGCCGCCTCGACGTGTGGAAACGTTCTCCGGGCGCCGATCCGGTGGTGATCGCGACCATCGACCCCGGCCGTGCCGTGGGCGAGATGTCCATCATCGACGGCCTGACCTGCAGCGCCACGGTGACCGCACGCGACGCCGCCTCCGTGCTCGCGCTCAAGCGCGAGGACTTCGAGCAGATCCTGGAGGAGAGCCCCCGGCTCGGCGCCGAGATCTACAAGGGCATCTCGCGGCTCCTGAGCATGAGCCTCCGCCGGACCACCCAGGACCTGGCCGACGCGCGATCGGAGATCGAACGACGGCAGTGACACCGGCGCGCGGAAGCTCCGCAGGCGCGGTCCATCATGGCTCCACAATTCCTGCAGATTCGGGGCGTACCTTCAGAGCATGGGGAAACGGAGAGCGTGCTTCGCATCCCCTGCGGCGGCCCAGGCCGTTGCGTCCGGACGTAGACACCCGTGCGGACACGGACTCATTGGACCTGCAATACCCTGCTTGGCCCCGGCGGCATTTCCCCTGATGCCCCCGGGGCTTTCTCTTTTCTGGCCCAGGCGTTCCGCCGCCCTCAGCGCCCCTTGAACACCGGCGCACGCTTCTCGAGGAAGCTCGCCACACCCTCTCGATGATCCTCCGTGCGGAACAGTACGCCGAGCGTCTGCGAGATCCAGCTGCCGAGTTCATGGTAGTCGTGCCAGTAGGAGCGCCGGAGCCCTTCCTTGAGATGGCGCACGGCGAGCGGCGGATTGGCGGCGATGCGCTCGGCGAGTTCTCCGGCCCGCACCATCAGCACCTCGTGCGCGACCACGTCACTGACGAGCCCATAGCGCACAGCCGTCTCCGCGTCGATGACGTCACCGGTGTAGAGCAGTTCTGCGGCACGCTCGGGCCCGATCAGGCGCGGCAGCCGGAGCATGCCCCCGAGATCCGCGACGAGGCCGCGCTTGACGAACAGTTCGCCGAATTTCGCGCGCTCGGAGGCGATCCGGAAGTCGGCGAACAGCGACAGATCCATCCCCCAGCCCACCGCGGCACCGTTGACGGCGGCGATGATCGGTCGATCGCAGTCGAGGACCGCCGCCGCCGCGGGGGTCGGCGCAGGGCGGACGGCCGTCAGGCGACTGATGGACTCCGGTGCCGGTTCGCCCGTCATCATTTCCTTCACGTCCTCGCCGGAGCAGAAGGCCGGATCGCGCCCGGTCAGGATCACCACCCTCACCTCCGGATCGCGCTGCACTTCGCGAAAGGCGATCTCCAGCTCCGCATAGGCCGTCCGGTTGAGCGCGTTGCGACGCTCCGGGCGATCGATGACGAGCGTGCAGACGTGGTCCGCGACCTCGCAGTGCAGCGTCTCGTAGTCCGTGCGCATGGCTCTTCTCCCCGTTCCTTCGCGCCCCTGCTATCGTGCGCCGCGGCGCGACGCACGCCACATTATCTGCCGCAGGAGCAAGCCGCGTGAAATACCTACACACGATGGTCCGCGTGACGGACATCGACGCCTCCCTCCGTTTCTACTGCGACGCGCTCGGTCTCGAGGAGATCCGTCGCCACGAGGTCCCCCAGGGCCGCTTCACGCTCGTCTTCCTCGCCGCACCGGGCGACGCGGATGCCCAGGTCGAACTCACCTACAACTGGGACCCGGAGGAGCTGGCGGGCGGGCGCAACTTCGGCCACCTCGCCTACCGGGTCGAGGACATCTATGCCACCTGCGAACGCCTCGCGGAGCACGGCGTGACCATCAACCGTCCGCCGCGAGACGGCCGCATGGCCTTCGTCCGCTCGCCCGACGGCATCTCCGTCGAACTCCTGCAGCAGGGGGAAGCACTCGCCCCCCGGGAACCCTGGGCGTCGATGGAGAACACGGGCAGCTGGTGATCCGGCCGCCCCGGGAAGGGCCGGCGGCGCCGGCCCGGGGAAGGGAGACGAAGAAGATGAAGCTGTACGACTCGGTAGGCCCGAATCCGCACGTGGTGCGGATGTTCATCGCGGAAAAGGGCATGAGCGTGCCCACGGAAACGGTGGACATCATGGCCGGCGCCAACCGCGAGGCGGACTATCTCGCGAAGAACCCGGCGGGCGGTTCGCCCTGCCTCGAACTGGACGACGGCAGCTTCCTGTCGGAGATCACCGCCATCTGCGAGTACCTCGAGGAGCTGCAGCCGGAGCCGGCGCTCGTCGGCGCCACGCCCGAACAACGCGCCGAGACGCGCATGTGGGTGCGACGCATCGATCTGAACATCTGCGAACCGCTCGCGAACGGCTTCCGCTTCAGCGAGGGACTGCCGATGTTCGAGCACCGCATGCGCTGCCTGCCGGAAGCGGCCGACGGCCTCAAGGCCATCGCCCGCGATCGCCTCGAGTGGCTCGACGGTCTCATCGCGGGACGCGAGTACGTCTGCGGTGACCGCCTGACCCTGGCGGACATCCTGCTGTTCGCCTTCGTGAAGTTCGGCGCGCAGGTCGGACAGCCGCTCCCCGAGCACTGCGGAAACGTGAAGGCGCTCGTCGAACGTCTGGGCACCCGCGCCGCCGCGAGCGCCTGACGCCTCCGCGGCGGGGGCCGGGCGCGCGACGAACGGAGCGACCTCCGCCGCGGCACGAGTTTATCTGGTAGGACCAAACTGTTACCATCCGGAACGACAAACCCTGGACAGTCGTCCATCCTTCCTTTCGGGGTCCGACCGTGAAGAGCACCTACATCGCCGCCTTCGTCGTGGCTGCACTCTTCGTCGCCTGGCTGTTCTCCGGCCAGCTCGGGAACGAGGAAGCCCGCCAGCCCGCTCCCTCTCTCGCCCAGTCGCGCGATGCCATGCTGGCCGAGGCTCAGGATGCGCCCGTGCGGGTCCGTGCCCGTCTCGTCGCCGCCGAGGAACAGACCGAGGACCTCGTGGTGCGCGGCCGCACGGAAGCCGATCGCAGCGTGGTCGTGCGGGCGGAGACGAGCGGCCGCGTGGTCGAGCTGCCCGTCGAGAAGGGCGATCGCGTCGAAGCGGGCGCCCTGCTCTGTCGCATCGCCGTGGATACCCGGGAAGCGCGCCTCGAGGAGATGCGCCAGGCCGTGGCCCAGGCCAGCATCGAATTCGACGGCGCCCGCAAGCTGCGCGAACGCGGCCTGCAGAGCGAAACCGCCATCGCCGCCGCCGAGGCGCGCCTCGCGGCGGCCCGCGCCGACCTCGCGCAGATGCAGCTCGATCTCGAGCGCACCTACGTCCGCGCCCCCTTCGCCGGCGTCGTCGAGGAGCGGCCGGTCGAGATGGGCGACCTGCTCCAGGCCGGAGGTGCATGCGCGACGGTCGTCGATCCGGATCCCATGATGCTCGTGGGTCAGGTGGCGGAGCGGGAAGTGGGCCGCCTGGTGCCCGGCGAGGCCGGTTTCGGGAGACTCGTCACCGGTGACACCGTGGCCGGCACCGTCGCCTTCGTCGCCAACACGGCCGCGCCCACGACCCGGACCTTCCGCGTAGAGGTGGCCGTTCCGAACGCCGACGGCGCGCTGCGCGACGGCATCACCACGGAAATCCGCATCCCCGTCGAGCGCTTCCTGGCGCATCGCATCCCCTCCTCGATCATCGCCCTGGACGACGCCGGCGAACTGGGTGTACGCATCCTCGACGCCGACGATCGCGTGCAGTTCGTCAATGTCCGCATCGTCAAGGACGAGCCGGATGCGATCTGGGTGCGGGGTCTGCCCGATCCGGCCCGCATCATCACGGTCGGCCAGGAGCTCGTGACGCCCGGCCAGCAGGTCGAGGCGGTCTACGAGGCCGGCAATGCCGTCTCCCGCTCCGAAGGCGGAGAGGATGCATCCACGTCCGAGGAGCCTTCCAGCATCGCTCTACCTGCCAGCAGCAGCTCTGCGCGCGGTGACGCCGGCGTGATCGCGGCCACCGCCGCACTCTGAGGGAGGTCCGAAGATGGAAGCGATGATCGACTGGGCCGTCACCCGCACCCGCACCACCCTTTCCATCCTGTTCCTGATCCTGGCGGCGGGCCTGTACGCCTACTGGACCATCCCCGTCGAGTCGGAGCCCAACATCCAGGTCCCGGTCTTCGTCGTCACGATCCCCCACGAAGGCATCTCCCCGGAGGACTCCGAGCGCCTCCTCGTCGCCCCCATGGAGACGGAACTGCGGGCCGTCGAGGGCGTCAAGGAGCTCACCGCCTACGCCGCCGAGGGCTCGGCGACGCTGGTCGTCGAATTCGAGGCCGACTTCGACGCCGATGGCGCCCTCATCGACGTGCGCGAAGCCGTGGACCGCGGCAAGGCGGAGATCCCGTCGACGGCCGAGGAGCCGATCGTCTCGGAGATCACGACCAGCGACTTCGCCATCATCACCGTGAACTTCTCCGGCGCCGACGTGCCCGAGCGCGTGCTCTACAACCTCGCGGTACGCGTGAAGGACGAGCTCGAGGCCCTGCCCGACGTGCTCGAGGCGAACCTCCGCGGTCAGCGCGAGGAGCTGCTCGAGGTGATCATCGACCCGGCGCTCCTCGAGACCTACGACATCGACACGGGCCAGCTCCTGCAGGCCGTCGCGGCGAACAACCGGCTGATCCCCGCCGGCGCCCTCGATGCGTCCTCGGGCCGCTTCTCCGTGAAGGTCCCGGGCGTCATCGAGACGGCGGAGGACCTGTTCGGGATTCCCGTGAAGGTCGACGGCGACACCGTCGTCACGCTCTCGGAAGTCGCGACCATCCGCCGCACGTTCAAGGACCGCACCTCCCTCGCGCGCGTCAACGGCGTGCCGGCCATCTCCATCGAGGTGAACAAGCGCGTCGAGGCGAATCTCATCGACACCGTCGATCAGACCCGCGCCGTGGTCGAGAGCATGCGTGCGGACTTCCCGGCAGGCGTGAACGTCTTCTTCACGCAGGATCAGGCCCCCGACTCGCAGAAGCAGGTCGACGAGCTGGTGGGCAACATCATCACCGCCCTGGCCCTCGTCATGACCCTGGTCGTCGCGGCCCTCGGCATCCGCTCCGGCTTCCTCGTGGGGCTCGCGATCCCGACCTCCTTCCTGTTCTCCGTGATCCTCCTGAACTACATCGGATACACGTTCAATTTCATGGTCATGTTCGGCATGTTGCTCGGCCTCGGCATGCTGATCGACGGCGCCATCGTGGTGACCGAGTACGCCGACCGCAAGATGGCCGAGGGCGTCGACCGCCGCGACGCCTTCGCGCTCGCCGCCAAGCGCATGTTCTGGCCCGTCACGGCCTCGACGGCGACCACCCTCGCCGCCTTCCTGCCGCTGATCTTCTGGCCCGGCGTGTCCGGCAAGTTCATGATGTACCTGCCCGTGACCGTGTTCTGCGTGCTCGTCGGCTCCCTCGCCTACGCGCTGATCTTCGGCCCCGCCGTGGGCGGCATCATCGGCCGCGTCGGCGCCCAGTCCGAGAAGGACCTCGCGCAGCTCAAGGTGCTCGAGAACGGCGATCCGCGCACGCTCTCGGGCATCACCGGCCTCTACGCGCGCTTCCTGGACGTCGCGGCGCGCTGGCCCATCGGCGTCCTGCTGCTGACCATCGCCGTGCTCTTCGGCTCCTTCGTCGCCTACGGGAAGTTCGGCAAGGGCTTCATCTTCTTCAACGACCAGGACGCCATGTTCGCGCAGGTGAGCGTGAACGCCCGTGGCAACCTGTCCGTGGACGAGGTCGGCGAGCTCGTTCTCGAGGTCGAGGACACGATCCTCGGCATCCCCGGCATCAAGGCCATGAACACCCGCACGGCACCGCCCGGCGGCTCCGGCCTGCGCGGCGGCGACGCCCGCTTCGACCGGATCGGCTCGATCTTCGTGGAGATGCACGAGGCGAAGGACCGGGATCGTTCGGGCAACGAGATCCTCGAGCAGATCCGACAGCGCACGGCCGACATCGCCGGAGTGGAGGTCGAGATCCGGGAGTTCGAGGGCGGCCCCCCGGTCGGCAAGCCCGTACAGCTGGAGTTCGCCTCCAAGCAGTCCTGGCGCATAGAGCCGGTGGTCACGCAGGTGCGCGAGTACATGGATACGCTGGAGGGCCTGCGCGACATCTCCGACACGCGCTCCCTGCCAGGAGTCGAATGGAAGCTCGACGTGGACCGCGCCCAGGCGGCGATCTACGGCGCCGACGTCTCGCAGGTCGGCACCGTCGTGCAGATGGTCACGAACGGCCTGAAGGTGGCCGAATTCCGGCCCGACGACGCAGAGGAGGAAGTGGACATCCGCATCCGCTTCCCGGAGCAGTATCGCGGCATTTCCATGCTGGAGGAGCTGCGCGTGCCTTCGCGAGACGGTTCCGTTCCGCTGTCGAACTTCGTGAAGCGCTCCGCCACGCCGAACGTGGACACGATCCAGCGCGTGAACGGCATGCCCGTGGAATACATCCGCGCCAACGTCGCCCCGGGCGTGCTCGCCGACGACAAGGTCCGGGAGATCCAGAAGTGGCTGGACGGCCAGCAGTTCGATCCGGCCGTCTCGATCAAGTTCCGCGGTGCCAATGAAGAGCAGGCGGCGGCGCTCGAGTTCGTCGGCGTCGCCTTCGCCCTCTCGCTGCTGCTGATGTTCATCCTGCTGGTGACCCAGTTCAACAGCTTCTATCAGTCGACGCTGATCCTCTTCGCCGTCGTCATGTCGACGGCCGGCGTTCTGCTGGGCCTCGCGATCACGCAGACGCCGTTCAGCGCGATCCTCACCGGCGTCGGCATCGTTGCGCTGGCAGGGATCGTGGTGAACAACAACATCGTGCTCATCGACACCTACAACGGACTGAAGCGCGACAGGCCCGATCTCAACATCCACGAACTGATCGTGCGCACGGGCGCTCAGCGCCTTCGACCCGTGTTCCTGACCACGGTCACCACCGTGTTCGGTCTGCTGCCGATCGCCAACCACCTCTCCATCGACTTCCTCGCACGCGAAGTCGTCTACGGCGGCCGGACCGCGGCCTTCTGGGTGCCGCTCGCGCAGTCGATCGTCTCGGGCCTGACCTTCGCGACGCTGCTGACGCTGGTGGCGACGCCGGCCATGCTGGCGCTGCCACAGCGTCTGCGGACGCTGTTCCTGCCCTGGGTCGGCTTCCTGCAGCGTGCGCTTCGCCGGCTCTTCGCTCGCTTGCCGCTCCCGGGGGCCGCTGCGCGACGCAACGCCTGACGCGCCCACTGCTGCAACGCAACAGCGACACGCTCTGCACCCAAGTGGTGCGGAGCGGTATCACGTGGGGATGACGAAACGGCGGTCCGTACGGACCGCCGCTGGGACGAGGCGCCCCTGCGGGCTGCCTCCGGGGAAGAAAAAAATCCCCGACGACAAGGTATTGGGGAGGGGAGGGGAGTCGTCGTCGGGGTCTTGCGTAATCGGCGTGAGCCGCAGCGCCTGCGTATCGTCCGCGCCGGGATGGCGCTGCTGCTCTGTAACTTCCGGTAGCATGCCGCAGCGCACAAAAGTGGTCAAGGCACTTGAGCGCGATTCCGTGACCGGCCGCACGAACTCGGTGACCGTTCGTCCCGGCACCAC
>JAZBPO010000356.1:0-12600 GCA_036351675.1 Pseudomonadales bacterium
CCCACCACCGTGAAGAAGATCGTCGTGACTCCGAAGAAACCGACATAGAACGGCCCTACCCAGAAGTCGAACAGATCTCCCCCGATCAGGGTTCCGCCTCGAACGCGGTATTTCCTTTCGAAGCTCAGCAGCGCCATGTCGTCACCCTCTAATCAGCCCCGGAGTCTGCTGTGTAACCCGGTCGTCCCGTCCGCCGCGGAGCCGGAGCTCCGGACGGCGGGACGACCGTTGCCGCAAAGTGCCGGCCAGATCACGCCACCTGGGGCGTCTCGCCGTCGCGCAACGGCACCACCTGAGCGGCGGGCGTCACACTCGACATGCTCGGTCCGTCGAGCCAGTTGAACCTGTCAGTGCTGAGGAGAATGAAGTGGATAATTATCGCCAGCGTGAACAGGAACACCGTGTTGGCCACGAGGATCCGAGTCGGATCGAACATCAACCAGATTCGCCACATGGTTCAGTTCCTCCTGGGACCGTCACGCCACGAGGGGCGCGAGAGTCTCGATGAGTGAATTGACGCCTTGCAGCGCTCCGTACCCGTCTTCACCCGGAAGCCAGGGTCTCCACGTCCATACGAGGAAATGGGCAACGATCGCCACCAGCGTGAAGCCGATGAAGCCCATCATGTACAGGCTGTGGAACTCCTGAGCCTCCTTGGATGAAAGTCCGGACATACTTGCTTCGTCGGACATGTAACACCTCCAGAGGTTGCGTATTTCAGAACGACCGACGGAGATCGCCGGCCACGCACGCGCTCGCAACACGCAGTGCCCGTTTCGGCGACCGACTGGTCGCACCACCTGCAAAATCCCGGCTGCGAGAACTCCGCAGCGGGGAATGCCGGCAAGGGACTCGGGAGTCCACTACCGGATTGCTCGAAGGGAGCGGACGCGTTCATGCGTCGACCTGCTCCGTGTTCTCCACGTCCCGCGGTGCGCTGACGAGACCGTCGAGGTGCTCGGACGCGACCTCCTCGGCCCCGGCGCGACGCGCCCGCGCTTCCGCCTCGTCACGCAACTGCTTCGCTGCCGAGATGCGCACGAGCACCGGCACCTCGGCGAGGTGCGCCTCGAGACGGGCCCGCGCCCCCTCGTTCCAGGGCAGCTCGCGATGGGCACGGGCCGGCGTCGCGTCGACCGCGTCGAGGTCCTTCGCGAGCGGCAGGATGTGGAACAGTGAATCGAAGAGCGCGTTGCAGACCTCCTGCACCAGGTAGGTCGCACCGGCATAGCCCATGAAAGGCGTGCCCGTGTGGCGCCGGACGATGGCACCGGGGAAGGACGCGGGAATGTAGGTGCAGCGAGCACCCGCCTCGGCCGCGTACATGCGCTCGTTGAAGCTGCCGAAGAGGATCAGAGGCGGCTTCTCGTGGATCGCGGCACGCACGGTCGCATTGTCGGGCTTGACCCCCGCACTCCGACCGAAGGAGAAGCTGCAGGGCAGGCCCATGTCCTCCTCGAGGAACTTGCGGATTCCGCGCGCGTAGGTCTCGTTCGCGACGATCCCGAAGGAGGCCGTGGCGAAGAAGTCCTGCGTCACGGAGCGCCAGAGATCCCAGAGCGGCTTGATCGTCGTGTGCTTCTCGCGCTCGATGAAGGGCTCCGGGTCGAGGCCGGTCATCTCACCGAGCTTGCGCAGGAACGCGGTCGTGCTGTGGAGACCGATCGGCGCCTGCAGATAGGGCCGGTCGAGGTCCTCGCAGAGGATCCGTCCGAACTCCCGGTACATGCAGACGTTGACGTCCGCGTCCACGAGGCGCGGCGTGTCGTCGAGATGACTGCCGAGCGGGAACACCATGTTGATCTCGGCGCCGATTCCCTCGATGAGACGACGGATCTCGGCGAGATCGGAAGGCGTGTTGAAGGTGCCGTAGATCGGCCCGATGATGTTGACGCGCGGCTTGTCGCCTTCCTTGCGCTTCCGCGGCTTCGGCGCCTTGCCCTTCTTCTTGCCGTATTCGGTCCAGAGCCAGTTCATGGCCCGGTCCGCGCTCTGCCACTGATCCTCGTCGATGGTCCGCGGCAGGAAGCGGCGGATGCCCGTGCCCTCCGGGGTGACGCCGCCGCCGATCATCTCGGCGATGGAACCGGTCACCACCACGGCGGGCTGGTCCGGATCGAGGGTCTCGTGGGCGCGCTTCATGGCGCCCTCGGTACCTTCCTTGCCGAGCTCCTCCTCGGCGAGACCGGTGACGACGATGGGCAGTTCGTGCGGGGGCAGACCGTCCGTGTAGTGCAGGACGGAGGTCACCGGCAGATTCTCGCAGCCCACGGGGCCGTCGATGATCACCTGCAGACCTTTCACCGCCGTGAACACATACACCGAACCCCAGTAACCACCGGCGCGATCGTGATCGAGTACCAGCATCAGTCGAGCGCCTCCTTCGCGAGTTTGCGGGCCGCTTCGTCGGGATCGTCCTGCACGACGGAATCGGCGACCGGGCCCGTGGCCTTGGCCGCGGCCTTCTTCTTCTTCGCGCGGGGCTCCGGCTTGTGCTCCCAGACCCCGGCCGTCGCGCCCTCGCCCACGCCCTCGAAGAACTCGCGCATGGTGTCCATGCGGCTCCGGTTGCCCATGGCCGCGTTCACGACCTGGGCGAGGGAGCCGGCGCCGGCGGGACCCATGAGGGGCCGCGCGGAGATCAGGTTCGTGAAGTACAGCGAGGGCACGGCGTGCTCCTTCGCGTGCTGCACGACCGGCGTGGTGCCGATGGCGAGATCGGGCTCGAACTCCTCCATGGCCGCGATGTCCTGCTCGAGGGAGGCGCGGTACTGCACGTGCACGCCCTTCGCCTCGAGCCACTCGCGGTCGAGGGCGGAATGCGCCGTCTTCGGGCAGGCCGTGCCGACGTAGCGGACGTCGGCACCGGACTCGATGAGCAGGCGTGCAACGAGCAGTTCGGAGCCCTCGTAGCCCGAAAGGGTGATGCGTCCGTCGATGGGCGAACCCGCGAGCGCACCCTGGATCGCCGGCAGGAAAGCCTGCTTCGCGGCCTCGATGCGGTCCGTGGGCACGTTGCAGGCAGCGCCGATGTTCTCGAGCCAGGCCGCCGTGCCGTCGACGCCGACCGGGGCCGAACCGACGATGCTGCGCCCCGCCGCCTCGAACTCGCGGAAGGACGCCGTGTAGAAGGGATGGATCGCGGCGACCGTGGCGCAGTCGAGGGCGCTGTAGAGCTCACGCCACTCGCGCGTCGGCACCACCGGACCCGCGGCGAGGCCGAGCGGCTCGAGCATCATGCCGATGCCCACCGGATCGACCGGAAACATCTCGCCCACGAGCGTCACGGTCGGCTTGTCCTTGACCCCGTCGCGAGGCGCCAGCACCGGGCCCTGCTCCGCTTCCTTCCGTGCGTAGGCGAGCATGGCGCCGGCGAGCACGTCCTTCGCCTCGGCGTGCGTCGGCACACCGAAGCCCGGTACGTCGATGCCGATGATGCGCACCCCGTTGATCTCGTCGGGGAGCAGCCGCAGCGGCACGCCGGAAGCCGTCGGTACGCAGAGGTTCGTGACCACGATCGCGTCGTAGTCCTCGGGCTTCGCCATGTCGTAGACGGCGTCCCGGATGTCCTCGAACAGCTTGCCGGTGACCAGCGTCTCCGAATTGAAGGGCACGTAGCCCACGGAGCGGCGGCCGCCGTAGAAGTGCGAGGTGAAGGTGAGGCCGTACACGCAGCAGGCCGACCCGGACAGGATCGTCGCCGTGCGCCGCATGCGCAGGCCGACGCGGAGCGAGCCGAAGGCCGGACACATGCTCTGCGGCTGGTCGTGCGGACCCTTCGGATAGTCCTGGGCGTAGCGCTCCAGGAGCTCGGACTGGCCGGCTTCCGCCGCCGCCTTCGCGAGCTCGTCGCCGGAGCTGCAGCCACCTTCGAGGACGCGCGGATCCACCTCACCGTCGGGAAGCGCCGCGGCCTCGCGCGCGATCAGATCGGGCTTGTCCATCACCTCAGACATCGTCGTAGATCACCTCGAGGGAGGACTTCTCGACGATCGTGCCGCCGCACATGTCCTCGAGGGACGCGGGCTGCAGCTCGAAGTTGCCACCCGTCTCCTCCGGCGAGAACAGACCGAGGAGACCGTCCTGGTCGAGAGGCGTAGGCAACACTGGTGGCGCATCGGCTACCCCGGACGCGAGCGTCTCGAACAGGGGCCCCCACTCGCTTCCGGGATAGCCGATGATCTGGTAGTTGGCACTCTTGCGGCGGATGTCCTCGTGCGCGGGGATCGCGGACAGCACGGGAATGCCGACGGCCTCCGCGAAGCGCGCTGCTTCGCCGGTGCCGTCGTCCTTGTTGGTGACCATGCCGGCGACACCGACGTTGCCGCCGAGCTTGCGGAAGTACTGGACGGCCGAGCAGACGTTGTTCGCGACGTACAGCGACTGCAGATCGTTGGACCCGACGACGATGACCTTCTGGCACATGTCACGGGCGATGGGCAGACCGAATCCGCCGCAGACCACGTCACCGAGAAAATCCAGGAGCACGTAGTCGAAGCCCCACTCGTGGAAGCCGAGCTTCTCGAGCAGTTCGAAGCCGTGAATGATGCCGCGTCCGCCACAGCCGCGGCCCACTTCCGGGCCGCCGAGCTCCATGGCGAAGACCCCGTCGCGCTTGAAGCAGACATCGGAGACGGTGACGTCCTCGCCGGCATCCTTCTTCTTCGAGGAGGTCTCGATGATCGTCGGGCAGGCCTTGCCACCGAAGAGCAGCGAGGTCGTATCGGACTTCGGATCGCAGCCGATCAGCAGCACACGCTTGCCCTGCTGCGCCATCATGTAGCTGAGGTTCGCGAGCGTGAAGCTCTTGCCGATCCCACCCTTGCCGTAGATGGCTATGACCTGAGTCCCCTGCGTCTGCTCGTCGGAGATCGCCTCGCTGACGGGGATGTGCTGGTGCACTTCGGGCCTGACGACAGTATTCATGCGCAGCTCCAGTCCAGGATCATCTTCAGGCACTTCGGATCCTCGAAGGCCGTCCGATAGGCTCCGGGCGCGGCCGTGGCGCGCGCCTCGTGGGTGATGAGGCCATCGAGCGGCAGCCGGCCCATATCCACCAGCCCCATGACCGCGGAAAGATCGTTCGGCTCCCATTCGGAGGCGATGCGCAGGCGCGCCTCCTTCATGAAGGCCGGCGGGAAAGCGAAGGAGATCGGTGCGCTGTAGAAGCCGGCGAGGACGATCTCTCCCCGGCGCGCGAGGCGCCCGACCAGCGTGTCGATGAGCGTCGGGTCGCCGCTGACGTCGCAGATCACCCGGTAGTCGCGACGATCGTCGTCGTCCGGGGAGACGACCTCGTAGCCGCGCGCGCCCTCGGCACGCTCGGCGTTCTTCTCCCAGACCACCGGCGGCCGCCCGCCGAGCGCGACGCACATGCGCGCGAGGAGTCGGCCGAGCACGCCGTGGCCGACGATGAGCTCCGGCAGGCGCGCCTGCGGATCGGCCGCCGGCACCAGCGCGTGATAGGCGGTCGCGGCGAGCGCCATGAGCACCCCCTCGCGCCCGAGGCGATCACCGAGCGGCGCGACGCGGCGCTCCGGCACGACGACGCGGGACGCCGACCCACCGAACAGCCCCCGCACCTCGCCGTAGCAGGCGGCGCCGGGGACGAAGACGCGATCGCCGGGGTGGTAGTCCGAGCGCTCCGGCGTCGACACGACGCGGCCGACCGATTCGTACCCCGGGACGAGCGGATAGCCCATGCCCGGGAAGGGAGGCATGGCGCCGGTATAGAGCAGGCGCTCCGTACCGGTACTGATACCGCTCCACTCGATCTCCACGACCAGGTCCTCTCCGGTCGGCGGATCGAGCAGGAGATGCTCCAGACCGAGCTTCTCCGGTGCTGACAGGACCACGGCCTGCGTGTCGAGCGATGCCCCCATGGTTAGCCCTCGCGCTCGCTGTGCGCACGGTATGTGCGCGTCATGAGTGTCACTCTAACCTGACAGTTCATGGTGTCAACCAATTCCGACTGACCGTTCGTCAACTGTGCCTGACACCGCCCCGCCGAGGGGGTCCGCGGCCCCCCCTCGCGCCACGATCACGCTCGTCTGCAGCGGCACGTGCGTGGAGGGATGGGAAAAGGTCGTGAAGCCCGCTTCGCGGCACAGCGCCATGAGCTCGTCGCGATTCCGGGACCGTCCGCGGCCCATGGCGAGGAAGTAGAGCGGGAAGTAGACGTCGCCGATGCGCTCCGCCGACGGCTCGCCGCGCATGGGCTCGGCGATCACCAGTCGGCCGTCCTCGGGCAGCGCCCGCCGCACGGCGCGCAGCAGCGCGAGCGCGTCCGCGTCGTCGTGATCGTGGAGGATGCGCACCAGCGTCACGACATCGGCGTCGGTCGGCAGCGGCTGGGCGAAGAAGTCGACGCCACTGCAGCGGACGCGCCCGGCGAGGCTCGTGCCCGCGAGCCGGGCCTGCGCAGCCTCCGCCACCGGCGGCAGATCGGCGAGACCGAGCTCCAGGTTCGGATGGACGCGGCCGACGGCCTCGACGAAGGCGCCCGTGCCGCCACCGACGTCGAGCAGGCGCCGGAACGCGGAGAAATCGACCGCCGCGAGCACTTCGTGAGCGATGAAGGACTGGGAGGCGGCCATGAGCTGCGAGTAGCGCTGCGCCGCACCGGCCTCGAGCGCATCCCGCTCGGTGCCACCGTCGTAGGGCCAGAATCGGGCGAGTTCGCGCGACCGGTCCGCGTCGCCCCGCAGCAGCGCCAACGGATCCACCAGGTCGCGATAGAGGAGCTGGTTGTGCTCGATCATCGCCTGGATCCCGGGGTCGCCCTGGATCGCGCGACCGGCGATGGTCGTCGAGTAGCGCCCGTCGCTGCGCCGGTGCAACACGCCGATGGCGACCGCCGCATCGCAGAGCAGACGCATGCGATCGCCAGCGAGACCCGTCCCGGGCGCGAGCTCCGCGGGCGTGGCGGGAACGCCGATCAGCCGCTCGAGGAGTCCGAGCCGCGTGCAGGCCACGAGGACCTGGCTGTGCGTGAAACCGGCGACCACGTCGAAGACGGCACGGGCGCTGTGGCGCGCGATCGGGCGTGCGATGCGCAGCCCGGATATGCGATGCAGGCGCTCCGGCGTGAGCAGACGGCGTGAGAGATCGTCGATCGCGTCGAGGACGGCGCCGACGACACGCCGCAGCCCCCCGCCCGGCACGGGCGGCTCGGCTGGCAGATCCATCGCGGCCTCAGGCAGCGCAGCTCTCCCGCGCCGCGCCGGCGAGCCGGGAGGTCTCTTCGCGCACGGCGGCGCACAGGTGATCGCGGTGGGCACAGGCCGGGATGGCGTCGAGCGCCTCGCGGATCAGGCGGCCGAGCCGCTCGTGCGCGCCGGCGACGCCGAGCTCGCGTACGGCACTCGGACGGTCGAGCTGCTCGTCCTGACCGACCGGCTTGCCGATCGCTTCCGCGTCGCCGCCCGCGTCCATGAGGTCGTCCGCGACCTGATAGGCCTCACCGAGACGAGCACCGAGGCGATACCAGCCGCGCAGGTCGTCGGAGGCACCGTCGACGCCCGCCGCGACGGCGCCGGCGACCGCGGCCCCCGCGAACAGGGCGCCGGTCTTCGCGCAGTGATAGGCGCGCAGATCGGGCGCCTCCTCGCATTCCCAGGCCTGTCCGGCGACGATGCCGCCGGGCGTGCCGACGGCAGCACTGATGGTGCGCAGCAGCGGACCCGTGCGCTCGCACTGCAGGTGCGCGACGCGGCCGATCTCCTGAAAGGCCTGGATGATCAGCGCATCGCCGACGAGCAGGGCCAGCGGCTCGCCGTAGGCGCGATGCACGGAAGGCTTGCCGCGCCGTGTATCGGCGTCGTCGAAGCAGGGCAGATCGTCGTGGACCAGGGAGGCACAGTGCAGCAGCTCGATGGCGGCGGCGGCGGCATCCGCGATGCGCGGCTCCGAGTCGCCGCAGGCCATGGCCACGGACAGACAGAGACGGGGTCTGATGCGATGACCCGCGGGAAAGACCGCATAGCGGATCGCCTCCTCCAGCAGCGGCGGCCCGCTGCGCAAAGCCATGGCGGGATCGGGCGCGAGGGCGCGTTCGAGGGCCCCTTCGATGCGCTGCGAGACGTCCATGCAGATTCCCCCCGGTCTGCTGGGCGGCGCCGCACCGTCGGGCGGATGCCGCTGTCAACTTGTCCTGTCGGATCGGAGTGTCATGTAGAATGGACACCACGTCAACGCGCTCGTACGCCGGGCGCCGCCACAGGGAGCACTGCATGAGGAGCACGCGGGCGATCGTCGTCGGTGCCGGCATCGGGGGCCTCACGGCCGCTGCCGATCTCGCCCGGGCCGGCCTCGAGGTCACCGTGCTCGAGCGCGCCGCCGGGCCCGGCGGCCGCATGCGCCGCCAGGGCACCGACAGCGCACCGATCGACGCGGGTCCCACGGTCTTCACCATGCGCTGGGTCTTCGAGGCGCTCTTCGAGGACGCGGGCCGCAGTCTCGACGCCGCCCTCGATCTGGAACGGCTCGACGTACTCGCGCGCCACCACTGGCAGGACGGCGGCGTCCTCGATCTCTACGAGGACGTGGAGCGCAGCGCCGATGCCATCGGCCGCCTCTGCGGCGCCGCCGACGCGGACGGCTACCGCCGCTTCGCCCGCGACACGGAGCGGGTCTTCGACGTCCTCGACGCGCCCTTCATGCGCGCGCAGCGTCCGGACCCGGTCCGCCTCACGCTCGACGTCGGGCTCACCCGCATCGCCGACCTCATCGCCACGCGCCCCTTCGAGACGCTCTGGCGCGCCCTGGGCGACTACTTCGCCGATCCGCGTCTGCGCCAGCTCTTCGGTCGCTACGCGACCTACTGTGGCGCCAATCCCTTCGCGGCTCCGGCCACGCTCATGCTCATCGCGCACGCCGAGCGCGCCGGCGTTTGGCGCGTGAAGGGCGGGATGTACGAACTCGCGCTCGCCATCGAACGGCTCGGCCGGGAACTCGGCGCGCGGCACGTCTACGAGGCACCGGTCGCGCGCCTCGAGGTGGCACGGGGTCGCGTGGTCGCTGCGGTCACGGACGACGGAACGCGACACGAGGCGGATCTCGTCGTCTTCAACGGCGATGCCGCCGCCCTGCTCGAAGGACTGCTCGGTACCGAGGCGCGCGCCGCCCTGGGCCACCAGCGTCCGCCCCCGCGATCTCTGTCCGCCGTCACCTTCACCGGCGGCACGCGCGTGAGCGGCTTTCCGCTCGCGCACCACACGGTCCTGTTCAGCCGTGACTATCAGGCCGAGTTCGGGGCCATCGACGCGCGCGGGCGTCCGGCGGAGGATCCGACCGTCTACATCTGCGCGCAGGACCGCGCCGACGACGGTGCCCTGCTCCCGGGCACGGACCTGGACGCGGAGCGCCTGCTGCTGCTCGTCAACGCGCGCGCCGACGGCGACCGTGGGCACTATGACGAAGCCACCATCGAAGCCATTCGGGAGGACATGCTGTGTCGACTATGGAAGAGCGGCCTGGCGCTGACGCCGACGCAGTGGACCGTGACCACGCCGGCGGACTTCGAGGCGGCCTTCCCGGCGACCGGGGGCGCGCTGTACGGGCGGGCGATCCACGGCTTCATGGCGTCGTTCCAGCGTCCGGGCGCGCGGACGAAGATCGCGAATCTCTATCTGGCGGGGGGCAGCGCCCATCCGGGGGCGGGCGTACCGATGGTGGCGACCTCGGGACGCCTCGCGGCGGCCGCGGCCCTGACCGACCTCACTTCGACGTCCATGTCGATCGCGACGGCTACATCTGGTGGTATCTCGACGGGCTGAGCGACGACGGCAGCGCCGGCGTCACGGTCATCGCCTTCGTCGGCAGTGTCTTCTCGCCCTACTACGCCTGGGCCCGGCGTCGCGGGCCGGCGGATCCGGAACAGCACTGCGCGATCAACGTCGCCCTCTACGGCCCCGATCGCGATCGCTGGGCCATGACCGAGCGCAGCCGGCGGCACGTGGCCCGCACCTCGGACCGCTTCACCGTCGGTCCGAGCAGCGTGGCCTTCGAGGACGGCTGCTATGTGGTGCGCGTCAACGAGATCACTTCGCCCTTCCCTCGGCGTCTGGTCGGCGAGATCCGCCTGCACCCGCGTGCGCGCCACGGTGAACACTGGTACCTGGATGCGGCGGGCCGCCACTGCTGGCAACCGATCGCGCCCAACGCGGACATAGAGGTGCGCTTCGAACGGCCGCAGCTGCACTGGCGCGGCAGCGGCTATCTGGACAGCAACTGGGGCAGCGAGCCCCTCGAGGCCGGCTTCGAGCGCTGGCACTGGTCGCGTTCACCGGTGGCGGGCGGCGCGATCATGAGCTACGACGCCGACCGCCGCGACGGCTCGCAGCTCCGCCTCGGCCTCCACTACGACGAGAACGGCGAGGTCCGCACGACGGAACTGCCGGCGCTGCAGAAGGTGCAGACGACGGGCTGGCGCGTGGGCCGCGAAGTGCGTTCGGAAGGACCGGCACGCGTCAGGCACACGGCCGAGGACACCCCCTTCTACGCCCGCTCCATGGTCGCCGGGCGCATCGGCGGCGAGGACGTGCACATGATGCACGAGTCCCTGGATCTCGATCGCTTCGCGAGCCGCTGGGTGCAGACCCTGCTGCCCTTCCGCATGCCGCGGCGGCGCTGAGGAAGCCGGGTCCTCAGGCTCCGTCGTCGGCCTCTTCGCGCGCTTCCCGTTCCTCGCGCTCGCGCAGCAGCCGCCGCGTCGAGACCACCTGATGGACGGCGAAGCCCACGATCGTCAGGGAAAGCAGAAGTTCGAAGGCCATGCCCATGGCTCAGGACTCCGCGTCGGCGGCAGCGACCGCATCGACGAGGAAACGCGTTTCCTCGAGCGCTGGTGAGCGGTCCACCGGCGGCCGGCGCAGGGCGGCCAGGCAGGCGCCGGGCAGGAGCGCGACCTTGCGCCCGCCGCCGACGACCGCGCGCGAGGACACCGAATCACCGCCACGCCGCAGCACCTCGCGGCCGATCTCCGCGTAGACCCGCGCCGCCATGTGGATCCCGGGGCGACAGCCCGCAGGCAGCTCGGCGATGCCGACCGCCGCCCGCTCGTAGAGCGGCCAGGCCGCATCCAGCAGGCGCTTCACGACCTCGCCGAGCGCCGGCGTGAACTCCGGCCGGGCGAGCCAGGCCTCGGCGTCGATGCCCGCCTCCGCGAGCCACTCACGCGGCAGATAGACCCGGCCCATGCGCGCGTCCTCACCGACGTCGCGCGCGATGTTCGAGAGCTGCATGGCGACGCCGAGATCGCAGGCGCGCGCGAGCGTGCCCGGCGCTCGGCGCTCCATCACGACGCTCATCATGGCGCCCACGGAGGCGGCGACGCGCGCCGAGTAGGCGAGCACGTCGGACAGGGTCTCGTAGCGCCGGTCTTCCGCGTCCCACTCCATGCCCTCGATGAGGGCTCTCGGCAGTGCTTCGGGAACGCGCTGCTCCGCGACCACGGCGGCGAAGGCCCGGTCCACGGGCGAGTCGAGCGCCGCGCCGCGATAGACGGCGGCGAGGCGCTCGCGCAGGCGCGGCAAGGCCTCCGGTGCGCGCGCCTCGTCGTCGACCACGTCGTCCACCTGACGGCAGAAGGCGTAGAGGGCGGAGGCCCGCTCGGCCGCGGTGCGCGGCAGCAGATGGGAGGCGAAGTAGAAGGAGCGAGAGCCGGTGCGCAGCAATGCCCGACAGGCGGCGAGATCCTCGCCGCGCGCAGGTTCGGGCAGTGCCGCGTCGAACGTCTCAGCCACGCGGCACCGCGGTCGCGAGCGTATCGCCGTGCGGCACGACCTTGTCCAGGACCTTGGCGGAGGAGATCACCCCCGGCAGCCCTGCCCCGGGATGCGTGCCCGCGCCGACGAGATAGAGACCGGGCAGCTCCTCGCTGACGTTGTGCGGGCGGAACCAGGCACTCTGCAGCAGCAGCGGTTCGAAACCGAAACCGGAGCCGCGGTAGGACAGCAACCGGTCGCGGAAGTCGAGGGGCTGCAGCACGCGCGAGGTGACCAGGTGCGCGTCGAGGCCAGGCAGCACGGTCCGCGAGAGTTCGTCGGCGATGGCCTGACGATAGGGCTCCGCCGCCTCGTTCCAGTCGACGTCGGCCTCGAGATGCGGCACGGGCGACAGCACGTAGAAGGCGTCGCAGCCCTCCGGCGCGAGGGACGGATCGGTCGCCGTGGGCCGGTGGAGATAGAGGCTGAAGTCCTTCGCGAGGGACTTCTCCCGGAAGATGTCGCGCAGCAGCCCCTCGTAGCGGGGCCCGAGCAGGATCATGTGATGCGGCACGTCCTCGTAGCGCCGGTTCGTGCCGAAGTACCAGACGAAGAGGCTCATGGACGAGGCCGTGCGTGCGATCTTCGCATCGGTCCAGCGCTTGCGCGGGTGATCGGCGAGCAACGTGCGGTAGGTCTCGGCCGAGTCGGCGTTCGACACCACGATGTCCGCCGCGATGCGCTCGCCGCCCTCCAGCTCCACGCCCGCGGCGCGGCCGTTCTCCGTGAGGATGCGCACGACGCGCGCGCCACAGCGCACGGTGCTGCCCTGGCCCTCGATGAGCCCGACGAGACCCTTCACCAGGGACCCGGTGCCGCCCATGGCGAAGTGCAC
>JAZBPO010000357.1:0-24587 GCA_036351675.1 Pseudomonadales bacterium
CCGCCCTGGACACCGACCGGCGACTGGATTTCGTCGACTTGCTGCGTCGGGAATGTGCGAGTCTCGGGGCCGCGCTGTTGTTCGTCAGCCACGACGCGGCGCTCGCCACGCGCTTCGACCGGCGCACGACCCTCGCGGAGCTGAACCGCGCCGGGGAGGGGACGGCATGACCGGGCTCACCGGCCTCGCGGCGCGCAGCGTGTGGAACCGGCGCGGTACGGCGCTGCTCACGATCGTCTCCCTGACCCTCGCCGTGACCCTGCTCATCGGCGTGGAGAAGATCCGCACGGAGGCGCGCGACGGCTTCTACGCGGCCGTCTCCGGGACCGACCTCATCGTCGGGGCGCGCTCGAACCCGGTGCAGCTCCTGCTCGCGAGCGTGTTCCGCATCGGCGACGCGCCGGCGAACGTCGACTACGAGACCTACCGGCGCATAAGCGGGCACCCGCTCGTCGACTGGAGTGTGCCCATCTCGCTCGGTGACTCGCACCGCGGCTATCGGGTGCTGGGCACGAACGATGCCTACATCGAGCGCTACCGCTACGGCCGCGACCGGGCGCTCGCGCTCCGGGAAGGCGCATGGTTCGACGATCTCTTCGACGTCGTGCTCGGTGCCGAGGTGGCGGCGGAGCTCGGCTACGGCCTCGGCAGGGAACTCGTGCTCAGCCACGGCACGCAGGCCCTGTCGACCGCCGAGCACGACACGCTGCCGTTCCGGGTCTCGGGCATCCTCGAGCGCACGGGAACGCCGATCGACCGGACGCTGCACGTCTCGCTCGAGGCCATCGAAGCCATCCACATCGGCTGGGAGTCCGGCGTGAAGCTGCCGGGGCGGGAGATCGGCGCCGATGCTGCGCGGGCGGCGGACCTCACGCCGGAGACGGTCACCGCCTTCCTGCTCGGGCTGAAGTCCCGCGCCGCGGTCTTTCGTATCCAGCAGGCCGTGAACGTCTATCCGCAGGAGGCGCTCACGGCGATCCTGCCCGCGGTCGCCATGCAGCAGTTCTTCTCCCTCGTCGGCATCGCCGAGGACGCCCTGCTGGTGGTGTCGGCCTTCGTGGTGCTGGTCGGTCTCGCGGGTATGATGACGATGTTGCTCGCCACGCTCTCGGAGCGCAGGCGCGAGATGGCGATCCTGCGCTCCGTCGGCGCCCGGCCGGTGCACGTGTTCGCGCTGCTCGTCGCCGAGTCGCTGTTGCTCACGGTGATCGGTGCCGTGCTGGGTCTGCTGCTGGTGCAGGCCCTGGTGCTCGGTACCGGGCCGCTGCTGGAAGCCTTCGCAGGAATCCGCTTTCAGGCGGGTCTGCCTTCGCCGCGCGAATGGCAGCTGGTGGGGGCGGTCATCGTCGGCGGGTCGCTCGTGAGTCTCGTGCCGGGCGTCATGGCGTACAGGCGGTCCCTGGCCGACGGCCTCACGATCCGAATCTGACTCGCACTGGAGGTAGCCCATGGCTCGAGGAAGCTTGCTCTTTTCGGCGCTGTTGACGGCGGCGCTGTCGGTCGGCGCCGCCACGAGCGTGGCGGCCAGCGACGCGGACGGTGAGTCCGTCGAGCTGCTGGACTGGTCCGCGCTCGTCCCGGAAGGCTGGCAGCCGTCCGTTCCGGACATGAGCAGCTTCTTCCACGACCCCTCGGCGCCGGCCGGGGCCCAGTCGGGCTTCGACGCGCCGACCGTCGAGACGCTGCAGAACAAGCGCGTCGCCCTCGAGGGCTGGCTGGTGCCGCTGGAGATCGAGCGCGCAGAGCGCTATCACGAGTTCCTGCTCGTGCCCTACTTCGGGGCCTGCTACCACGTACCCCCGCCGCCGGCGAATCAGATCGTGCATCTGTTCGTCGAGGACGGCGTGCCGCACGAGGAACTGTGGGAGCCGCAGCGCGTGACCGGTCGCATGAGGATCGAGCCGCTCGTCACGGACCTCGCCGCGGCGGCCTATCGCATGGAGGATGCGACCGCGAAGGTCGCGCAGTGGTGACGTTCAGCGCAGGGGGAGGGTCGTTTCCTCCGGCGTCAACGTAGCGCTGACGACACCGGCGGGCCCGATGCTCTGCACCAGGATCTTCTCGAGCGCGACACGCTCGAACAGCGCGGCGGCGTCGAGCCGGGTCGGGCTCCCGTCGCAGTCGTAGCGCCATGACAGCAGGGCGTCGGAGTGGCCGCTGTGGTCTTCGGCGTCGTGACCTTCGTGATCACCCTCGTGCTCGTCGTGGTGATCGGCGTGTTCCTCGTGCGCTTCGTGGTCGTCGTGCTCGTGATCGGCTTCCTGGTCGTGATCACCGACATCCGAGAACTCGTCCGCCGCATCGCTGTCGCTCAGCGCAGCCACTTCCGCGCTCATGGTGGCGAGGGTGCAGCGGGCACCGACGAAGTCGAAGATGTCCGCGCCGCCGTAGCGCGTTTCGAGCGCGGCGATGTCGCGGCCCTCTTCGCCGGTCACGTCTCCCAGCGGGGCGCGCAGGAACAGGTCAACGGCGCTGTTCTCTACTGCGACGTCGAGCGCTCCCTGGCCGTGCACGTGGGCGCCGGCGGCGACCGCATCGGTTCCGCCCAGCGCCAGAGCGCACAGCGCCAGCGCGCGTGGAAGGGGTTGTCGAAGGGGCGCGGGCCTCATGCCGGCGCCCGCTGCAGGAGCAGGTTGCGGATGTGCGCGGACGCCACGAGCAGGGCGCCGCAGACCGTGATGCTCACTTCGAGCGTTTCCTCTTCGACGAACGCGCCGGTCAAGAGTAGCGCAAGACCGAGGCCTGCGAGCACCACGACCGTGGGCCGCGCCCGGAGGCTGCTCGCAAGGGCGATCGCCGAGACCGGGAGCGCGATGAGTACTGCCGCGAGATGGAAGGACTCGTCGACCAGGAAGCCCGGAATGAGCCAGGGTGCGAGCGCGATCAGGGTGGGAAGCGCCAGGCAGTGCACGAGGCACAGCAACGAGATTCCGATCGCTGCGCCATCGGCAAGATTCCTGCGAACCATGGCTCGGACTCCGTTCGGACTTGCGAGTGGTGCGTCTTCGACCGGGCAGACCCCCGTGCCGCCGGAGGATTGTAACAACATAACACTACGGCGTGGCGCCGGCCTCGTTCAGGCTTCGGTCACGCTGGGAGTGAGACCGAAGCGGGCGAAGCACTCTGCAAGCAGTGTCTGATCCAGATCCTGCGTGATCATCACGATGCGCGTCCGCCGATCCGCGTCGGGCCAGCGGTCGAGGACTTCGGGCGGGTGGAACACGTGCTGCACACCGTGGATGACCATGGGTCGATCCATGCCCGCGACGTTCACGATGCCCTTCACCCGGAGCAGGTCCGAGCCGCGGAACAGCAGCAGGCCCTCCAGGCAGGCGTCGAGGGCGCGCGGATCGACCGGTTCGTCGAACACGAGTGCGCTCGCCTGGACGCGGCCGTGCCGATTCCTGTCGTGGCTGTGGCCATGTGCTTCGGCATGCTCCGCGGCGAGCCAGCCGACGACGTCCTCGCCATGGCCTTCCGGGCTCCACGGCGCACGTGCGAAGAGCCAGGCGGGATCGATGGCGCCGTCGGTGACCGGGCTGACGGGAACGGACGGCGCCAGTTCCTCGAGTCGTTCGCGTAGCGACGCCACCTGCTCCTCGGTCGCGAGATCGGTCTTGGTGAGCAGCAGCCGGTCCGCCACGGCGATCTGCTTGTGGGCTTCCGCATGGCGCAGCAGCGTGCTTTCGCCGTTCACCGCATCGACGGTCGCGAGCACGCGAGTGAGCGTGTAGCACTGCACCACGGAGGGCTCGGAGAGCAGCGTCTGCAGGATCGGCGCCGGATCGGCGATGCCCGTGGTCTCGATGACCACCCGGTCGAACCAGCGTTCGCCGCCGCGTGCGTAGCGGCCCGGCGCACGGGCGAGGGTCTCGGCGAGATCGCGGCGGATGGTGCAGCAGATGCAGCCGCTGTCCATGGCGACGAGCGTATCGTCCTCGATCGGCACGAGCAGCTGATGATCCAGGCCGACCTCGCCGAACTCGTTGACGAGCACGAGGGTCCGTCCGAGCTCACCGGCGCGGGCGAGGTGACTCAGGAGCGTGGTCTTGCCGCTGCCGAGGAACCCCGTCAGCACCGCGACCGGAATGCGCTCACGCTGCTGTCGGGATCCGGGCGTCGTCATCCCTCAGAGGATAGCGTCCAGCGTCAGCAGGATCCGATCTTCCTTCCCCGGCGGCGAACGATGGACGACACCGGGCGCGCGTCCGTCGTCGAAGCCCGCGCCCTTCAACAGCCCGATGCTTCCAGGCGCCAGCCGTTGCACCGACTCGGGCGCCGGATCCTGGGCGATGCGCCCGTCGCTGTCCCGGCGCACCGCATCCGCTGGCAGCCACTCGGTGCCGGGGCCGGCGAGGGAAACGATCATGCGGCTCGGTACGTGGTCGACGTGGAAGCGTGGACACATGGGCCCACGCAGGTGGGAGAGGCGGATGCCGACGGCGGAAGCGTCGTTGAGGCAGGCGAAGCCGTCGACCAGATCGCACAGCCAGGCCGAGAAGGCCGGGTGCGCCGCGAGGTCCGAGAAGCCGCTCAGCGCTTCCTCCAGCGTCACGCAGTCGTCATCGGCGCCTTCCGTGACTGCGCACCAGGCCTGATAGGGGGCCGGGAGCCGGCGACGGGCCAACAGATCCTCCGCGAACGGTCGGGCCGCTTCCGGCATCGCGTCGAGGATTTCCACCACCTCGACGTCATCGTCGAGGATCGCGGCGAGAGAGAGCAGATCCTTGCTTCGCAGGGCGCGCATCGCGATCTCCTGGGTGTACGGGCTTCGCCGGGACGCGCACGGCCGGCTTGCCACGGCGGGGCGTGAGTGTGATGTTATAACAAATGCGACCACCGTAGAGGCAAGCCATGGACCGCCTTCCCGTTACCGTTCTCTCCGGATTTCTCGGCGCCGGCAAGACCACGCTCCTCAATCACGTGCTCTCGAACCGCGAGGGCCGGCGCGTGGCCGTGATCGTCAACGACATGGGCGAGATCAACGTCGACGCGGAACTCGTCGAGGCCGGTGTCGATCTCAACCGCGTGGACGAGAAGCTCGTGGAGATGAGCAACGGCTGCATCTGCTGCACGCTCCGCGAGGATCTGCTGGAGGAGGTGGCGCGGCTCGCACGGGAAGGGCGCTTCGACTACCTGCTGATCGAGTCCACGGGCATCTCCGAGCCCATGCCCGTCGCCGAGACATTCACCTTCCGTGACGAGCAGGGCGCGAGCCTCTCGGACCTCGCGCGCCTCGACACCATGGTTTCACTGGTCGACGCCGTGAACTTCATGGATGCCTATCGCGAGGCCCGGGGTCTCGACGAGATCGGGGCGGCGCTCGGCCCGGAAGACGAACGCACGGTGGCCGATCTGCTGATCGAGCAGGTCGAGTTCGCGGACGTGCTCGTCATCACCAAGACCGACCTCGTCGACGAGGCGGCGCTCGCGGCGCTCGAGCAGGTGCTCGCCCGGTTGAATCCGCGCGCCCGGATCGTTCGCGCCTCGATGGGCGACGTCCCCCTCGATGCCATCCTCGACACGGGGCGCTTCGACTTCGAGCAGGCCGCTACGGCGCCGGGCTGGCTCGCCGAGCTGCGCGGTACGCACACTCCGGAGACGGAGGAATACGGCATCGGCAGCTTCGTCTATCGCGCACGCCGGCCCTTCCACCCGCAGCGCCTCCACGACTTCCTCGTCGCCGGCTGGCGCCACGGTAACCTGCTGCGCTCGAAGGGCTGGTTCTGGCTCGCCACCCGTTTTCACGACGCGGGCAGCTGGTCCCAGGCCGGCGGCATCATGCACCACGGCTACGCCGGGCGTTTCTGGGCGGCCGTGGACGAGTCGCAGTGGCCCGAGGAAGCGGACTGGCGCGAGCGCATCCTCGCCAAGTGGGGCGAACCCTGGGGCGATCGTCGCCAGGAGATCGTGTTCATCGGCCAGGACATGGACGTGGAGGCGGCGACTAAGGCGCTCGACGCCTGTCTGCTCACGCCCGCGGAGGAAGCGCTCGGGCCCGACCATTGGCGCTCCTTCACCGATCCCTTTCCGGCCTGGCACGCGGAGATGGCCGAAGCCGGCTGATCCGGCCTGCGGCGTCGGGCGTCGGCATCGCAGGTTCTGCCGGCACGCGGGGCCGCGGGCGAAGGGCCTCGGCGCCGCGCCCGCCGTACGGGATTTCTGTACCTTCGGGGCTCCACGTCCCGTCAGGGGCGGTGAAGGGAACCGGGAATCCTGTTCCATGAAACGAATGCGCACCCATCTCGGCATCAGCCTGCTGGCGAGCTGTCTCGTTTTGCCGGCCTGTGCTGCGCGACAACGCGCCGAGTCCAGTGCGTTCATGCCGGTACCCAGGCTGCTCGACTGCGCGCGCGTCGAGGGTGCGACCCTGTTGTCGGCGCATCGTGGTGGACCGCGCTCGGGCCGGCCGGAGAACTCTCTCGCGGCGATGACCGCGTCCATCGAGGATGGCGCCCGGTTCCTCGAGATCGACGTCGCCCGGACTGCGGACGGCGCGCTGATCCTGATGCACGACCGCACGCTCGATCGCACCACCACCGGTTCGGGCCCGGTGCTCGAGCAGACCCTCGCTGCGCTTCGGCGGCTGCGCCTCGTCGATGCCGATGGTGCGATTCACGACGCGCCGCCCCCGACCCTCGCCGAAGCCTTCGAACTCGCGCGCGGTCGCGCCGTGCTCCAGCTGGACGTGAAGGGCGTCGAGCCCGAGCGCCTCGTCGAAGCGATCCGCAGCGCGGATGCCGCCGAGCAGGCGCTGGTCATCACCTACAGCGTCGAGGATGCGCTCGAACTGCATGCGCTCGCCCCGGAACTGATGCTGTCCGTCGGCGTGGACTCGCTGGACGATCTCGATGCCCTGTCCGATGCCGGTCTGCGCCTGGATCGCCTGGTCGCCTGGCTCGGGCTCGGTGCCGGGGATCCGGCCCTGGACGCCGCGCTGGCCGAGCGAGGTGTCGAGACCAGCTACGGTGACTTCCGCGGTGAGCGGCGCTCGGACTGGGATCATGCGGCTCACGCCCGGGCCGGGGCCGAGATCCTCGCCGTGGACGACGTCCCGCGTGCTGCCCGCAGCCTCGCGGCGATCGCCACGCAAGCCCGTCTTCGTCAGGCATGCTCGGTACCCTGAGCCTGCCGTCGGGGAACCCGGTCGGCAGGTCCGTGTTCGGTCCTCGGATGCAGGAAACCAGGGAGCTTCCATGACGACAGCGCGACGCCTCGCCCTCGCCCTCTTGCTGCCTCTCCTTCTGTCCCCGGCGGCGGGCCTCGCAGCCGGGGCCCCTGGCGGCGCGAGCTACGACCCCGCGCTCTACGACGCCCTCGAATACCGCCTGATCGGCCCCTATCGCGGCGGTCGCTCCGCCACGGTCACGGGTGTGCCCGGCGACCGGAGCACCTACTACTTCGGCTCCGCCGGTGGCGGCGTCTGGAAGTCCGTGGACGGCGGCGCTAAGTGGCGAAACATCTCCGACGGCTACTTCGGCGGCTCCGTCGGTGCCGTCGCCGTCGCGGAGTCCGACCCGAACGTGATCTACGCGGGCCTCGGGGAGAAGACGGTCCGCGGCAACGTGTCCTCGAACTTCGGCGTCTGGAAGTCCACCGACGCGGGCAAGAGCTGGCGCTTCGTCGGCCTCGAGGACACGCGGCACATCGGCCGTATCCGCGTCCATCCGACGAACCCCGAGATCGTCTACGTCGCCGCCATGGGCGATCTCTGGCAGTCGAGCGAGGCGCGTGGGGTCTACAGGAGTACCGACGGCGGTGAGTCCTGGGAGCGGGTCCTGTTCGCGAACGTGGACGCGGGGGCCGTGGATCTGGTCCTCGAACCGGGCAATCCGCGCGTGCTCTACGCCAGCACATGGAACGTGCGCCGCACGCCGCACGGTTTCTCGAGCGGCGGGCCCGGCTCAGATCTCTGGAAGAGCACGGACTCCGGAGACACCTGGGAGAAGCTCACGGACCTGCCCGGCATGCCCGCCGAACCGCGCGGCATCATCGGGGTCACCGTCTCGCCCGTGAATCCGGAGCGGGTCTGGGCCCTGATCGAGGCGCCGGACGGCGGCGTGTTCCGCTCCGACGACGCCGGCGAGAGCTGGGGGAAGATCAACAGCGACCGCGCCCTGCGCTCCCGCGCCTGGTACTACACGCGCATCATCGCCGACTCGCAGAACGAGAACCGCGTGTACGTGATGAACGTCTCCTATGCCGTCTCGGAGGACGGCGGCAGGAGCTTCACGCTGCACCGCGCGCCCCACGGGGACCACCACGATCTCTGGATCGACCCGGAGGACAACACGCGCATGATCATCGCCGACGACGGCGGCGCGCAGGTCTCCACGGACGGGGGCGACAGCTGGACCACCTACCACAACCAGCCGACGGCACAGTTCTACCGCATCGCGACGGACGACCATTTCCCCTATCGCATCTACGGCGCGCAGCAGGACAACTCCTCCATCCGCATCCTCCATCGCAGCGACAACGCCGCGATCACCGAGCGCGACTGGGAGGTCACGGCCGGCGGCGAGAGCGCCTACCACGCCATCGACCCCGAGGATCACGACGTCGTCTACGGGGGCAACTACAAGGGCTACCTCTATCGCTACGACCACGAGAGCCGTCAGCGCCGGTCCGTCAACGTCTGGCCGCTGAATCCCGCAGGGTCCGGCGTCGAGGTCATGAAGTACCGCTTCAACTGGAACTTCCCGACCTTCTTCTCGCACCACGATCCGGATCGGCTCTACGCCTTCTCCCATCGCGTGCACGTCTCCACGAACGAGGGCCAGCGCTGGCGGACCATCAGTCCCGATCTCACCCGCGCCATCCCCGAGACGATGGTGTCCTCGGGCGGCCCCATCACCCAGGACAACAGCGGGGTGGAGTACTACGCGAACATCCTCACGGCGAACGAGAGCCCGCACGAGGCCGGCGTGCTGTGGACCGGCTCGGACGACGGCCTGCTTCACCTGACCCGTGACGACGGCGAGACCTGGCAGGACGTCACGCCGCCGGGCGCCCCGGAGCTGATCATGTGGAACTCGATCGACGTGCATCCCACGAATCCGGCCGGCGCCTACGTGGCCGGGACGACCTACAAGAGCGGAGACTTCACGCCGTATCTGTACAGGACGACGGACTACGGCAGGTCCTGGACCGAGATCACCGATGGCATCGACCCCATGCACTTCACGCGCGTGCTGCGGGCCGATCCGGAACGCGAGGGGCTGCTCTACGCCGGCACCGAGTACGGCATGTACGTCTCCTTTGACGACGGGACGAGCTGGCGGTCCTTCCAGCTGAACCTGCCGGAGGTGGCGATCACCGATCTGCAGGTGCGCGACCGCAATCTGATCGTGGCGACGCAGGGGCGCAGCTTCTGGATCATCGACGATCTCTCGCCGCTGCATCAGCTCGACGAGTTCGCCGCGGGCGCGGACTTCCATCTCTTCCGGCCGAAACCCAGCTATCGCATGCGCCAGGGCCGCGGCCGCCGCGATCCGCTGCTGCAGGGCGAGAACCATCCGGCCGGCGTGCTGTTCTACTTCGACGTCCTGCGCGAGATCGGCGACGACGACCGAGTGAGCCTCGAGATCCTCGAAGCCGACGGCACGCTCATCAAGCGCTTCGCGCGCGATGCCAAGGAGGATGGCCTGAAGCTCGATGTCGCGGAGGGCGCCAACCGCTTCGTCTGGGACATGCGCTATCCGGACGCGCTGTCCTTCGAGGGTCTGATCCTCTATTCCTCGAACACGCGCGGGCCCCTCGCCGTGCCCGGCAGCTATCGCGCGCGGCTCACGTTGAACGGCGACAGCGTCGAGCAGCCCTTCGAGATCCTGAAGGACCCCCGCGTGGAGAGCTCGATCGCGGAGCTCCAGGCGCAGTTCGACTTCCTCATCGACGTGCGCGACAAGCTTTCCGAGGCCCATCAGGCCGTGATCGACGTGCGCACGGTGCGCGCGGATCTCGACTATCTGGAAGGGAAGCTCGACGACGACGCGCCGAGCAGCGTCCGGGAGGCCATCGCGCTGCTCCGCCGTGAGATGACCGTGATCGAGAACAACATCCACGAGACGCGCAACGAGGCCTATCAGGACCCGCTGAACTTCGGCATCAAGCTGAACAACCGTCTCGCCTACCTCGCGACGCACGAGTCGGCCGGCGACTTCCCGCCGACGGACCAGGCCGTCGCCTATCTCGCGGAGGTCTCTTCCCAGATCGATGGCGAGATCGCGGCGCTCGAGGCGCTCTTCGAGGACCGCATCCCCGAGATCAACCGACTGCTCGGGGTGCAGGGCGTCAGCGTGCTCGGGGTGCCGTGATGCACGTGCGCAGCGAGCGTCTCTGGGTCGACGACGACCGCGTGGGCGCTTCGACGGGACCCGCGGCGTGGTGCCTGCCGCTTCAGCGGGCGGCGAGCGCAGCGAAGCTGCCCTCGAGCATTCCCGTGAAACGCGGCCAGAGCTTCGCGACCCACGCGGGATCATCGTCGGCGAAGGCTGCCCGCACCTGCCGGCGGACGGCCTCGCCTGCCTCCCCTTGGGGATCGCCGTAGCCGTGAAGCCAGGCGTCGGCGCGCAGCGACTGCAGCACGCTGACCAGGTCGACGGTGCCGTACTCCAGTGCCCCCGACGTCACCTCCGTCCCGGCCATCCAGTGGTCGAAGCGTTCGAGCCAGTCCCCGTAGAGGCGCGCCGAGACGCTGCCGCCGTCGACCATGGAACGCACACCCGTCCAGCACTGCGCCGCGCGGCGATAGGCGTCCGTCGCCATGGCGTGGTGCGAGATGATCTCCCCCTCGCCCCAGTCGCCGAGGCCCGTGTGCAGATCGATCACGGCGACGCGCTCGAGCCCGGCGAGCTCCCGCTGCGTGATCTCACGCATGCGCTCGTAGGACCAGGTCGGCCCCGTGCCGCCATAGAAGACGCCCTTCGGGTGCGCGTACTGGCCCTGCGATACGGCCGCCTGCAGGCCGTCCATGCCGTGCTCGGCCGCGTAGGCGAGGAGCGCCTCGGTGCTCGAACGCTGCGTCCCTTCGCTCCAGTCCTCGGGAACGATCAACGACGCCAGCTCGTCGTAGGCCGTGTTGGGCACCGGCCGGGCGGAGGGGTCGTCCCAGTCGAGGTAGTTGCGATTGAGATCGACGTTGTCCTCGTTCACGCGGCGCGTCCACGCGAAGCCGTACGGATTGTGTGCGTGCAGCCAGACGCTGCGGACGTTCGCGGGCTGCTCCGCCGCATGATTCGCGAGCCAGTGCGTCTGCAGTGGCGAGCCGGCGTAGCCCTCGACGCCGTGCGTTCCGCTCACGACGAAGACCGCGCGGGTGGCGTCAGCCGGCCCCAGCGCGGCGACGTCCATGAAGATCTCGCCGTCCGGGCCCTGCAGCGGGTGCTCGATGCTGCGAACGGAGGCGCCCGCCCCCCGGCATGCAGCAAGGAACGCCTTCCTGGCGCTGGCGTAGTCGGCCGGCAGACCGGCCGGTGGCGGGGAAACTGCTGCGGCCATGGGTGCTCCCGAGGTGTGTATCCGGGAGGGAGCATAGACTGTCGCGCGAAGCTCCGGGTGGCGGGCCCGTCCTCCGAGCGCTTTCCGAGCGCGATGGCCGCATCGAGATGCTCGGCGACCTGTGCGGCGCAGTCTTCGAAGACGAGCTGCGGGCCTTCGCGGTTACTCTTGCGCGGTCATCGAATGCTGGTACGGTCCTCGGCGAGCTTCGGCGCGGCTTGGCTTCCGTCCTGCCGTGCGTGACTCGCCCAGCCTGCAGACTCAATCGACAAGGAACGGCGCCGCCGGGGGGAATCGGCCGGGGCCGCACGGAGACAGCCATGAGCATCCTGAATCTCGCCAGCGTCCTGAAGATCTTCGGCGGCTCGGAGCCTACCGAGGAGGAACGCGCCAAGCTTCGCGAGGAGGTCATGCTGATGGTCCTCGCACGGGCGACCGCCGCGGACCTCAACATCAGCAGCGTCGAGATCGAAACGGTGCGCGAGACCATCCGCGAGAAGACCGGCAGCGAACTCACGGATGCCGAGATACGCGTCGCGGCGAATTCGGAGCTGTTCGAGAAGGCGCCGCTGAAGCGCTACGTCGCGAGCGCATCGAAGAACCTGGAGCACGGCGAACGCGTCGAGATCATCCAGGCGCTGGCACAGGTCATCCACTCGGACGACCGCACCGGTGCGCGCGAGGCGGAGTACTTCCAGCAGATGGTCGAGGCCATGCAGCTCGGCCCGGACGACGTGGCCGGTCTGCTCGAGAACTGAGCAACTGCGACGAATGGTGAGGGCGTCGGCCCTCACCATCCTGACGCCAGGGTGGCCTTCGGCGGTTCGCGCGACCGGAGCGAAGTCGCGCGCTCCCTTCCGCTCAGGGCTCCGGGGCCGTCCAGTCCGGTACGTAGAGCACCGGGCCGCCGCGCTCCACGAAGGGCCTGACGTGCTCGTCCATGAGTACGTCCCAGCCCCGATCCACTTCTTCGGTCCAGCGCGTTTCGAGGTCCGAGAAGCGTGCGCGCTGACCGTCGGTGAGGCCTAGCACCGCATCGTCGACCTGCTGGTAGAGGTCGACGAGGAAGGCGTCCACACGCGGTGGGAAGTTGAGCACGTCCTGGAAGGTCTTGCGCTCCGGCGTCGTGACACTGGATTGCCAGTCCGAGAGCGCGTTCAGCAGCGCCTCCGCGGCTTCGGCCGTTTCCCCATCGCCCGTCTCCTCGGCCAGCTCCTTGCGAAGCTCCGCCTGCCTGCGGATCGCGGTCAGGGTCTGGATGCGCTCGTACAGCGAGGAGACCATGGCGTTGATGTCCCCGAGGAGGGCCTGCTGCTCGACCGTCCGCGCCGCGTCGACCTCGATCGCGGGATCCGCGAGCACCGTGAGGGGCGCCTCGAGGACGTCGTCTCCGTGCCGCAGACGCACGAGGTATTCACCGGGTGCCACACGGTGGCCCTGCACTGCGTCGTTGCTGGCCGAAGTGCCGTAGAGGAAGGGGTATCCCGGTGAGGGCAGGGGATCGTGGCGCAGGTCCCAGACGGCGCGGTTGATGCCCGCCTCGGCCGGGAGCGCATAGCCCGCGCCGCTGCCGCCCCCCTGGATGCCCTTCCTGGCGTCCGTCTCGAGCGTGCGCAGGACCGCGCCCGTCGCCGCGTCGGCGATCTCGAGGCTGAGGCCGTCCTCGTCGAGGTCGAGCGCTGCGCCGAGGGCGTAGTAGAGCAGAGCGCCGTCGGGCGCGCTGGGGGCCGCGCTCTCACCGCCGCCCGTGCGGCCCTTCGTGGGCGTCAGGCGATAGGCGTCGGTGGGCGCATAGAGGTGCGCTGCGCTGTCCCGCTGCTCGGCCCTGAACTGTCGCAGCGGCGCGAGATCGTCCAGGACCCAGAAGGCGCGCCCCTGTGTCGAGAGTACGAGATCGTCGTGGCGCACGATCAGGTCCGTCACGGGCACGATGGGGAGGTTGGTCTGGAAGGGCTGCCAGCTCCGCCCACTGTCGAAGGACAGCCAGAGCCCGCGCTCCATGCCCGCGAAGAGCAGGCCCGGGCGCTCGTCGTCCTCCCGGACGACGCGCGCGAAGTGCTCTTCCGGCAGGCCCGCGGCGATGCTCTTCCAGCTCTCCCCGTAGTCGTCGGTGCGCCAGACCCAGGGCCGGTTGTCGCCTTCCTTGTACTTCATGGCGACGACGTAGGCGACGGCATCGTCGTGGGGGGAGACGTCGATCGAATTGATCAGGCCGCGGCCGGCGTCCGGTGGGGTGACCTCCGTCCAGCTCTCGCCGCCGTCGCGCGTCAGATGCACGAGGCCGTCGTCGCTGCCGACCCAGATCGTGCGTGGATCGTGGGGGCTCTCCTCGAGCGCGAAGATCGTGTTGTACACCTCGATGTTCTCGTTGGTGAAGGGCCCGGAGCCGCGGCCCTGCTTGTCGTCCTCGTCGCGCGTGAGATCGGGGCTGATCTCCGTCCAGCTGAAGCCGCGGTCGTCGGACCGGAGGAGCACGTTCGCGCCGTGGTAGATGACCGACGGGTCGTGCCGGGAGACGATGATCGGCGCGTTCCAGTTGAAGCGCAGCTTCTGCTCGCGCGGTGGTACGCCGAGGCCCTGCTCCTCGTAGGCCTTCACGGAGCGCACCGTGCGCGTCACGGTGTCGAACTCCTCGATGAGGCCGAGATAGCAGCCCGCATAGGTGAAACGCGGGTTCTCCGGATCGAAGGCGACGTGGGCGCTCTCGCAGCCCCCGTGGACCTCCCAGTCGTCGCGGCCGATGCGGCCGTCGCGCGAGCGGCTGCGGATGGCGACGGTGGAGTTGTCCTGCTGGCCCCCGTAGATGCGGTACTCGAACTGCTCGTCCGCGTTGACACGGTAGAACTGCGCCGTCGGCTGGTTGTCCTGGCGCGACCAGCTCGCGCCGCCGTCGAAGGAGACGTTGGCGCCCCCGTCGTTGGCGTTCGCCATCCATTCCGGATCGTCCGGGTTGATCCACAGGTCGTGGTTATCGCCGTGGGGCACGCTGATGCGGCTGAAGGACTTGCCGCCGTCCACGGACTTCAGGAACGGCGCGTTCAGGACGTAGACCGTGTCCGCGTCGACCGGATCGGCGAACACGTGCATGTAGTACCAGGAGCGGGCGACGAGCAGGCGGTCGTCGTTGACCTGCTTCCAGTGCTCGCCACCGTCGTCCGAGCGATAGAGGCCGCCCTCGTCGCCCTCGGCTTCCACGACGGCCCAGACGAGGCCCGCGCGCGCGGGCGACGCGGAGACGCCGATCTTGCCCATGGTCCCGGGCAGACCGTCCGCGAGGCGCTCCCAGTGCTCGCCCCCGTCCGTGGAGCGCCAGATGCCGCTCCCTTCGCCACCGGAGCGCAGGTCCCAGGCCGTGCGTTCGTTGTCCCAGAGCGCGGCGAAGAGGATGCGCGGGTTGCTCGCATCGAGGCTGAGGTCGACGGCGCCGGTGGAGCCGTTCTCCGGCTCGAGGACGCGGCGCCAGCTCGCGCCGCCGTCCGTGGACTTGTAGATGCCGGCGTCGTCACCGGGCAGGTAGGCGTTGCCCTGCGCGGCGACCCAGACGACGTCCGGATCATGCGGATGCACGCGGATCTCGCCGATCTGGCGCACGTGTTCGAGGCCGACGTGGGTCCAGCTCCGGCCGGCGTCGGTCGAGCGGTAGACGCCGTCACCCTGGGACGACGCGACGTTGCGGAAGGGCGATTCGCCCATGCCGACGAACACGACATTGGGGTCGGAGGGCGCCACCGCGATCGCGCCGACGGATGAGGTGCCGAAGTCCTCGTCGGAGATCACGGTCCAGCTCGCCCCGGCATTGGTCGTCTTCCAGACGCCGCCGGTCGTGCCCATGTAGTAGGTGTGCGGGTCCTGGCGCACGCCCTCGGCGACCGTGGCGCGACCACCGCGGAAGGGGCCGACGTTGCGGGCCTGGATGCCGTCGAAGAAGGCTCGATCGTCGTCTTCGGCGGCATTCGACCCGGGTGCCAGCAGGCACGACAGCATCAAGGCGGCGAGCGCCGCGGTGGTGTGGTGTCGGATCATCTCTCCCCCTCGATCCTGTCAGACAGGTGGTCTTCTTCCATCGGCAGCGCGCGGCGAATTGGCACGCGCCGGGCTCAGTCCGCGAACACCTCCTCGAGGAACGCGTCCAGGCGCGCCCATGAGTCCGCATCGGCGTGCGCGTCGTAGGCGACGGGCATGTCGAAGCGCGCGGCAAAGGCGTCTGCCTCCCGATTCGTGAAGCTGTGCAGGACGCCGGGATAGGACACGAACTCCCAGGCGGCACCGGCAGTGGCCATTTCGCGCGTGAACTCGGCGATCTGATCCGGGGGAATGAAGGTGTCTGCCCCGCCGTGCAGGACGAGGACCCGGGCCTTCACGGCACCGGGCTCGGCGCGGACCGGGCTCGACAGGGAGCCGTGGAAGCTGGCGACGCCGTCGAGCGCGACGCCGGCGCGCGCCATGGTCAGTACGACGCCACCGCCGAAGCAGTAGCCGATCGCCGCGACGTCCGAGGCGTCGACGGTCGCGTGCGCGGTCAGCACGTCGCGCGCGGCGAGGAAGCGGGCGCGCCCCTGATCCGCCTGCTGCATGACGGCGCCCGCGAAGGCCCCCGCGTCGTCGGGGTGATCGGCACGCTGGCCGTCGCCGTACATGTCGACGGCCAGGGCCGTGTAGCCCATCGCCGCGAGCTGCTCTGCGCGATCACGGACATACTCGTTGTGGCCCCACCACTCGTGGACGACGAGCACGCCGGGCCGCGGCTCGGCCGAGGCGTCGTCGTAGGCGAGGTAGCCCCGGAAGACCGTGCCGGATCCATCCTGGTACTCGATCTCCTCACCCCGGATCTCCGCCCGGGCAGACAGGACGGCAGTGAGCAGGAACGCGAGCAGCGCTGCGGTTCTCATGGTCGTGACCCTCCGGATGCGATTGCCGGACGATACACGACCCCTCGCCGCGCCCCACGCGAGGCCCGCCCGGTTCCGACCCTGCTACGCCGCGACCTGGACGCGGAAGCGCCGCGGCGTGGGCAGGATGCAGCGGCTCAGGCCAGGACGACGGGCCCGTGATCGTCGCAATGGTCACCGTGCGGATGGTGCAGGTGGCCGTTGACGAGGTAGTCGACGTGGTCGCCGTGCGGTACGGCCTCGTGGCCGCAGCCCGGGCCGTGCACGTGGCCGGCCTCGTGGTCTCCGCACTGGTGCGGACGACAGCCGTCCGGATTCGTCTGGCTCACGTCGATGCGATGCTCGTCGTAGTGATCCTCGTGGGCGCAATGCAGATGACCGTCGTGCAGGTAGCCGACGTGGCCCTCGTGCCGGAGGGCGGTGTGGCCGCAGTCGGGGCCGTGCGTGTGGGCGTGACCGGCGTGCTTCTCGCAGCTCATGGTTCCGTGACTCCGTTGATGGTGTGCAGATGCTCGGGATCGGCGTGCTCGAGCACGCTGGCGATCAGGTCGCGTACATGCTCGTCGGCCAGTGCGTAGAACACGACACGGCCCTGTCGCTCCCGGGCGACGAGTCCCTCGGCGAGCAGCAGGCGCAGGCGCTGGGAAGTGGTCGAGAGCCCGGCGTCGGTGCGCTCGGCGATCTCCGACACCTGCAGGGCGCCGCCCTGCAGGAGTGCGAGGATGCCGAGCCGCTCCGCGTCGCCGGCCGCCTTCAGCATGCCGGCAGCGCGTTCGACGACGCTGCGTGGATGCTCCACCGGGTGTTGCCTGTCGGCCATGCTGCTGCCTCGGATGTTCAACAGTTCATGAATTCATGAACTGTTGAAGAAAGATGCCCGGCCCGGGAACGTTTGGCAAGCGCCGACCGCGGTCTACGATGAGTGGCATGCAGACGGACTGTCATCCGCGCAGGCCTGTGCGCGGGCTAGCATGGAGCCTTTCATCGAGCTGGGGAGGAATTCATGGAGCCGAAATGGCTGGCAGGTCTGATGCTGTGCGCTGGAGTCGCAGCGCTCTCACCCACGGCCTCGAGCGGTTCGGGAGGTGGCCCCGCTTCCCTCGCACCCGACATCACGGCTCCGGCCCTCGCCGACGACGCCCTGCTCGAGCGCATCGCCTTCGGCTCCTGCCTCCATCAGGCGCGCCCGCAGCCGATCCTCGGCCCGCTCCTCGGCGACGACCCCGATCTCATGCTGTTCATGGGCGACAACGTCTACGGAGACGTGCGCAGTCCTGAGCTCACGGAGCTGCGCGAGGCCTACGCGCTGCAGGCGGCGTCGGAGCCCATGAATGCGCTGCGCAGCGCCGTACCGGTGCTCGCGACCTGGGACGATCACGACTACGGCCTCAACGACGCCGGCGCGGACTTCCCCCACGGCGCCGAGACGCGGCGCATGTTCGCGGAGTTCTGGCAGCTCGACGACGCAGCCTTCGCGGCGGAGGAGGGCGTACATCGGGCCCGCGTCGTCGGCCCGCCCGGCCGCCGCGTGCAGATCATCCTCCTGGACACGCGCAGCTTCCGTTCACCGCTGAAGGTGACGGACGCCCGAGGCGCGCCTGGGAGGGAGCGCTACCTGCCTGACCCCGATCCTGCGAAGACCATGCTCGGCGATGCGCAGTGGGCCTGGCTCGAGGCGCAGCTCGCCGAGCCGGCCGATCTGCGCCTGCTCGTCACGTCGATCCAGCTCATCGCCGACGGTCACGGCTGGGAAGCCTGGCGTACGCTGCCGAGCGAACGCCTGCGGCTCTACGAGTTGCTGCGTGCATCCGGTGCAGAGAACCTGGTCGTGCTGTCCGGTGATCGCCACCGCGCCGGCATCTACCGCCACGACGAGGCGCTCGCCTATCCGCTCTACGAGATCACCTCGAGCGCGTTGAACATGCCGATCCCGGAGGCGAGGGAAGAGGCCGGGCCGCTGCGCCTCGGCGAGACCTACACGGGCGCCAACTACGGGCGCATCGACGTCGACTGGGAGGCGGGACGCCTCTGGCTGCAGCTTCTCGACGAGACGGGCCGCGTCGTGCGCGCACAGGACGTCGCCCTCGCACGGCTGCGCATGCCCGAGGCCTGATAGCTCCATGACGTCCGAAGGCCTCGACGTCGACGCGCTGATCGAGGCCTTCGAGCGTCAGAGGCGGGCCTGCGAGCTGCTCGGTTCGCCCTGGACCGCTGCGGTTCTCGGCGTCGCTCGGGACGATCTGGTCCGCGATGGAATCACCCGGGCGCTGTTCGCCGACTACGACCTGCCGCCGCATCCGAGCGCCGCGGCGCTGCGTCTCGCCGGTGGCCTCAACGCCTGCCTCGCCGACGCGGCGGACGGTCGGCTGGACGGGCCGCTGACTGCGCTCGCGGCCCTGCACCCGGAGCGTTGCAAGGACGGTCACCGGGCACCCGGTTTCGATCGGGTCGTGCTCGACGCGCTCGAGGCCGGCGGGCGTGCGATCCACGATTTCCTCGCGCGGCCGGTACAGACCAATGAAGTGCAGCGCAGCGGCGCCCTCGTGCCGGGCCTGCTCGAGATCGCACGATGCACCGGTCTGCCCCTCGATCTGTTCGAGATCGGTTCGAGCGGCGGTCTGAACCTGCTCTGCGATCGCTTCGCGTGTCGTTTCGGGGCGCGTCGGGTGGGTCCGGAGGGTGACGCCGTGGCGGCCGTCCGTGTCGAGCCGGCGTGGTCCGGCGAGCTCGGCTCAGTCGCGACCGCCCTCGACGTACGCTCGCGCCGCGGTGTCGACCTCACGCCCCTCGATCTCCGCGATCCTGCCGTGGCACGGCGCGGCCGGGCCTACGTGTGGCCCGATCAGCCGCGACGCCTGGCCAACTTCGACGCCGCCGTGCGCCTGCTCGCAGCGAGCGAGGTGCGCGTCGAGACGGGCAACGCCGCCCGCTGGCTCCCCGCCGTGCTGGCCGAGCGCGTACCCGGCGCCTGCGCCGTCGTCATGCATTCGATCATGTGGCAGTACATGCCGCCGGAGGATCGTGCCGCGGTGGAGATGGCCATCCGCACGGCCGGCGCCACAGCCGACGCCTCCGCTCCCCTCGCCTGGCTGCGCTTCGAACCGCGGCGCGACGCGCGGGCGTGCGAACTGACGCTGGATCTCTGGGGCGGGCAGGGCGAGGGGTCGCGCGAGCGCCTCGCCTGGACGCATCCGCACGGTCTGCGCGTGCACTGGCTGGCGGCGGACGCGCCCGATCGCCGGGCGCAGGTGCCCCCCTTCGAGGCGGCGCCCTGGGCTAGGCTGTGCGGACGCCGCGCCGGCGCGCGTTCCCGTGGCCCGTGCGCGCTTGCCGCGTCGGTCTGCGTCTGCTCGAATCGCTGGCCTCGGTTTGCGGAGGCGTCGCGTGATCGGGATCGACTGGGGTACCTCCTCGAGTTCCGTCGCACACGTCGATGCGAACGGCGCCCGTTTGCTGCCGCTCACGCAGGAGGGCGGCGAACGTCTGCCCTCCACGGCCTTCGTGCCCCGCACGCCTGCGCACGGCTCACCGACCGACGAGATCGGTCGTGCCCGCGTGCTCACGCCGGAACTCCTGCGCCGCGGCGCCCTGCAGTTCGGCGACGTCGCCACGGCGGCGATGCTCGAGGGCGACGACGGCTTCTACGTGAAGTCACCGAAGTCCTTTCTCGGCGCGGAGCTCCGCGACGTCCAGGTCGCGAACTTCACGGCGCTGGTGACGCGCATGCTCGGCCATCTCGTCGACCGCGCCGGCGAGAGCCTCGGGGAGCGTCCGCGCAGTGCCGTCGTCGGGCGCCCCGTGCGCTATCACGGTACGCGTGGCGAGGCCGGCAATGCGCAGGCTCTCGAGATCATGACGGCGGCCGCGCGCGAGGCGGGCCTGGAGGAAGTCTCCTTCCTGCTCGAGCCCGTGGCGGCGGCCTATGCCTACGAGCTCCTGCTCGATCGGGAACGCCTCGTGCTCGTGGTCGACGCCGGTGGCGGCACCACGGACCTCACGCTCGTGCGGCTCGGACCGGAGCGCACCGCGCGGGCCGGCCGCGACGACGACGTGCTCGGCACCGCCGGCGATCGCATCGGCGGGACGGACCTCGACGCCCGTCTCGCCTTCCGCGCCTTCACGCCCGCGCTCGGTCGGGAGTCGCTGCTCGATTCCGGGCGCCCGGTACCGAATCACTACTACGTCGATCTCTGCACCGTGGCCGACGTCAACGCCCAGACGCGTTTCGGCGCCGAGGCGACGGCGGAGGCGCTCGCCGACTACGCGGCGCGGGCACGGGAGCCGCAGCGCCTGGAACGTCTGCTGCGTCTGCAGGAGACCGGCGGCAGCTTCCGATTCAATCGCACCGCCGAGCGCACGAAGATCGATCTCAGCGCCGCCGAGCGCGCCGAGGCGGATCTCGCCTGGCTGGAACCGGGCCTCGCGCTCGAGGCGGCACGGCCGGACCTCGCCTGGGCGGCCTCGCCGCTGCTGGAGAAGATCGGCGAGCTCGCCGCCGAGGTGACTCGCCAGGCCGGCGCGCGGCCCGACGTGGTGTTCGTCACCGGGGGTACGGCGCTCTCGCCGGTCGTGGCCGACGGGCTGCGGGCGCAGCTCGGCGAGATCGAGCTCGTGGTGGGGGATCTCTTCGGTAGCGTCGCCGCAGGGCTCGGTCTCGCGGCCTCGCGCACGCGGTCCTGAGCGCTTCCTCGTTCGTTCCCGCCAGGCGTCGTTTCGTTCCCGCTGCCGCGGCCTCGTCGCATGGGGCCTGCGCGGTACCCGGCCGCCGCGGAGGATGCGTCCCATGCACGGCGCCGCCGTGCTCCGCACCCTCACAGGAGAACGACCATGAAGAAAGATGCCCGAACCGCCCCGGATCTGCTGCTCGCCACGCTGTTCCTGACCGGCTCGCTCGTGACGGTGGAGGCAGCGGCCGCGACGCTCGCCGTGACCATCGACGACGTGCGCGAAGAGGGCGGTCGCATCCTCGTCCAGATCGCCGATGGTCCGGACGGCTTCGAAGGCGTCCAGGACCCGGTCGCCTCGCTCATGCTCGAACCTACGCCGCCGCAGGTGACCTTCAGCGTCGAGCTCGAGCCGGGCATCTACGGCATGCGGGTCATGCACGACATCGACGGTGATTTCGAACTCGACTCGAACTTCGTCGGCATTCCCACGGAGCCCTGGGCCTTCTCGAACAACGCGACGGGCAACTTCGGCCCGCCGAGCTGGGAGGACGTCACCTTCGAGATGACGACGGCCGGCGGAGTGCACGCCCTGAGGCTGGTCCATTGAACCGGCGTCGGCTCCTCTGCGGATTCTTCGGCGGCCTCGCGGCCGCCTCCGCGGCGCCGGTCCTGGCCGCCACGTCGTCCACGACTGCGCCGCATCCGGCGCCATCGCTCGCCGAGCGCTTCCGGGCGGGCCTGCGCGAGCGGCCCTGGCTACGCGCGCTGCTCGGCACCGAGTCGCCGGCGCTCCCGCCGCGGCAACTGGCGCTGGAAGGGCGCCTGCCGGAAGGGCTCATGGGTGTGCTCTATCGCAACGGCCCGGCCCGGCAGGAGATCGGCGACTTCCGCTACGGGCACTGGTTCGACGGTGACGGCATGGTCCATCGCTGGCGCATCGGTGCCGACGGCGTCGAGCATCGCGCCCGCATGGTGCACACGACCAAGTACCTCGCCGAACGCGATGCCGGCCGACCGCTCTACCCCGGCTTCGGCACCGCCGTCGCGAATGGCGCGCCCGTCTCCGGCCCGGACTCGGTCAACGTCGCCAACATCTCCGTGCTGCCGCGCGGCGAGGAGGTCTGGGCACTCTGGGAAGCCGGCTCGCCCTGGCGCCTCGACGCGGAGTCCCTCGAGACCCTTGGCGTGCAGAGCTACTCGCCGCAGACCCGGGGTCTGCCCTTCTCGGCCCATCCGCGCGTCGCGCCGGACGGGACGATCTGGAACTTCGGCTATGCGAGCGGCGCCCGGCGCCTCGTGTTCTGGCGCATCGACCCGGACGGCTCGCTCGGACGCGTCACCACCCTGCCGGTGGAGGCCACGGGCATGCCGCACGACTTCGTCGTCACGCACCGCCACCTGGTGCTGCTGATTCCGCCGCTCCACTACGAGCCGGATCCGGACGGCCCCGGCAGCTTCCTCGACGGCCACGTCTGGCATCCGGAACGGCCGACGAAGGTGCTGGTGATGGAACTCGCCGATCTCGAGACGCACTTCTGGGCCGAACTGCCGGCGCAGTGGGTGTTCCACTACGGCAACGCCTTCGAGGACGCGGACGGCGTCATCCGCTTCGACGGCGCCAGCGCTGCCGCGCCGGACAAGCTCTTCGGCAGCTTCCGCGCCGTCATGGGCGGCGAGGCCGTGGATCAGGCGGAGGCGAGCGCGCGGCCCGTGCTGTTCCGCATCGACACGCGCACGCGCCGAGCCAGCCAGGAGCCGCTCGCGGAGGCGGGCCTGTACTCCGAGTTCCCGGTGGTCGATCCGCGCCGGTCGACGCAGCGGCACCGCTGGGTCACGACGCTCACGGAGCACGACGACGACCCCGCCGTGCATGGCTGGCACACGACCGTGACGCGCCTCGACCTGGAAACCGGCGCCCGGAGCGGGTATCGCTATCCCGACGAGGAGCTACCCGAGGAGCACCTGTACGTGCCCGATCCCGACCGCGACGACGAAGCTGCCGGCTGGCTCGTCGGCACCAGCCTCGACTGGAAGCGGCAACGCACGCATCTGAATGTGTTCCGCGCCGATGCGCTCGCGGACGGCCCGATCGCGCGGGCGACGCTGCCCGAGCTCCTGCCTCTGGGGTTGCACGGCCGCTTCGCCGCCGGAGCGCAGGGGTGAGGACTCAGCTGCTGGCCTCCGCCGCCGGGCGGAAGAAGCAGGGGCCGGGCCTGCGCGGCCTGGCCGTGAACGGCGTGGTGTGCCTCGGCATCGCGACCATGATCCAGATCCTGATCGAGGACGCCTACTTCCTCGGCAATCTGTTCCTGTCCTGCTGCATCGGCTACTCGATCTACGGGACGATCTGGCTCGCCTTCTATCTGTTCTCGCCGCGCCTGCCGGCGGCCCTGCTCATCGCCGCCGGCATGGCCACCGGCCTGTTCCTCGGCCTCGCGATCGCCGGCACGGTGCTGTTCACGGACCCGCTCTACTTCGTCAGTGAAGACTACGAGGTGCTCGTGCTGGGCGTGCTCTTCGGTGTCCTCGCGACGCTCGGTTTCGTGCTGCTCGGTGATCTCTGGGACGTGCGTGCGCGGCTCCGGGAAGTCGAGCGCGAGGGCCTCGAGCGCGACAAGGCCATGGCCGAGTCGGAGCTGCGCGTGCTGCAGGCGCAGATCGAGCCGCACTTCCTGTTCAACACGCTCGCCAACGTGATCTCGCTCATCGACGACGATCCGAAGCGGGCCCGGAGCCTGCTGGAGCGGCTCACGTCCCTGCTGCGCACGTCCCTCGCGCGCACGCGCGCCGAAGCGGTGACCATCGCCGACGAGATCGCCGTGCTGCGCGACTACCTCGAGATCCAGGCGTTGCGCATGGAGGGTCGCCTCGCCTATGCCATCGACGTCGCGCCTGAGCTGGAAGGTCACCCGATTCCGCCGCTGCTCGTGCAGCCGCTCGTCGAGAATGCCGTGCTGCACGGCATCGAGCCCAGGGCCGAAGGCGGTCGCGTGGAGGTGTCCGTGCGCCCGGAGCAGGATGGCGTCGTGATCACCATCGACGACGACGGGATAGGTTTCGGGAGTGAGGAGACGCCCTCCGGCACCGGCCTCGCCAACGTCCGCGAGCGCCTGCGTGCGCTCTACGGCGACCGTGCGCGTCTGGCCTTGACCGTTCCGGAGCATGGCGGCCTGCGTGCCGAGCTGCACCTGCCCACGGGGGCGAGCGCGTGACGCCGACGGCGATCATCGCCGACGACGAACCGGCGCTGCGCCGCCACCTGGAGCGTCTGCTCGCCGACGTCTGGCCCGAGCTGGAGATCCGCGCCTCCGTCGGCGACGGCGCCGCGGCCCGGTCGGCGATCGCGGAGGTGGAGCCGACCGTCGTGTTCCTCGACATCCGCATGCCGGCGCCGAACGGGCTCGAGCTCGCGCGCGAGCTCGAGGGTCGGGTGCCCGTCGTCTTCGTCACGGCCTACGACGATCACGCCGTGGAAGCCTTCGAGCAGGCCGCCGTCGACTATCTCGTGAAGCCGGTGGCGGAGGACCGGCTC
>JAZBPO010000358.1:0-12155 GCA_036351675.1 Pseudomonadales bacterium
GAGCGGCCCGCGCGCTGCAGCAGACGCGCCACACCCTTCGGCCCGCCGACCTGGACGACCTGGTCCACGGGCGAGAAGTCGACGCCGAGATCGAGGCTCGAGGTGGCGACGACGCACTTCAGGGCGCCGTCGCGGAGCATCGCCTCCACGCGCGTGCGCAGGTCCCGGTCGAGGGAGCCGTGGTGCAGGGCGATGCGGTCGATCCAGTCGATGCGATGGCGCAGCAGCGCGTCGTACCAGGCCTCGGCCTGGAAGCGCGTGTTGCAGAACACGAGCGTCGAAGCGGCCCCGTCGATGGCGTCGGCCACGGCATCGAGCTGTTTCAGGCCGATGTGCCCGCCCCAGGGGAAACGCTCCAGGGACTCGGGGATCAGCGTCGCGATCTCCACCGGTCGATCGGCGTCGCTGGCGACGAGGCGCCCGGCGCCACTCGGCCCGAGGAGCACGCGCAGGGCCTCGTCCGTGTTGCCGAGCGTGGCCGACAGGCCCCAGGTGCGCAGCGCCGGTGCGAGGGCGCGGAGCCGTGCGAGAGCGAGTTCGAGCAGGGTCCCGCGCTTGTTGCCGAGCACTTCGTGCCACTCGTCGACCACCACCGCGCGCACGGTCGCGAGCTGGCGCACCGTGTCCGGATAGCTGAGCAGCAGCGACAGGGATTCGGGCGTGGTGACGAGGGCGGCGGGCAGGCGCTGGCGCTGCTTCGCCCGCGTGCTCGCGTTCGTGTCCCCCGTGCGCAGGGCGACCTCCCAGGGCAGACCCGTACCGTCCACGACGGCGCGCAGGTTGTGCGCGATGTCCGCAGCGAGCGCGCGCAGGGGCGTGATCCACAGCACGCGTGGCCCACCGCTGCCGACGTCGGCCTCGCGCAGCGCCTCGCAGACCGGGCCGAGCCAGGCGGACAGGGTCTTGCCGGAGCCGGTGGCGCTGTGCACGAGGCCCGACTCGCCGTCGAGATAGGCCTGCACGGTCTCGCGCTGGAACGGGAACAGCTCGAAGCCGCGCGAAGCGAGCCAGGCATCGAGCATCGGATGCAGACCGCCGACCGGCCCCGGCCGTGTCTCAGCCATGGGCGAGCCGTTCCAGATCTTCCAGGCGATCGGCGTCGGCCACGGACAGGTCGCGGCGCCAGCGCGCGATGCGCGGGAAGCGCACCGCGACGCCGGACTTGTGGCGCGTGCTGGCGTGGATCCCCTCGAAGGCGAGCTCGAAGACGTGCGCCGGCTCCACGGAACGCACCGGTCCGAAGCGTTCGCGCGTGTGCCTGCGGATCCAGCGGTCGAGTTCGTCGATCTCCTCCTGATCGAGACCCGAGTAGGCCTTGGCCACGGGCACCAGCTCCTCGCCGCGCCAGAGGGCGAAGGTGTAGTCCGTGAACAGGTTCGAACGCCGGCCGTGGCCGGCCTGGGCGTAGATGAGCACGGCGTCGATCGTGTGCGGGTCGACCTTCCACTTCCACCAGGCGCCGCGGCGCCGACCCACGCCGTAGGGGGCGTCGGCGCGCTTGAGCATGAGGCCTTCCGTGCGCCGTGCGCGCGATTCCTCGCGCAGGGCTGCGAGGGCGTCCCAGTCTTCGGCCTCGACCGTGGGCGAGAGCAGCATCCGGTCGCGTCCGCGGACGAGCTCGGCGAGGCGCGTCCTGCGCGTCGTGAGTGGCGCATCGCGCAGATCCCGACCCTCGTGCTCGAGCAGGTCGTAGGCCATGAGCCAGACCGGTGCCGACTTCAGGATGCCGGCGCCCGGCTGCCTGCGGCCGATGCGCTTCTGCATGACGGAGAAGTCGAGGGGCGCGCCGTCGGCCCAGGCGAGCAGCTCGCCGTCCACGACGACGCCGTCCGGCAGCGTCATGGCGGCCGCCTCGATCTCCGGGAAACGGCCCTCCATGAGCTCCTCGCCACGCGACCAGACGAAGCAGCGGCCGCCGCGGCGGACGATCTGCGCGCGGATGCCGTCCCACTTCCATTCGGCATGCCAGTCCGCGATCGGACCGAGACTCGACGGCCCGTCCTCGAGCGGCGAGGCGAGGAAGAAGGGATAGGGGCGAGAGAGGTCCGCGGCGCCGTCGTCCTCGCTGACCAGGCGGTCGTAGAACTCGGCGCCTGGCTCCCACTGGCCCATGAGTCGGTGGGCGAGCACCTTGTCCTCGATGCCCGTCGCCTGTTCCAGGGCGCGGACGAGCAGGCGCTGCGATACGCCGACGCGCAGCGCGCCCGTGACGATCTTGTTGAGCACGAACAGCTGGCCGGCCGGGACCTGCGCCCAGAGTTCCGCGAGCGTCGCCCGGCGCACGGACTCGTCGGCGCCGCGCAGGGGCAGCAGACGCTGCTCCACCAGTTCCGAGAGGGACAGTTCCAGGGTCCGGGGCGCCGCGTCGTCCGCGCGCAGCAGCAGCGCCGCGGTCTCGGCGAGATCGCCGACGTGGGCATAGCTCTCCTCGAAGAGCCACTCCGCCATGCCGACCTGCTCGCGGATCCAGCCGCGCAGCTCCGCCGCGCCGATCAGGCGCTTCAGGCGCCGGCCGGAGAGGAAGAACACGGCCCAGCCGGCGTCGGCCGGTCCGGCCGCGGCGAAGTAGTCCGCCATGGCCGCGATCTTGGCGTTCGTCGAGGTGGTCGCGTCGAGGCGCTCGTAGAGGGCCGTGAAGGCACGCATCAGGCTTCCTCGCCCTCCGCCCCGGCCTCCTCCTGCGCCTCGTCGCCGTAGGGCGTGGCGAGCGGTTCGGCCTGCACGCCGCGCTCCCTGAGGTGCTGCACGAGCACGTCGGTACTGCCGTGCGTGGCCAGCACGCGCCTGGCGCCGCAGTCCTCGATGGTGCGGATCAGGGAGGGCCAGTCCGCGTGGTCGGAGAGCACGAAGCCGCGGTCGTAGCCGCGGCGGCGACGGTTGCCGCGGATCTGCATCCAGCCGGAGGCGAAGCCCGTGGAGGCCTGCTTGAAGCGGCGCATCCACTTGCTGCCCGATGCCGACGGCGGCGCGAGGATCAGCTCGCCGTCGAAGGTGTGCTTGCGCGAGAAGTCCGAGACCGGGCGCGTCGGCAGCATCGCGACGCCGGCGTCGCGGTAGATCTCCACCAGCGGCGTCATGGCGCCGTGCAGGAGCACGGTGCGGTCCGTGTAGTGCATCAGTTCGGCGAGGATGCGCTGAGCCTTGCCGAGGGCGTAGCTGAACAGCACGGCCGGTCGGCCCGCCGCGCGGCACTCCTCCCACCAGGCGAAGATCTCGCCGGCGACCTCGCGCGCGCTCGGCCAGCGGTAGACGGGATAGGCGAAGGTCGCCTCCGTGACGAAGACGTCGCAGGGCACCACCTCGAAGGCCGCGCAGGTCGGATCGTCGTCGCGCTTGAAGTCGCCCGAGACCACCCAGACCTCGCCGGCGTGCTCGATGCGCACCTGAGCCGAGCCGAGGATGTGGCCGGCGCTGTGCAGGCTCACCTTCACCGGACCGAATTCGAGCACCTCGCCGTATTCGACGCCGTCCGCGGGAACGTACATGCCGAGGCGCTTGCGGAGGATCGGCAGACCCGCCTTCTGGGTCCAGTAGTGCCCCATGCCCGGGCGCGCGTGGTCACCGTGGCCGTGGGTGATCACGGCACGACGCACCCGGCGCCAGGGGTCGACGTGGAAGTCGCCGGCGGGGCAGTAGAGGCCGTTCTCGTCGAGGTGGAGCAGGTCGCCTGAGGCGCTCATGCGCACTTCCGGGGTGCGTGGGGCCCGTGACTCGCAGGCGCGGGAGAGTACCCGAGCGGTCGCGGGGCGGCTATCTTGCACGGCCTGCCCCGTTCCGCCGACGCCGGAGACTGCCATGTACGGATGGATGGCCCTGCTCGTCGCCATCGCCTTCGAGATCGCCGGAACGACGTTCATGAAGCTCTCGGACGGCTTCGCGAAGCTCGGTCCGTCGATCGGCCTGGTGGTCTGCTACGCGTTCTCCTTCGGCGCGCTGACCCTCGCCCTCCGGACCGTGGACATCGGTGTCGGCTATGCGATCTGGTCGGGCATGGGGACCGCCGCCATCGCCGTCATCGGCGTGATCCTCTTCGGCGAGGTGCTGTCCTTCGAGCGGGCCTTCTGGATCATGCTGATCGTCGTCGGCGTGGTCGGGCTCCAGCTCTCCTCCGTGCGCTGACGCCGCGACGCCTTCAGGCCTCGGCGCCGGCCTGCCAGCGCCAGAGTGCGGTCAGCGCCGCGAAGCCGATCCGCCGGATCGGATCCGGCGGTACGCGATCGGCACGGCCGAACAGTTCGCCCACATCCGGGATCTGCTCACCGAGGGCCGCCCGTACCAGCAGCTCGCCGAGCAGGGTCCCCTTCACGACCCCCCCTCCATTGCAGCCGGCGGCCACCAGCACGCCTTCGGCGGGCGCCGCGAACACCGGCGCCCCGTTCCAGGTGATGCCGGTGGTGCCGCCCCAGACGTGGGCGAAGGGCGCATCGGCCAGGGCGGGCCAGCGTCGGACCATGGACGCGCGCAGGCGTGCCTCGACGATCGTGGGCGCCGCCTCCTCGCGATAGCTGTACAGGGAACGCACCAGCAGCCGGCCGTCGTCGGTGCGGCGCAGCGTCGTGCCGAGCTTGGCGGCCGGCAGCAGACCCCATTCCGGATCGCTGCCCTCGAGGCGTTCCGGCATCGGCTCCGTCAGGGCCGCGTAGGTGTAGACCGGCGTGAGCCGGTCGGCTGCCGCGCCGAGGGCGCCGGCCCAGCCGTTGTTCGCGAGCAGCACGCGGCGTGCCTGCACCTCGCCTCGCGGCGTGCGCAGACGATGACCGTCGGCGGCCGCTTCCAGGGCGAGCACCGGGCTCTGCTCGTGCAGCGTGACGTTCGCGGGCAGCGCGTCGGCGAGGCCGCGGATCAGGGCCGCCGGCTGGGCCAGGGAGCAGTCCGGCGACCAGAGACCCGTGCGGTAGTGGCGCGTGCCGAGTCGGTCCGCCAGGGCCTTCGCGTCGAGGCGCTCGTGCGCCAGGCCGGCGGCCTCGAGGAAGCGGCCGTAGGCGTCCACGGCCGCTGCGCCGCGCGCCGTGGCCGCCGCGCGGTAGGTCCCGCGGCGCTCGAGCCGGGCGTCGATCTGGTGGTCGCGCACGAGGGCCCGGAGCGCTTCCATGCTCTCGCGGGTCAGCGCGTTGATCCGGGCCATGCGCGCGACGGCGCCGGCGTCGGCGTCCTCCGCGAGGGCGATCTCGAGCAGGAAGCCTGAGTTCCGCCCCGGACTGCCCTCGCCGACGGTGCTCGCCTCGAGCACCCGCACGTCGTCCTCCGGCCGTCGTTCGGCCCAGGCGCGTGCCGCGGCGAGGCCGGTGTAGCCGGCGCCGACGACGGCGAGGTCGCAGTGGATCGATCCGTCCACGGTCGCCGTGGGCGTCCGCGGCGGCAGCAGGGCGTTCCAGCCGCAGGGGCTGGCGTGGTCGGGATGCGTCCGCATGGCGCCATGATAGAGGCTCCCGGGATCGCGCAGGCGTCCTTGTCGCGGCCGCGGAGCGGGCGCAGACTCGCGCCGTCGCCCATCCGCAGGAGGAACATGCATGGATGTCCTCGTCACCAGTACCGGTGTCCGTGCGGACGGGCCGAGCGCGCCCCGCTTCTGATCTCCGGGCTTCGCGCCCTCCCTTCGATCGGACCCTCGCCGCTGCCACTCCGTGGCCGCGTCCGGCGTCTCGTGCGCCTGTTCCATCGAGGGCAAGACCTTGAACGAAGATCAACTCGGGCTCACGGAGCTCGGCTTCAGACAGTGCTTCGCGGCGCAGCTGCCGCTCGAGGAACCGGCGCTCGTTCCGGCCCGCGTGCTGAGGGTCGAGCGCTCCGGCATCGAACTCCTGGGTGAGCACCTGAGCGTGCACGCGCCGCTCGGCGCCTCCTGGTTCCGCGGCGGGCCGGAGGATCGGCCCACCGTGGGCGACTGGGTGCTCTACGACAGGAATGCGGAGCGCGTCGTGCGCCTGCTCGAGCGGGCCACGCTGTTCGCACGGCGCGGCGCCGACGGCGGCGACATCCAGCTCGTCGCCGCCAACGTCGACGTCGTGTTCCTCGTCACCTCCTGCAATCGCGAGTTCAGTCCGGCGCGTCTCGAGCGCTATCTCGCGCTCGCGCTGGAGGCCGGTGCCGCGCCGGTGGTCGTGCTGACCAAGGCGGATCTCTGCGAGGACGCGGAGGCCTTCGTCGCGGCGGCGCGCTCGCTGCGACGCGATCTCGTAGTGGAGATCGCGAACGGACTCGATCCGGAAACGCTGGCGGGCGTGCGTGCCTGGTGCACACCCGGCGCCACGGTCGCGTTGCTCGGCAGCTCCGGCGTCGGCAAGTCGACGCTGCTGAACGGCCTCTCGGGCGAGGCGAGGGCGACCACCGGCGCCGTCCGCGCAGCCGATGCGCGCGGCCGGCACACGACCACGAAGCGGGCGCTCCACCGGCTCCCCGGCGGTGCCTGGATGCTCGATTCTCCGGGCATGCGCGAGCTCGGCCTGGTCGACGCCGGCGATGGCCTGCGTGAAGCCTTCGACGAGATCGACGCCCTGGCCGGGAACTGCCGCTTCGCGGACTGCGCGCACGAGACCGAGCCCGGCTGTGCCGTGCAGGCGGCCATCGCCGCCGGTGGACTCGACGCCGGGCGCCTCGCGCGCTGGCGCAAGCTCGCCCGCGAGGAGCGCAACGCGACGGAGTCCATCGCCGAGCGCCGGTCGCGGCAGCGCGACTTCGAGAAGCACGTGCGCCGCGTGGTGCGGGCGAAGACCGAAAGCCGGCGATGACCGCGGCAGCTGTCGCGGTTGGGTCGGGCCGGGGGCGCGGGCTATGCTGCACACGTGGCGGGGCTGCGTACCCGCCCTTGTCGTCACCGGGGGAGACTGCATCGATGAGCGTGGAACGCATCCCGCCGCTCAAGGCCGTGATGACGCCCTTCCCGCACTCGATCGAGGTCGACCGTCCCCTCGCGGAGGCGCGCGCGATCATGGCGGGGGAAGGGTTCCGGCATCTTCCCGTCACTCGCGGTCACGAGCCCGTCGGCATCCTCTCGGACCGCGACGTCCGGCGCCTGCTGGAATCGCGCGTGGGCCTTTCCGGTGACGAGGATCTGCAGGTCGGTGACGCCATGACGCCCGACCCCTACACGGTCGATCTCAACACCCCGCTCGATCACGCGCTCACCGTCATGGCCGAGGAGCACATCGGCTGCACCCTCGTCACCCGGGAAGGTCGCCTGGCCGGCATCCTCACCACCTCCGACGTGTGCCGTGCCTTCGCCGAGCACCTCGGCCGGCTGCGGCCGCACGGGGACGAGATCGCCTGATGGCCGCGGCTCGGCTCGCGCGCGCCGTCGCGTGCCTGCTGCTGTTCGCGCTGGCGGCGGAGGAGGCGCGCGCCTACACGGCGGACACGCGCCAGGCCCTCACCTTCACGGCAGCCAAGCGCTTCAATCGCTGCGTCGAGGGAACGGACGTGCCACGCCTGACCGCCCTGCAGGTGCGCAATCTGGTGCGGGGCAATCTGCGCGAGGCGGAGCGGAACTTCCTGCGCCGGAGCATGCGCTGGAGCTACTACGACCGCTCCGGTGTGGACGACAAGCGCCTGCTCTGGACCATCGAGACGCGCATGGGCGGCCGCTACGACGCCACGCGCGAGAACGTGCTCGCCGAAGCGGGGGTGAGCGAGAACGACCGCTACGTCTTCCTCGGGATCATCGCCCACTACGTGCAGACCGTGACGGTGCCGGCCGACGTCGTGCCCATCTTCCATCCACGTCCCTGGCGCTGGCCCGCGGGCGATCGCTTCACGCAGTACGAACTCGACCCGGAGGTGCTGGCGGGCCAGCTCGGCGATCTCTGTCCGGAACTGCTCGCCACGCCGCCGGGCGAGACCTTCAAGACGCTTCTCGATCGCACCGCAGCTGCCACCATGGCGGCGATCCGCTCGCCGATCGCCGACATGGACGCGACCTGGCACGCCTTCTGGGAGGAGGACGAGCCCGGCCGCTTCGGCAGCTACGGGCCGGCGGGCAACAGCTTCGGCCGCGGCACCCGCTTTCCCTGCGGCGAGGACCGTTGCCTGCTCCTCGACGACGATCCGATCTACGCGGAATTCGCCGCACGGCAGCAGCGCCTCGCCGTGCTCGGCACCATGCGCGCCGTGCTGCTGCTGCAGCGTTTCCGGGCGGCGCGCGACGCGAGCCTGCTTGAGATCGCCGAGCCCTATCGCGATCCGGCCAACGTCGACGAGGACACGGGGGGCTGATGGGACAGGAGATCGGACAGGAGGCCTTCGATCCAGCGGATTTCGAGCGCTTCGCCACGCGCCTCGCGGACGAGACGGAGCGGCTGCGCGCATGGTTCGAACACGACCGCTTCTCGCGGCGCGGCTGGACCGCGGGCTTCGAGATGGAAGCCTGGCTCGTGGGTGACGATGCGCGGCCGCGCCCCATGAACCAGGAATTCCTCGCGTGCCTCGGCAACGATCTCGTGGTCCCCGAGCTCTCGCGCTTCAACGTCGAACTCAACGGCAGCCCGACCTCGCTCACCGCGCGGGCCTTCTCCCGGCTCGCGGACGAGCTCGACCACACCTGGGCGGAATGCCGGAGCTGTGCGGAGTCGCTCGGCGCCCACGTCGCCATGATCGGCACCCTGCCTACGATCACGCCGGAAGAGCTCAACCTCGACAACATCTCCGCGATGTCGCGCTATCGCGCCCTCAACCACGAGCTGCTGCGCATGCGCGGGGGGGTTCCCTTCGAGCTGCGCATCGACGGCCGGGAGAAGTTCCGCCGCACGCATCCGGACGTCATGGCCGAGGCGGCGGCGACCTCCTTCCAGATCCATCTGCAGGTCCGTCAGGCCAGTGCCGTGCGACTGTTCAACGCGACGCTGGCCGTGTCCGCGCCCATGGTCGCCGTGAGCGCGAACTCGCCCTATCTCTTCGGGCACGACCTCTGGGCGGAGACCCGCATCCCCGTCTTCGAGCAGGCGGTCTGCGTGGGTGAGGGCAGCTACCAGCGCGTCACCTTCGGTCAGGACTATGTCCGTGAATCACTGCTCGAGCTGTTCGAGGAGAACCTCGCTCACTACCCGCCGCTGATTCCTGCCCTTTCCGACGCGGAACCCGGTGCGCTGCCGCACCTGCGCTTCCACAACGGCACGATCTGGCGCTGGAATCGACCGCTGATCGGCTTCGACCACGACGGCGTGCCGCATCTGCGCATCGAGCACCGCGTGGTCCCGGCGGGGCCGACGGTAGAGGACGCGATCGCGAACGCGGCCTTCTACTACGGTCTGGTCGCGGCCCTCGCCAGCCAGGCGACACCGATCGAGACGCGCCTGCCCTTCGGCGCCGCGCACGACAACTTCTACGCGGCGGCCCGAGACGGCCTCGACGCCGAACTCTACTGGCCCGGCGCCGACGGCCGGGTCGAGGCGCAGGTGCTGATTCTCGACGAGCTGCTGCCGCTGGCGCACGAGGGTCTCGAGTGGCTCGGTATTCCGGAGGCGGAGCGTCGCGGCTACCTGGGGCTGGTGGAGAGCCGCGTCGCCTCGGGGGTCAACGGCGCGACCTGGCAGCGGCGCTGGGTGGAACGCCACGGCCGCGACTTCGCCGGGCTCGTGAAGGCCTATCTGGAACGCCAGGCCACGGGCACGCCGGTCCACCGCTGGGCGGTCTGATGCGCCTGCAGGAATTCGAGGGTTGGCCGGCGGGGCTGCTGGACTGCGCGGCGCACGAGCTCTGGGCGCACCTCGACGGTCCGGCGATCGTCCATCTCCCCGGTGCGAGAGCGCCGGCCCTGTTCGTCTCCGTGCTGCTGCACGGAAACGAGACGGGGGGCTGGGAGGCCCTGCGTCTGCTCCAGCGGCGCTTCGAGGGTGGCGTTCTGCCGAGGTCCATGATCGTGCTGATCGGCAACGTCGAGGCGGCGCGCTTCCGCCTGCGACGCCTCGACCATCAGCCCGACTACAACCGCATCTGGTGCGGTGGCGGGCGCGGCGGACAGCAGGGCGTCGAAGGTCCGGAGGCGGATCTCGCCCGGGAGATCGTCGCGCGCATCGGCGCCCACGAACTCTTCTGCAGCGTGGACGTCCACAACAACACGGGCGTGAACCCCCACTACGCGTGCGTCACGGCCGAGGACGCGACCAGCCTCGCCCTCGCCGCGCGCTTCGCGCGGCCGGTGATCCTCGTGCACCAGCCCGCCACGGTCCTGGCGCGTGCCTTCGCCCCCTTCGCGCCGGCCATCATCCTGGAGGCCGGGCGTCCCGGGGAGCAGCGCGGCGTCGAGCACGTCGCCGCCTACCTCGAGGGGCTGCTGCGCCTCGAGACCCTGCCCGGCGCGCCGGCGACGGCGGTCGACCTCTACCGCACCGTGGCGTCCGTGAAGCTGCGCGAGGACGTCCGCTTCGGTTTCGCCGGTGTCGAGGGTCCCCGGGAGGGGCTCGATCTGCACCTGCTGGCCGAGTTCGAGCACTTCAACTTCGAGGAACTCGATGCGGACACGCTGTTCGCGCACGTACCCGAGGGCGCTGCGCTGCCCTTCACGGTCACGGACGACGACGGCCGCGACGTCGCCGACGACTGGTTCCGGCGGCGCGGCGACGAGGTGCGCTTCGCGCGCCGCGTGGTGCCCGCCATGTTCTCCCCCGACGTGCGTATCCTCCGCCAGGACGTGGTCTGCTACCTGATGGAGCGCCTGTCCTGAGCGGTTCGGCCCGGGCCCTGCTGGCGCTCGCCCTCGCTCGCTACGCCGTGCTCGCGTCCGCCAGCGCCCTGGGCATAGCGCTTCCCGCGGCCGCGGAGGTGCGCCTGCATGCGGTCCTGCCGGAACCAGTCCGCGCCGAGCCCGATCCGCGCGGTTGGCGTCTGAACTTCGACGTCATCCTCGAGAACACGGGCCGGGCGCCGGTCGTGATCAGCTATCTCGAACTCGAGGCCTTCGACGGCGACGGCCGGCTGGTCACGCGCGTGCATCTGGGGGGCGGCGGTGTGCCGCCGGCCATCGAGACGCTGCCGCAGCGCGTGATCTCGGCGGGCGGGCGGCTGCACCTGTTCAATCCCTTCGAGACGCTGCCCGCGGAGCTCCGCTTCGAGACGCTGCGCCTCGGCATCCATCACACGGAGGGGCGCCTGTCGGTCCCCCTGAGGCCGTCGCAGGACGTGCCGGACCCCCTGCCGGTGCTGCCACTCGGAGGAGAGCTGTTCGTCGAAGCGGGTGCCGACCTGCGCTCGCCCCATCGCCGGGCCTCCTTCACGGACCCGCGCCGCGGCATCCTCGGTCGCCGTCGCGTGAGCGAGCGTCACGCCCTCGAACTGACCCGCATCGACGCTGCGGGCGCCTATCGGGACGGCCCGCGGGAAGACCCCGCCAACTGGTTCGCCTGGGACCTCGAGGTGCGCAGTCCGGCCCGCGGAACGGTCGTCTCCGTGCGTGACGGGGTCCCCGACAACGAACTGCTCGCGTCCGGAGGCGTCGCGGCGCCGCAGCTGGAGGTGGAGGAGGCGGCCGCGCTGCTGGGCAACCACGTCGTGCTCGAGATCCCCGGTGGTCGCCATCTCGTACTCGGCCATCTGCGCGAGGGGTCGGTTGCCGTACAGCCGGGTGACGCGGTCTGGGAGGGGGCGCTGCTCGGTCGGGTCGGCCTCTCCGGTCGCACGGCCTATCCGCATCTGCATCTGCAGCTCCAGCGGGGCCTCGACGTGCTCGACGCGGCACCCCTGCCGCTCGTGTTCGCCTGCGTGCGGGACCTCGGTGGCGCGCTGCGGCGGCCGGCCTGGCTTCTCACGGGCGACCGGGTGCGCGCCTGCGAGATCGGCCGACCGGGTCGGCGTCTGCGCGAGCGCGACGGCTGAGGGCGCGCGGACGGGGTTCGCCTTCACGGCGCCTGCACGGGTTCCTGCAGCATGCTTCGACGCCCCCCACAGGGAACGGACCACCATGGCCAGGGATCTGACCTCTTCGGCGCTCGGCCGCATGCTCCGCATCGGCGGCGTCGCCACCCGCGTCGGCACCTCGCTGGCGGCCGAGCAGGCGCTCGGTTATCTGCTCTCGAGCCCGGTCGCGCGCCTGCGCAAGTCGCGCAACCACGTCGTCAACGCCATGCGCGTGACCGAGGCTCTCGGCGAACTCAAGGGCGCGGCCATGAAGGTCGGGCAGATGCTGTCGGTGCACGAGGGCTTCCTGCCGCCGGAAGTCTGCGAGGTGC
>JAZBPO010000359.1:0-3934 GCA_036351675.1 Pseudomonadales bacterium
CGTGTCACGACCTCGCCGATGCGGCTCGAGATGGTGCCGACATCGCTCGCGACCGCGACCTCGATGATCGCGCCCGGATCGGCTCGCCGGAGATCGAAGCTCACGCCCTCCAGGACGTCGGTGATCCGATTGTCCGAGCGCGTCGCCGCGAAGCCGTCGACGATGATCCGGGCGTCGAGCTCCGAGAGGGAGCCGATGGGATCACCGCTCGCGTTCCTGTTGAGGGTCGTGAACCCGAAGGTCTCGGCCGACAGCGTGCCTTCATAGGCGATCGAGATCGCGTTCGCCTCGCCGGTGTCGCTGGCATTGAGCACCAGGGCCTGACTGCCGTCGTCCGTGGTCACGAGGCTCGCGCTCAGCGCGCCTCCGGCGGCCTCGACGATGGCGTCGCGGACGCCGGCGAGGTCCGTGGCCGCCGAGAGATCGACGGAGAAGGTCTCGTCGGCCACCGTGAAGGTGAGACCGTCGCCGGCCGTGCCGCCGAAGGTCGAGCCCGCGGCCTGCTCGACGCTGCCGAGGCGCTGGCGCTGGGCGATCCTCTCGACGACGACCTGGAAGGCGCCGAGGGCGGCACCGCCGGAAACCGTCACGCCGAGGGCGTCCTCGTCGCCGGTGGCGACGGTGCGGAGATCGAAGTCCGTCGCCTCGTCGATGGCGCCCAGGGCGGCGTCGAGACTCGACAGAGCGCCGGACACCCGCGAGAAGGCCGACAACTCCGTCGTGGCCTCGATCTCGCGGCGCGCGAGCCGCGTCTCCACCGGCTGCCGTTCGGCAGCGACGAGCTGGTCGACGAGGCCCCGGATGTCGAGGCCGGATCCGATACCGAGACTCGAAAGGCTCAAGGGCTGGGACTCCTGTGCTGCCGCGGGCGCCGCTGCAGCAGGCCTCGAGGGCCGTGCGCGGCTTGTACGCAGTCAGAAAGCAAACAGCGGGCCAGTCATGCGCGCTCGTCGACCATGAAGCCGCGGACGCGCTCGGCGTCGCGGTTGGACTCACGCAGCATCTTGGCGATGGCGACGACGTGCTCGGCGGGAACCTGGCGCACGAGTTCACCGGTGGCGGCGTCGGAGACGCGGACCACGACGCGACCCAGATCGTCGTCGATGCGGAAGGAAAGCTGGCGCCGGGCTTCGCCCAGGGCCTCGCCGATGTCGGCGATGGCCGCATCGAGCGCGGCGCGCGCGTTCTCGCTGCGACCGGTGTCAGGCAGCGTCTGACCGCCGGCGGTGGTGCCTTGCCGCCCTGCCCCGACGACGCGCGCTGCCGCCTCGACCGCGGCCGGCTCGGCGCGCAGCAGACGGGTGACGTCGGCGATCGGATCCGTGGTCATGGCGCGTACCTCCGAACGAGGTCCGGGCCGCGGCACAGGCCGCGGCCCGGATGTCCTGCCGGCCCCTCGGATCAGTCGATCGGGAGGCCGGCCACCCGGCGGAGCCCGTCAGGCACCGCCGGGGCCTGCGCGTCTTACTGGAGCAGGGAGAGCACACCCTGCGGTGCGGCGTTGGCCTGGGCCAGCATCGCCGTACCGGCCTGCTGGAGGATCTGGGCGCGGGTCAGCGCGGCCGTCTCCTTGGCGAAGTCCGCGTCCTGGATCCGCGACCGTGCGGCCGTGGCGTTCTCCGCAGAGGTCGTGAGGTTGGCGATGGTGGACTCGAAGCGGTTCTGGACCGCACCGAGCTCGGCCCGGAGGCCGTTCACCGTGGCCAGCGCACGATCGACGTTGGTGATCGCGAGCGAGGCGGAGTCCGCGGACGTGATGTCGACGTTGGCGACCGAGTTCGTCGTGTCGACGTTGAAGGTACCAGCCGTGATGGCCTGACCCGTCGTCGCCGCCTGCGTACCGCCGACCACGAAGGCCTCGTCGGAGTCGAAGGTCACCGTGCCCGTCACGACGTTGTTGAGTACACCACCGTCGAGCAGGAAGTTGGCGAGCACCGTGTCATCGCCCGCGTTGTCTCCGTCGGTCTGCAGCTGGATGTTGCGGCCGTCGGCGGCCGTGAGGATCAGGTTGTCGTCCCCGTCCAGCTCTGCCGTGACGCCGGTCTGGTTGCTGACGGCGTTGATCGCCTCGCGCAGATTGCCGTTCGCATCGCCGGCCGCGATGCTGTCGACCTCGATGTTGACGCCGTTGATCTGCAGGTCGGTGCCCGTGAGGCCCGCGGTGTCGGCCGTCACCGCGCCGGCGTTGAAGGTGGTCGCATTCGCGCGAGCCGAGACGCCCGTCGTCGCCGCGTTGTCGTTGACCGCGGCGGCCAGCGCGATCGCCGAGTTGGCATCGGCCGCGGTGGAGACGCCATCGGCCGCCGTGGTGATGGCGGCGCCGTTGATCGTCAGGCCCGTGATGGCCGTGATGTCGCCCACCGCGTCCGTCGTACCCGTCGTGGTCGTGGTCGCGTTGGAACCGAGGCGGTCCGCGCGCGCATCGCCGATGGAGATGCCGATCGTCTCGCCGGCGTTGGCGCCGACCTGGAAGGACTGCGACGTGAAGGAGCCGTCGAGCAGGCGGACGCCGTTGAAGGACGTCTGGCTGGCGACGCGCTCGATCTCGGAGACGAGCTGGTCGACCTCCGACTGGAGTGCCGCGCGGTCCGAAGCGCTGTTCGTGCCGTTCACGGACTGCACGGCCAGCTCACGGATCCGCTGCAGATTGTTGGTCATCTCGCCCAGCGCACCCTCGGCGGTCTGCGCGAGGGAGACGCCGTCGTTCGCGTTCCGGACGGCCTGGTTGAGGCCGCGGATCTGCGACGTGAAACGCTCACTGATGGCGAGACCTGCGGCATCGTCCTTCGCGGAGTTGATGCGGAGACCCGACGAGAGGCGCTGCAGGGAAGTCTGCAGATCCATCGAGCTCCTGTTGAGATTCCGCTGAGCATTCAGCGAAACGAAGTTGGTGTTGATCACCTGAGACATGACTGTTTCCTCTGAGCCCTTGGTTGGGTTGCAGGTCCTCGGCCACCTGGCCCGCTTGCCTGCCTGTAAGCGGGTCCTAAGCCGCGCTTGTTCCAGTTGTCGGCCCGAAACGGACTTCCTTTAGGGTCCATTGCGATTTCCTTCGGATCGAGGCGTTGCGCACGCCCGGGCGAGGGCAGCCGACGACGCTGCTCGCAGACAGCATCGGCGGGCGGAGAGGAATCTTGATCAGCCGAGGAAGCGGAAGAGGTTCAGACCCTGGATGCGCGCGAAGGCGCGCTGGGCGGCCTCGAGGCTGGTGGCCTGCGACTCGAGCGCGACGATGGCCTCCACCAGGTCCACGTCGCGGATGCTGCTCGCAGCCTCTTCCGTATTGAGCTCGAGGCTCTCGCCGAGCTCCTTCTGCGTGGCGACGAAGCCCAGCCGGGAGCCGATGCCCGCCCGCACTTCGACGATGCGGTTGAGCGCGGCGTCGAGGTCCGCGAGGGCGGCGTCCTGCGCACCCGTGCGCATCGTCCTGGCGGCGGGGCCCAGATCGGGCAGCGCGACGGCGTCGATGAGCCCCTGCACCGCTTCGAACATCGTGATCGGCGCCGAAGGGGTCACGGAGAAGGCGTCCCCGACTTCCGGCGCCCCGCTGACGACGACGCGCACGCCCGCGAATTCGATCGCGCCGCCGCTCTCGTAGCTGCCGGAGGCAACCACGGCACCGCCGCCGTCGAGGACGCGGTAGTCGGGCCCGGCGGCCCCGGCGACGATCTCGATGCGGTAGTCGTCCGGCACGAAGGGGCCGGCGAGCGCGCCCTGGCCGATGCTGGCCGTGCCGCTGTTGCCGACATCGATGCCGGTCACGAAGGTGCCGTTCCCGGACCGGGCGCTGCCGAAGACCTCGAGCCCCGAATGACCGTCCGCGACGCGGGCGTCGGTACCGATGCGGACCTGTCGCACCTGGTCGTCTCCGTCGTAGACGACGCCGTCCGCCGTGCGCACCCACGGCACGACGTCGCTGCGGGTTCCGGCGAAC
>JAZBPO010000360.1:0-8839 GCA_036351675.1 Pseudomonadales bacterium
ACGCGGCAGGCCCCGCACTATGCCTTCGGCGTGCACCTGAACCCCGAACTGCCTGATCTCGAGGCGAGGACGGTGTTCGCCTACTTCAAGGCCTTCCTGTGTCTGAAGGACTGGCTCCGCTTGCGCTGCAGGCCCGATTTCGCCCGCACCGTGTCGCCCTTCATCAGCGACTTCGACGCGGCCTGGGTGCGCGAGATCGTGTCCTCGGACTACGCCCCTGATCTGGCGGACTTCATCGACGAGTACCTGCGGGCGAACCCCACGCGCAATCGCAGCCTCGACATGCTGCCGCTGTTCCTGCATCTCGACGAGGCCAGGGTTCGCCGCGTGGTCGACGACCCGCTCGTGAAGGGACGGCCGACGCTCCACTACCGCCTGCCGAACTCCGAGGTCGACGACGCTGGTTTCTCGCTCCGTGGGATCTGGACCGACTGGCTCGAGGTCGAAGGGCTGGCGGCGGACGCGGAGCGGCTGCGCGAGATGGGCGATGCCTACGCGCGCTGGCTGATGCGTATCCGCCTGCCCTTCGACGAGGGCTGGGCCCGCGAGACTGCGCGATGGCTGTAGCCATCAAGGGGACGGGGCGGCCGCGCATCGGCGTGACGGCGCCCCGCCGGAGCCTGCCCTTCGCCTGGTGGGCGACACGCGCGGCGCTCGCGCTCGCCGGGGGCGAGGCGGTGCTGTTGCGGCCCGGTGATCCGATTCCGCACGATCTCCGTGGTCTCGTCGTCGGTGGCGGCGCCGACATCGGGCGCGCCCTCTACGACCCCACTTTCGCGGAGGTCGACCCGCCCGACCCGGACCGCGACGCCTTCGAGATCGAGGCGCTGCAGCACTGCCTGTGGCGGGAGATGCCCGTGCTCGGCATCTGTCGCGGTTCGCAGCTGCTGAACGTCGTGCTCGGCGGCGATCTCGACCCCGACGTTCGCGCGCGACGGCTCGTGAACAGCAACCGCTCGACGATCCTGCCGACGCGCGCGGTGCGCCTGGAGGCGGGATCGCGTCTGTCGCGGCTGCTGCGGCGGCATCACACGCGCGTCAACGCGATCCATCGCCAGGCCGTCGATGCGACCGGGGACGGCCTGGCCATCGTCGCCTACGATGCCGACGACATCCCGCAGGCCGTCGAGCACGAGGACGCGACCTTCGTGCTCGGCGTGCAGTGGCATCCCGAGTACCTGGCCTGGCAGCCGCTGCAGCGACGGATCTTCACAGGGCTCGTGCGGAGCGCCCGCGGCGAGGAACCGCTGGCTCCGTGACCGAGATGCTCCTCGCGGCGGCGACCTGGGCCGGATCGGCCGGCTCGCCGCCGCTGGACTATCTCGCCGTGTTCGTCTCGGCCTTCCTGGCGGCGACGATCCTGCCGTTCTACTCGGAGCTCGTGCTCGCGGGTCTGGTGCTCGCGGGGCGCGACCCGGTGCTGCTCTGGGCCTTCGCGACCACGGGCAACACGCTCGGAGCACTGCTCAACTGGTGGATCGGCCTCGGCCTGGAGGCGTGGCGTGAGCGCCGGGGCAATCCGCGCTGGCTCGACTGGCTGCATCTCGGAGACACGGAAATCGAGCGGGCACAGCGCTGGTTCGGCCGCTGGGGCTACTACTCGCTGCTGCTGGCCTGGGCGCCGGTCGGCGGTGACGCGCTGACCTTCGTCGCCGGCGTGATGAAGGTTCGCGTCCTCCCCTTCCTGCTGCTGGTGGGGCTGGGCAAGGGTGCACGCTATCTGGTCGTGATCCTGCTCGCGGAGGAGGGCGCGCGGGCGCTCGGCTGAAGTACTGCCTCAGAGCGGACCACCCGGTTCCAGCCCGAGGCACACGCGCCCGGTGAGCTCCCAGACCGGTGGCGCGACCATGATGTGCTGGGTGCTCACGTGCACATCGCGGAAGCAGCGCTGCAGCGGCGAATCCGTGTAGATCGCCGTTCCCCCTGCGGCGTGGTAGCACCGATCGACGGCATCGGCTGCGGACCAGGTCGCATTGACGGCGGCGAGGCGCAGGTCGGCGCGGTGCCGGGTCGTGAGGCGCTCGCCCGCGCTGGCCGCCGCCCAGGCCGTGTCGATGGCTTCGCCGATCAGCGCCCGCGCGCTGCGGAGCCCGGCCTCGGCGCGGGCGACGTCCGCCTGGACCACGGCGCGTTCGGCCAGCGTGCGCCGGCTGCCGGTCGGGCGCTTTCCCCCGGCGAGGTCCACGAGTGCTTCCAGTGCGCGCTCGCCGATGCCGAGCGACACGGCGGCGACGCCGAGCGAGAGGAGTCCGAACAGGGGGAAGCGGAACAGCGCCGTGTCGACGTGCGGGCGACCGGCCACCGGCGCACAGCGGCCCTCGGGTACGAAGGCGTGCTCGACCTCGATGTCGCCGGAACCGGTGCCGCAGAGACCCGCCACGTGCCAGTTGTCGTGGCAGCGCACCTCCTCGGCATCGAAGATCATGAGCAGCAGTTCCGGTCGCCCGCGGTCGTCGAGGACGGGCTCGCCGTCCCCGCCGACGACCGTCGCGCCGCCGCAGATCCAGCGCGCGTTGCGCGAGGCGCTCCCGAAGGGCCAGCGGCCGTCGACCCGGTAGCCGCCGTCGACGCGGCGGGCCCTGCCCAGGGGGGCCGTGACGCCGCAGGTGATGACGGACGGGTCGTCGCCCCAGATGCGTTCGGCCCAGTCCTCGCGCACGGAGGCCGCGAGGCTGCCCGTGGTCGCGCCGATCATGCCGATCCATCCCGTCGCACCGTCCGCCCGTGCGAGGGTGCGCAGGACGTCGACGAACTCCCTCGGATGCACCTCGAGGCCGCCGTGGCAGGCGGGTACGAGCATACGGAAGACACCCGCGTCCGCCATGGCCCCGGCCAGGTCCTGGGGCATGCGGCGGGCCCGCTCGATCTCGTCGGCACGTGCGCGCGCGTCGCCGGCCACGCGGTTCAACTCGGGCGCGTCGATGCGTGCGGCGACGTTCACGGCTGACCTCCGTCGGCGCTGGCCTCCGGCGGCAGCGCCGTGTCCTCGCCCGGCCGCAGGCGCCGGCGCATGCGGATCGCCGACTCGCGGCCCCGGTAGTAGCCGGGGACGTACTCCAGGGCGTGGTAGTCGAGGCGTTCGTAGAAGGCGCGGGCGTCGCGGTTGGCCGCCCGCACCTCGAGGTCGATCCACTCGAGGCCCGCGACGAGCGCGGTCTCCTCGAGCCAGGCCACGAGGCGGCGGCCGATGCCGGTGCGACGCCAGCGCGGCGCCACGGCGAGGAGACTCAGGTGAGCGTGGACGCGACGATAGTCCATGATGCCGAAGCCCGCGATCTCCGGGCCGGAGCGCGCCAGCAGGACGACGCTCTCCGGTTCGCGGATCCGACGCACGATGCGGGCCGGACGCCAGCTCCAGGGCAGGCCCTGCTCGATCAGGTCCCGCGCGAGTCGCGCCAGGGGCAGGGCGTCCGCCGGCTGGGCGGGCAGGAGCGTGATGGCGGCCGCATGCGACATGCGCCGAGTATCGCCACGCCCGCCGGGCGGCGTCCACCGTCGGCCTCGCGGTCTCAGACCAGTGGCTCGCCCATGGCCCAGTGGAAGCTGCGCGTGGCGATGCGCCAGCCCTCGTCGCCCAGCACGTAGCGATCCTGGACGTGGCCGACGGCCATGGGCATGGGGTCCTCGCCGGCGTGGAGCGTGCAGTAGGCGATGCCGCGCGCCGTGGTCGCGTCGAGCACGTCGATCCAGAGGTTGCTCATCACGTGACGCGTGCGCAGCGAGCGTGGCCGTTCCGCGACGAAGCGGGCGATGGCTTCCAGGCCGTCGTGCCGCTCGAGATAGAGGAGCTCTGCGTCCTCGGTGAACAGTTCGAGGAAGTGGTCCTGATCCGAGAAGTCGAGCGCCCGGGCGAAGCCGTGACACAGCTCCGTGCAGGCGCGTTCGGCGAGGATGCGGTCGAGAACGTCCATCAGATCGGGCTCAGTCCGAGGCGCGAACGAGGAACTCCGGCAGTCCGGACAGGGCCGGCTCCGAGGTCCGGGCGAGGAGTCCCGTGGGACGCCCCGAACCGTCGAGGTCCGCGCGCAGCTCCAGATCGAGGCCCGCGACGAGGAAGCGCCCGTCCGTGGCCGGCAGCAGCGGCCAGGGCGCGGGGCCGAGCGCGTCCGGGAGCCCGCTCAGCAGGAGCCCCTCACCGCCGCGCTCGACCTCCACCTCCACGCCGGGCGCCTGCCCGGCGCCGTAGCGGCCGGCGAGGTGAGCTGCGAGGTCCTCGTCGACGACGATGGAACGGACCGGGACGGCGAGGAAGGCGAGCGCCTCTGCCAGCAGTTCGTCGGCATCGAGACGCGTCGCGTTGAGGAGGGTGCGGTGGCTGTCGAGGCGAGCGAAGGCGGCGTCGCCGACCGCGTCGCCCGTGGGGTTCAGGTCCACGTCCACGAGGTACACGAGGGCCGGGGCCAGCGGCTCGAGGGCCTCGAAGAGGCGCACGGCGAGATCGACCGCCGCATCGGTGTCGAGGACGCCGGCCGCGAGCAGGGCGCGCGGTGCTTCCAGCCAGCCCCCGGCGCTGAGCCAGGGCGTCGGCTCCGTGCTCGCGCGGATGGCGAAGTTCTGCCACTGCAGGACCAGCGCCTCCATGAAGGTCTCGGCGGAAGCATAGGCGGCCGGCGCATAGTCGCGCCGCAGCGGATGGCCCTTCTCCCTGCGCATGGGCAGATGCACGGGCCGGTCGTCGGCCTCGAGCTGGAGCGCGAGCGCCTGGGTCAGCCGCGTGGCGGTCGCGTCCGAGGCGCCGTCGACGAGGATCACGCGGGTCTCGAGCATGGGGGAGCGTCGGATCGGCTGCGGGGCCGCGATTCTACAGCGTCGGCGGGCCTGCCGGGCGCGCCGATGCACGTGCAGCCTCCAGATCGGCCGCGACCTGGCGCAGTGGGCCGTTTCCCTTGCATCCTGGGTGCGGGGGCGGGAACTTGCGCGCTTCGCGGTCGCCCTGATGCCACCGCGCGCCGGTCAGGGACTACGGCGCCCCTGGAGCCGCGCCGACCGGCGGCCTGCAGAGTCTTTCGTTCCGAGTGAAGCAACAACCCTTCGAAGTCCGGCATGCCGGCATCCGCGCGCGGCTCGGCGCCTGGCTCGGTGCGCGCATCGACGCCCTCGCGGCCCTCGACGCCGATCCACGCTCGGCCGGGGACGGCGCGGGCCGACTCGTCTTCGCGTCCCTCGCGCCCTGGATCGCGGCCGCCCTCCTCGCCTGCTACGCGTTCGATCTGTTCACGGGGCCCGGCGAGCGCGCCTGGGTCGGAGCCTTCCACGCCACCGCGGCGCTCCTCTTCGTCGCCGGCGGCGTCGCCGTGCATCGTCGTCCGACCCCTCGTGTCCTCGCCTGGGGCGCCCGCATCGTCTTCGCCGGTCTCCTCGGCGTCATGGTCGCGGCCTTCCTGTTCACGCGCGCCGGCTTCTCCATGCTCTGGCTGGGCGCCATACCTGCTGCGGCGATCTTCGTCCTCGGCCTCCGCGAGGGGCTCGCCTGGTGTGGCGCGACACTCGTCGGCTGGCTGACCCTGCTCTCGTGCCCGGAGTCCTTCGCCGCCGTCGGTGACGGCACCCCCTGGCCGGGTCCGACCGAGATCAGGGATTTCGCCGTGGCGTTTCTCGCGCTCACCACCATCGCGGCGGCCTTCGAGTTCCTCCGCGGTCGCACGCGGCGCCTGCTCCTCGAGCAGCGCGAGTCCCTGCTCCAGGCGAGTCGGCTCGAATCGATCGGGCATCTCACGAGCGGTGTCGCGCACGATTTCAACAATCTGCTGATGGTGATCGCAGGCAATCTCGACCTCGCGTCCCAGGACGCGCAGCGCGCCGCCGTGGATCTCGACGGCCTCGAAGAGGCGCGCGCGGCGACGCGGCGTGCGGCCGAACTCACGAGCAAGCTCCTCTCCTACGCAGGGCGGCAGCCGTTGCGCCCCGCCTCCGTGGTGCTGGAAGCACTCTTCGACGACGTGCTGGGCCTGTTGCAGAGCTCCGTGGGCGAACGGGTCGCCATCGACGCCGGCGTCACGGACGGCTCCCTGCGCTGCCGGGTCGATCGTGGGCAGCTCGAGAACGCGCTCGTCAATCTGGCGATCAATGCCCGGGACGCCATGCCGGCAGGCGGTCGACTCACGATCAGCGCGTCTCGTCACGTCGAGCGCGGTTCGCGCGCCGGCACCGGCCTCGCGCCCGGCGAGTACGTCAGGATCCTGGTGAGCGATACGGGCGGTGGTATTCCGCCCGAGATCCGGGCGCGCGTCTTCGAACCCTTCTACTCCACCAAGGCGCCGGGTGCCGGCACGGGACTCGGGCTCTCCATGGTGCAGGGCTTCGCGCGCCAGAGTGGCGGCGACGTGCGTATCCTCGAGGGCGAGGGGGCGGGCGCCCACATCGCCCTCTACCTCCCCGTGGACGGCGAGGGCACCAGCGCGGACGCTGGCGAAGGCGTCCGCTGAGGCGGACACTTCCCGAGGCATCCACGGGGGAGTCCGACCATGCCGCATCTGCTCGCCGGCCTCTGCCTGCTCGCGCTCGGCGCGTTCGCTGCAGCGGAGCCTGTTCCCTTCACCGCCCATACGCTGCGCGGCGACGCCGGCGACGCAGCGCCGCCGGCGACGATCGCAGCCATGGCCTGGCTCGCCGGACGCTGGCGAACGGCCGCCTTCGGTGGCACGGGCGAGGAGACCTGGCTCCCGCCGGCCGGCGGCGCCATGGCCGGGGTCTACCGGCAGCAGGGCGATGCAGGCGTCTCCTTCTACGAGATCCTCGTGATCCGGCAACTCGAGGGCACCCTGCTGCTGCAGCTGCGCCACTTCGACTCTGCCCTCGTGGCCTGGGAAGCGCCTGGGGAGACGGTGGACTTCCCGCTCGTCGCGGTCGAGCCGGACGCGATGCATTTCGAGGGCATGAGTTTCCACCGCCTCGGCGCGGACGCCATGCGCGTCTACCTGGCCGTCGACGACGGTGCGGGCGAGGTGCGCTTCGATTACGAGCGCTTCTGAGCCCGCTATCGGCCGAGCGTCGCGGCGCAGCAGACGAGTGGCGCGGCCGCGCCGGCCCCCGGGCTGGCCCGGCCGCACCGGTGCGGCGAGAATCAGCGCGCGAATCGAGTCGGACGCCGCCAGGGCGTCGCCGGGACGGGCAACGGCTCCAGGAATCGTCGGAGACCGATGAAAGGATCCCGGAACCAGGCAGTCCCGTTCGCGGCGCGGGCGGTCGCGATGCTGTTCGCGATGCTGCTCGCGGCCCTCGGAACGACTGCGGATGCGGCCCAGCAGGCGACGCCCGGTAGAGACGGTCCGGGCGGCACGCTCGCGGGCGTCGTCAACGCCTACTGGCCCGGCGCCGGCAACGCGGCCGCAGGCGCCCGCAGCATCGCCGTCGGTCCCCGTCGCGGCGCCGCGCTGTCGATCGCGCCCGGGGATCTGCTCCTCGTCATCCAGATGCAGGGCGCCGACATCGACAGCTCCCAGAGCGGCGCGTACGGCGACGGTGTGCCCGGGGAGCCGGGAGCGGGCTCGCTCGCCACGGGATTCCGGGCCGGCCGCTACGAGTACGTGATCGCCCGCAGTGCGGTCGGCGCCGGCGGCGGCACCATTGCCGTCGACGGGGAGGGTGCGGGTGGCGGTCTGCTGAACGGCTACGTCACCGCGGCCGCAGGCGCCCAGGGTCGTCGTTCCTTCCAGGTCGTGCGCGTGCCCCAGTACACGACGGCCACGCTCTCCAGTGGTCTCGGCGTCTCGCGCTGGGATGGGGGCAGTGGTGGTGTGCTCGCGCTCGACGTGCAGTCGACGCTGACGCTGGGCGGCGACGTGGACGTCTCCGGGCTCGGTTTCCGCGGTGGCGGCAGCCAGCAGCGCGGCACCGTGAGCGGCAACACGATCCTCGAGTACCGCACCAGCTCCACGGTGAACCGCAACGCCAGCAAGGGTGAGGGCACGGCGGGTACCCCGCGCTACGTCTACACGCCGGCGGACGGGCTGCTCGACAACGGCGTCGAAGGGTATCCCGGCGGATCCTTCGGCGTCGGCGCGCCGGGCAACGCCGGCGGTGGTGGTACGGACCGCACCGGCACGGATCACAACTCCGGTGGCGGAGGCGGTGGCAACGCCGGCGTCGGTGGTCGCGGCGGACGTGCCTGGAACCCGAACACCACGGGGTCCGATCTCGGCGGCTTCGGCGGCGCGGCGCTGCCGAGCGGCGCCGATCGCCTGTTCCTGGGAGGCGGTGGAGGCGCGGGCTCACGCAACGACTCCGGCGGGCCCGACGGCAGCGGCGGCGCGGGCGGAGGCATCGTCGCGATCCGTGCCGGGTCCGTCGCCGGTACCGGGACGATCACCGCGAACGGTGCCCCCGGCCTCGACTCGGGCAACGAGGGCGCCGGCGGGGGGGGTGCCGGTGGTTCCGTGCAGATCATCGTCTATGACGGGACGTCGCTGGGCGGGCTGACGGTGAACGCTGTCGGCGGCGACGGTGGCGACGCCTGGCCCACGCAGAGCGGCGCCAATCCGAATCAGGCGCATGGCGCCGGCGGTGGCGGCGGTGGTGGGCAGGTCGTCTCGAACGTGTTCATCGGCACCGTGAACAATGCCGGCGGCGAAGACGGGACTTCGCTGCAGACGGGCCTCGACACGGGCAGTGATCCGGGCGAGACGAACGGCCTCGGTGGTCAGGTGACCGTGGACCCGCTCTCCGTCCCGGGCGTCACCGGTGGCGGCGACTCGGCGCGGGCGGATCTCGCCGTCAGCAAGACACACGCTGGTGACTTCACCGTCGGGAGCGACGGCAGCTACACGATCGTGGTCACGAACAACGGACCCGAGGACGTGACCGGCACGATCACCGTGACCGATCCGCTTCCGTCCGGCCT
>JAZBPO010000361.1:0-31425 GCA_036351675.1 Pseudomonadales bacterium
CCGCTGAGCGAGGGTCCGGGGCGTGGCGTCTGCCCGGAGCGACCTCGTCCGGTCTTCGGGAGCGCAGGGCAGATGCCACGCCTCGGGCCCGGGTGCGACGGGCTCGAACCCCATGGCACCACTGCCTTTCCAGCGCTTTTCGTGCGCCGGTCCAGCGAGTCGCCACCTACCCCCGTGCTAGACTCCGCCGTCGCCAGAACCCCACCTCGAGGTGACGACTCCCCCCATGATCCGCCTTCCGTCGACCTCCCCGGTCCGTACGCCGGCCGCCCTCGCGCTCGCCACGCTGCTGCTGATGCAGAGCATGATCGCGGCTGCCGCGCCCGTACTCGTACCCTCGCCGCCTCGGCTCGCGGCCTCGTCCTGGATCCTCGTCGATGCCGACACGGGCGCCGTCATCGCCGAGGAGAATGCCAGCGAACAGCTGCCGCCGGCGTCGCTGACCAAGATGATGACCGACTACATCGCGGCCGCGGAGATCGCATCGGGCCGCATCTCCCTCGACGACGAGGTGCCCATCAGCGAGCGCGCCTGGCGCACGGGCGGGTCGAAGATGTTCGTCAGGGTCGGTGACCGCGTGCGCCTCGAGGACCTGATCCGCGGCATCGTGATCCAGTCCGGCAATGATGCGAGCGTGGCCGTGGCCGAGTACATCGCCGGTAGCGAGGACGCCTTCGCCGAGCTCATGAACCAGCAGGCGCAGCTGCTCGGGATGGAGAACACGAGCTTCCGCAATGCCACGGGCTGGCCCGCGGAAGGCCATGTCTCCTCCGCCCGCGACCTGTCGATCCTCGCCCGTCGCATCGTCCAGGATTTCCCCGAGCACTATGCCTACTACTCGGAGCGCGAGTTCACCTACGGCGAGGATTTCCAGACCGGCGAGCCGATCACGCAGCGCAATCGCAACGACCTGCTGTGGCTCGATCAGACCGTCGACGGCATCAAGACCGGCCACACGGAAGAAGCGGGCTACTGCCTCGTCGCTTCCGCTGAGCGTGAGGGCATGCGCCTGATCTCCGTGGTGATGGGCACGGACTCGATGCGCGCACGCGCCCAGGAGAGTCAGACGCTCCTGCGCTACGGCTTCCGCTTCTTCGAGACGCTCGAGGTCTACCAGGGGGGCGAGGAACTCGAACGGCAGCCGGTCTGGGGTGGCGCGCGCGAGGAGGTCGCTGTCGGCCTGCCCGAGGATCTGGTGCTGACGATGGTCCGCGGCCGCTACGACGATCTCGAAGCCACGGTCACGGTCGAGCCCTGGCTCACGGCGCCCCTGGCGAAGGGTCAGCAGGTCGGCTCGCTGAGGGTGACGCTCGACGACGAGGTGCTCCACGAGGGGCCGCTCGTGGTGATCGAAGCCGTCGACGAGGGCGGTCTGATGCTGCGTATCTGGCACGCGCTCTACCTGTTCTTCGCGAAGCTGTTCGCGTGACGCGCCGTGATGCGGGCCAGGCGGCGGATGCACCGCGCATCGAGTTTCCCTGTGACTATCCGGTCAAGGTCATGGGCGCGAACGAAGACGACTTCGTCGCGCTCGTGCTGGGCCTCGGCCGTCGCCACGCGCCGGAGCTCACCGATGCCGACGTCAGCGTGCGCACCTCGCGCAATGAACGCTGGGTCTCGGTGACCATGACGATCCAGGCGACCGGCGAAGCGCAGCTGAAGGCGCTGTTCGAGGATCTGAAGGCCACGGGCCGCATTCAGCTCGTGCTGTGAGCACGCCGGCCGCGACGAACCCCGCCCTGCGTCATCGCTGGCTCGGCGTGCGCGACTACGAGGAGGTCTTCGCCGCGCAGCAGGCGTTCACGGCCGGGCGCGACGCGCGGACGCCCGACGAGCTCTGGTCCCTCGAGCACATCGCGGTCTTCACCCAGGGGCAGGCGGGCCGCGCCGAGCACGTCCTGGTCCCCGGCGATGTGCCTGTGGTCCAGAGCGACCGGGGTGGCCAGGTCACCTACCATGGGCCGGGTCAGCTCGTGGTCTACCTCCTGATCGACTGTCGACGCCGCGGTCTCGGTGTCCGCGCGCTCGTCTCGCTCATCGAGGACAGTCTCATCGCGGTGCTCGGCGGCTGGGGCATCGATGCGGCTGCGCGTGCGGACGCGCCGGGGGTCTACGTCGACGGCGCGAAGATCGCTTCGCTCGGTCTGCGCATCCGGCGTGGCCGCAGCTATCACGGTCTTTCGCTGAACGTGGACCTCCCCCTCGAACCCTTCTCCCGCATCGATCCCTGCGGCATGGCCGGGCTCGCGGTGACGCGTCTCGCCGACCTCGGCGCACCCACCGACATGGCCGAGGTGCGCGATGCGGTCGTGAACGAACTCGCCCGGCGCCTCGGCTCGGAAGTGGAGCACGTGCGTGACTGAGTCGCCGGCCGGCGCCTCGCACCCGCCGGGCGGCGAGCCGCACGAGCCCTCCGTTCCCGGGAGCAGGGTGAGGTCACTCCGGGTCCCTGCAGCCGACCATGCGGCTCGACCGGCCCCCTCGCGAAACGCTTCCACGTAGCCGCACAACCGCTGAGCGAGGGTCCGGGGCGTGGCGTCTGCCCGGAGCGACCTCGTCCGGTCTTCGGGAGCGCAGGGCAGATGCCAGCGCCCGGGCCCGGGCGCGATGGACTCGAACCACAGGCCGCGCATCCGCCATGCCCCCGGTGCGTCAGCGATCCCCGCAGGCCGGACAGTTCGCCCTGCGCGCGAGACGGAACTCGTCGAAACGGCCGTCGAGTCCGTCGTAGACGAGGACGCGGCCGACGAGGGTCGTGCCGATGCCGGTGAGGAGACGGACGACTTCCAGTGCCTGGAGGCTGCCGGCGATGCCGACGAGGGGCGCGATCACGCCGTTCTCGGCACAGGCCTCGGCCAGCGCCGTGGCGTCCGGCCAGAGACAGCGGTAGCAGGGCGAGTCGTCGCGGCGGGGGTCGAAGGTGGAGAGCTGCGCCTCGAAGCGGATAGCTGCGGCGGAGACGAGCGGTATGCCGTGAGCGAGGCAGGCCTCGTTCATGGCGTAGCGGGCGCCGAGGTCGTCGGTTGCATCGACGACCACGTCCGCGGCGGCGACCGCTTCGGACAGGGCGGCGCCCGCGAGCCGCGCCTCGCGGGCGGTGACCGTGATCCTCGGGTCGAGCGCCGCGATGCGGTCCCGCGCCGACGCGGCCTTCGGGCGGCCCAGGTCTGCCTCGCCGTGGAGTAGCTGGCGCTGGAGGTTGCTGGCGTCGACGCGGTCGCCGTCCGCGACGTCGAGATGGCCGACACCTGCGGCGGCCAGGTAGAGCGCCACCGGCGAACCGAGGCCGCCGAGGCCGACGATCAGCACGCGTGCCGCGAGCAGACGCTCCTGACCCGCGATGTCGAGCTGCGGCAGCATGATCTGACGGCCGTAGCGCAGGAGCGCGGCGTCATCCATGGCGAGGCGCCCGGGCCAGGGTGACGCGATCGCGACCCGCGAGATCGGAGATCGTGGCGGCGTCCTCGAGGCTCGCGGCCGCCATGAGCGCGCGAACGGCTTCGCCCTGGGAGTGGCCGTGCTCCACGGCGATGAGGCCGCCACCCGCGAGCGGCGGCGCGGCGAGGATGCTTCGCAGCGCATCGAGCCCGTCCTCGCCGGCGAACAGGGCCTGCGCCGGTTCGTGCGCGCGCACGTCGGCTTCCAGCTCCGGGTCCGCATCTGCGACGTAGGGCGGGTTGGAGACGATCAGGTCCCAGCATGCGCCGGCGACGGGCTCGTACCAGTTGCCGCAGCGGACCTCGACGCGCTCGTCGAGGCCGAGTCGCTCCGCGTTGCGTCGGGTCAGTGCACAGGCCTCCGGGGACAGGTCCACGGCGACGAGGGACCAGCTCGGGCGCGCGGCGGCGAGGGCGAGGGCGACGGCGCCGCTGCCGCAGCCGAGATCGAGCCCACGCAGTGGCGTCTGTGGCAGCCGCTCCAGCACTGCGTCGACGAGCGTCTCCGTGTCCGCCCGAGGAATCAGCACGTCGGCGGTGATCTCCAGGTCCAGCGTGTGGAAGCCGGCACGCCCCACCAGCTGTGCGAAGGGCTCACCGGCGACGCGGCGCGCGTGGAGTGCCGCGATGCGCGCTGCCTCCTGTGCCGTGAGGCGTCGCTCCGGATGGGCGATCACGGCGCTGCGCGCGATGCCTAGCACGTGTGCGGCGAGGAGTTCGGCGTCGAGGCGGTCCAGGCCCGAGCCCCGGGCGTCGGCGAGCAGGGCGTCGAGGCACGGGTCAGCGTCGCGGGTCGTCTTCACAGCTTCGCCAGCAGGTCGGCCTGATGCTCGCGCACGAGCGGTTCCACGACTTCGTCGAGGTCGCCCTCGAGGATCGCGTCGAGGCTGTAGAGCGTGAGGTCGATGCGATGGTCCGTGAGCCTGCCCTGGGGGAAGTTGTAGGTGCGGATGCGTTCGGAGCGATCGCCGGAGCCGACCAGGTCGCGCCGGGTCTCGGCGCGAGCCGCTTCCGAACGCTGCCGTGCCGAGTCGTTCAGACGCGCCTGCAGCAGGGCCATGGCCCGAGCCCGGTTCTTGTGCTGCGAACGCTCGTCCTGACACTCGACCACGATACCCGTCGGCAGATGCGTGATGCGTACGGCCGAGTCCGTCTTGTTGACGTGCTGGCCGCCCGCGCCGGACGCGCGGAAGGTGTCGATGCGAAGTTCGTCGCGCGCGAGTTCCACTTCCGCCACGTCCTCGGGCTCCGGCAGCACGGCGACCGTGCAGGCCGAGGTGTGGATGCGGCCGCCCGATTCCGTCGCCGGAATGCGCTGCACGCGATGCGCCCCCGATTCGAACTTGAGGCGCCCGTAGACGCCGTCGCCCGCGATGCGCGCGATGACCTCGCGATAGCCGCCGACCTCGCCGGGCCGCTCCGACAGCAGTTCCACGTGCCAGCCGCGGCGCTCCGCGTAGCGTGTGTACATGCGCAGCAGATCGCCCGCGAACAGGGCTGCTTCGTCACCGCCGGTACCGGCCCGGATCTCGAGGAAGGCAGGGGCGCCGTCCTCCGGATCGCGGGGCATGAGCAGGGACTCGAGTTCCGCGAGCAGGCGCGTGCCGTCGACCCGCGCTCCTTCGAGGTCCTCCCGGGCGAGCTCGCGCAGGTCCGCGTCGTCGTCCTCGAGCAGGGCCTCGGCGTCCGCCCTGCGCGTCTCCGACTCGCGCCAGGCTTCGAAGGTCCGCACCACGGGATCCAGTTCCGCGTACTCGCGCGAGCAGCGTGAGAAGCGGTCCGGGTCGACGGCGATCTCCGGGTCCGCCATGAGCGCAGCGAGTTCCTCGTGTCGCTCGCGAACGCCGGAGAGCTTGTGCTCTAGGGAAGGTTTCATGGCCGGTCCGGGGCGGAGGGCGGACGCGAGGCGCCCGTGGCCGAGTGCGGCTATTCGTCCCGGTAGCTGCCGACGCCCTGGCCTTCGTCGTCGATGCCGAGCAGGCGCCGACCGTGGACCAGGACCTCGTGACGGCCGTCGGCCGCCGCCTCGCGAAGCTGCCGCGTCGGCGTATGGATGAGCTTGTTGGTCAGGCTGCGCGCGAGGCGGGCCATGACCTCCGCCGGGTCCTCGCCACGCTCCAGGCGCTTCAGGTGCTTGTCGAGTTCATCGGCGGTGAGACGCTCGGCCTGATCGCGGAAGGCGCGCAGCGTGTCCGAGGCTTCACGGGCACGGACGTCCCGGAGCCAGTTCGCGACGCCCTGCTCGATCAGGGTCTCGGCCTCGGCGGCGGCAGCCTGACGGTTGCGCCGGTTCTCCTCGACGATCTCGGACAGGTCGTCGACCGTATAGAGGAAGACGTCGTCGAGTTCCGCGACCTGGGCTTCGATGTCGCGTGGCACGGCTATGTCGACCATGAACATGGGCCGGCGGCGACGTGCCCGCAGCGCCTGTTCCACCGTGCCCTTGCCGAGCACGGGCAGGTCGGCCGCGGTGGAGGTGATGACGATGTCCGCCTCTGGCAGCACCCGCGGCAGATCCGACAGCAGCACCGCGTCGGCGTTCATGCCCTGGGCGAGCTCGCGTGCCCGCGCGAAGGTGCGGTTGGCGATGATCATGCGCGCGACACCGGCCTGACGCAGGTGCTCGGCGACCAGTTCGATGGTTTCGCCGGCGCCGACCAGCAGGGCCGTGGAGTTGCGCAGGTCCGCGAAGATCTGCTGGGCGAGAGAGACGGAAGCGTAGGCGACGGAAATGGGGTGACGGCCGATCTCGGTATCCGTGCGGACACGCTTGGCGGTCTGCAGCGTGTGCTGCGAGAGGCGCTCCAGCTCCGCTCCGAGCGTTCCGGCTTCGCGGGCGATCTCCCAGGCGTCCTTGAGCTGCCCGAGGATCTGCGGTTCGCCGAGCACCATGGAATCGAGACCCGCGGCCACGCGCATGGAATGGCGCACGGCTTCCTGGTCACGGTAGAGATAGCTGGCGCGTTCGAGGCGGTTGCGTTCGAGGCGGTGGTAGCCACCGATCCAGTCGAGCACCTGACCATGGTCGCCGGAGCCACTCCAACAGTAGACTTCGGTCCGATTGCAGGTCGAGAGGATCGCGACTTCCTGCATGCCGAGATCGGCGCGCAGGTCCCGGAGCGCCTCCGGCAACTGCTGCGGCGGAAATGCGACCCGCTCCCGGAGTTCCACCGGCGCGGTGACGTGATTGAAGCCGAGCGTCACGATGCTCATGCCGCGCTGCGCTTGTCGCCATCGATCCTCTGGTCCGACCGATCATACCCCAAACCTGCCGGAGAACCGATGGGCAGACGACCGTGTTCATGGCGCCTCGCCGAAGCCCCTCCGAGGCTCGCTGCCGCGCTGGCCGCCACGCTGGCCGCCGCGCTGCTCGCGGCCGCCTGTGCGGCGCCGGCGCCGACCTCCGCGCCCGAGCCGTCGCCGGCCCCGGAGATCGTGCCGGCGCCCGAGCCCCCCGTACCCGAGCCGCCGCCGGAACCGGTCTACGGCAACTTCGACCGCGAGACGCTCTACGAACTCCTCGTGGCGGAACTGTCCCTGCGTCGGGGGGACTTCGCGCCGGCCGTCGATCGCTATGCGTCGGAGGCACTGCGCACGCGCGATCCCGGCGTCGTCGCCAAGGCGGCGCGCCTCGCCGCGGTCACGGGAGATGCGCAGCGCGCACGGGAACTCGGACTGCTCTGGGCCCACGTCGCCCCCGGGGACCCGCAGGCCCGCCGGGCGGCTGCGGTCGCCCTGCTCGAAGCCGGCGAATTCGAGGCGGCGCTCGGCCATCTGCGGGCCCTGCGCGAGCTCGGCGCCAGCGCCGACTTCCGTGCGCTCGGTGCGAGCCTCGAGGAGGTCGATCCCGCCGCGCGTGGCGAGCTGCTCCGGGCGCTCGCGGCGCTGCAGGAGAGCTGGCCCGGCGACGACCAGCTGCGCTGGGCACGGGCGGCGTTGCTCGAGGAGGCCGGACGCGCGGCGGAGGCCCTCGTCGTGCTCGACGCGGAAGCGGCCCTGCGGCTCGGTGGCGAGGCGCTGCTCCTGCGGGCGCGTCTGCTCGAGGCCGAAGGGGATCCGGAGGCGGCCGTGTCCCTCCTCGCCGATGCGCTCGAGCGGGATGGTCGGGAAGCGCGGCTGCGCTATCGCCTCGCACGCCTGCTCATCGACACTCGGGATCTGGCGGGCGCCCGTACGCAGTTCGAGCAGCTGCTGACGACCGTCGGTGACAACGCCGAGGTGCTGCTGTCGCTGGCGCTCATCGATCTGGAGCTCGACCAGCTCGCGGCCAGCCGCGCCTGGCTCGAGCGCCTCCTGCGCGCGGACCGACGCCCGGATACGGCGCGCTACTTCCTCGGCGTCGTCGCCGAACGCTCGGGGGACGTCTCCGCAGCGCTGGACGCCTGGTCCAGGGTCACGCCTGGTTTCGAGTTCACGCGGGCCCAGGGCGCCGCTGCCGAGCTGATCCTCCGCAGCGCCGGTGCCGCGGAGCTTCGGGACTATCTCGATGCGCTGCGCGCCCGTCACGAGCAGGAGGGGCTCACGCTCTGGCTCCTCGAGGGCCAGGCGCTGCTGGATGCGGAGCAGCCGGCGGCCGCGGTCCGGACGCTCACGGAGGCGCTCGCGCTGCATGCGGGCCGCGCCGAGCTGCTCTACGCGCGGGCCATGGCGCACGACGCGAACGGGTCCTTCGCGGACTTCGAGAGCGATCTTTCCGCGCTCCTCGAGCTCGACCCGGACGATGCGATGGCGCTGAACGCACTCGGCTACACGCTCGCCGATCGTACCGACCGCCTCGAGGAGGCGCGGCGTCTGGTCGAGCGGGCGCTCGAGCTGGCGCCCGACGAGCCGGCGTACGTCGACTCGCTCGGCTGGATAGAGTTCCGCTCGGGCAACCATGCGCGGGCCCTGGAACTGCTCGAGTCCGCCTTCGCCGGCCTGTCGGACCCGGAGGTCGCGGCGCACCTCGGCGAAGCACTCTGGGTAGTCGGGGATCGCGAGCGGGCGCTCTCGGTGTGGCGTACGGGGCTCGGCCTGCCGCAGACGACCGACGTACTCCGGCAGACGCTCGAACGCCTGCTCACGCCGGCGGAGCGTGCCGCACTCGAGGCTGACGCGTGATCCGTGTCCGGGCGGCTGCGGCACTGCTGTTCGCGCTGTTCCTCGCCGCAGGCTGCGCGCCGCTGCGTCCCGCAGCCACGGACGAGGACGCGCTCGCGGCCGGACTGCCTGTATACAGCGTCGACGGCAAGGTCTCCTGGCGTGCGCCCGAGGGTGCCGGTCGCGCGGCGGTGAGCTGGGCCCAGACGCGGGATCGCGCGCGTATGGTCCTGAGCGGCCCTTTCGGCGCCGGCGCAGCAGTGCTGGAGGAGGATTCGTCCGGTGCTCGGCTGCGCGTCGGCGAGCAGCGGCGCACCGCTCCGGACGCCGGGACGCTGATCGAGCGCGAGCTCGGTATTCCGCTGCCGGTCGCGCAGGCACGTCACTGGGTGCTGGGGACGCTCGCGCCGGGGCGTGGTCGCGTGGTCGAGCGTGACGCGGCCGGCCGGCCCGCGCGGATCGAGCAGGCCGGCTGGCAGGTCGCCTTCGAGCGTCGTCGGTCCGTGGACGGCTTCGCGCTGCCCGGTCGCATAGAGATGACGCACGGTGACGTTCGACTGCTGTTCGTCGCCACGCGCTGGCGGCCGCTGGTCGCCGACTTCCCCGTCGAGGGCTGACGTCGTGAAGCTCGCGCTCCCCGCCTGCGCCAAGCTCAACCTCTTCCTGCACGTCGTGGGGCGACGGAGCGACGGCTATCACGAGCTGCAGACGCTCTTTCAGCTCGTCGACCTCGCCGACGAGATCACGCTCGAGCCGGCCCCCGCGGGCGTCGTCGAACTGGCGCCGGAGAGCGACGCGCCCGGCGGCGACGACGATCTCACGCTGCGGGCCGCGCGCAGCCTCCAGCGTGCCGCGGGCGTCGACGCCGGGGTCCGCATCGGCCTGCGCAAGCGTATCCCCGCCGGCGGCGGCCTCGGTGGTGGGTCGAGCGACGCGGCGACGGTGCTGCTGGGGCTCGATGCGTTGTGGGAGACGCGCCTCGGCATGGACGCGCTCGCGGAACTCGGCGCAGCGCTCGGCGCCGACGTGCCCGTCTTCGTCCGCGGCCACACGGCCTGGGCGGAGGGCGTCGGCGAGCGCCTCACGCCGATCGCCACGCCCGATAGCTGGTACGTCGTCGTCGTGCCCGACGTGCACGTGGAGACGGCCCGCGTGTTCGCGGATCCCGCATTGACACGTGATACCCCCATCCGCACAATGCCGGCCTTTTTCGAAACGGGCGGCAGGAACGACTGCACTCCGACCACGCGGCGCATGTACCCGGAAGTGGGCCGAGCCCTGGACTGGCTCGGCACCCACGGCGAGGCGCGCATGTCGGGAACCGGGGCCAGCATCTTCCTGTCCTGTGACGACGAGGCGCGCGCGCGGACGATCGCGGCGCGTGTGCCGGAGACCTGGCGGGTCTTCGTCGTGCGGTCTCTCGCGCGCTCGCCGGCGCACGACGCGCTCGGTCTCGACTGACTATCCGTTTCGGCGACTGTTGCTTTCTGTTTTCTTGGGGCGTCGCCAAGTTGGTAAGGCAGCGGGTTTTGATCCCGCCATGCGCAGGTTCGAGTCCTGCCGCCCCAGCCATTTGTTCCGCTGCATCTTCGATGCGGTCCCGGCGACGGGGCGGACCGGCCGCGACGGGGGAATTCCGTGTCGAACCTCATGATCTTCGCCGGCAACTCCAACCCGGAGTTGGCGAGGCGCGTCGTCGACCGTCTGCGCGTTCAGCTCGGCCAGGCGCACGTGGGTCGATTCAGCGACGGTGAGGTCTACGTCGAGATCGAGGACAACGTCCGCGGCAAGGACGTGTTCATCCTCCAGTCGACCTGCGCGCCGACCAACGACAACGTCATGGAGCTGATGATCCTCGCCGACGCGATGAAGCGCGCCTCGGCGGGCCGTATCACCGCAGTCATGCCGTACTACGGTTATGCACGGCAGGACCGCCGGCCGCGCTCCGCGCGGGTCGCGATCAGCGCCAAGGTCGTCGCCGACATGCTCACGACCGTCGGCTTCGATCGCATGCTCACGGTGGACCTGCACGCGGACCAGATCCAGGGCTTCTTCACCATGCCCGTCGACAACGTCTACGCCTCGCCGGTGCTCGTCGATCACGCGCTCGCGCAGGGCTTCGTCGACCCGGTCGTCGTGTCCCCGGACATCGGCGGCGTGGTGCGGGCGCGTGCCATCGCCAAGCAGTTGAACGACGCGGATCTCGCGATCATCGACAAGCGCAGGCCGCAGGCGAACGAGGCGCAGGTGATGAACATCATCGGCGACGTGAGCGGGCGCACGGCGGTGATCGTCGACGACATCGTCGACACGGCCGGTACGCTCTGCAAGGCGGCGGAGGCGCTCAAGGAGCAGGGCGCTCAGCGCGTCGTGGCCTACTGCACGCATCCGGTGCTGTCCGGGCCCGCGGTGAAGCGCGTCGGCGAATCGGCGCTCGACCAGCTCGTCGTCACGGACACGATCCCGCTGGCGCAGGCGGCGCTCGAGACGCCCAGCATCGTCCAGCTCTCGATCGACGAGACACTCGCCGAGTCCATCAGGCGCGTGAGCAACGAAGAGTCCATCAGCGCGATGTTCCGATAGGCACATCGCATCAACCGACCCGCCGGAAACGGTCGCAGTTTCCGGAGCACGGGTCATCTACTGGAGAAAGTGAGATGTCCGACAAGATCGTGCTGTCGGCCGAGCCGCGGACCGACGTGGGGAAAGGTGCGAGCCGCCGCCTGCGTCGGGCCGGCGTGCACACCCCGGCCGTCATCTACGGTGGCTCCGAGCCGCCCCGGTCCCTCGCCCTGAACGCGAACGAGCTGTCGAAGGCCGAGCGCATCGAGGCCTTCTACTCACAGATCCTCGAGATCCAGCTCGAGGGCGAGAAAGTGGACGCCGTGGTGAAGGACCTGCAGCGGCATCCCTCGCGCGGCGAGATCATGCACGTCGATCTGCAGCGCGTGTCCGCGGATCAGGAACTGTCGGTGAACCTGCCGCTGCACTTCCTCAACGAGGCGAGTTGCCCCGGCGTGAAGCTGCACGGCGGTCAGATCGCCCACATCGTCAACGAGGTGCAGGTGGCGTGCTTGCCTGCGGCCCTGCCCGAGTACATCGAAGTCGATCTCGCGACGCTCGACATCGGCGATTCCATCCACCTTTCGGAGTTGAAGCTTCCCGAGGGCGTGCGTATCCCGGAACTCGAGCTCGGCGAGGATCACGACCAGGTCGTGGTCTCCGTCATCGAGAGCCGAGTGCGCGAGGAGGAGCCGGAGGGCGACGCGCCGGCTGCCGATGCCGCCGCGTCCGAGGGCGAGAACGAGGACTGATCGCCCGGGCCTGCGGCGCTCCGCTCGGAGCGCCGCGCGCCAGGGCCCCACTCCGTCGCTACGCAGTGCCCGGGATCGAAGTGGCCGCCCGGCGAGGCGTCGTGGCGAGTCGGACGGTATTCGGCGACCCACGACGACGGCGCATGGTGGGCCGATCTCCTGCGGACCCGCGCGGACGCTGCCTGGCAACGGAACGGGACACTGGAATCACCGATGTCCGATGCGGTTCGACTCATCGTCGGCCTCGGCAACCCCGGGGACCAGTACCGTCACACGCGGCACAACGCCGGAGCCGACTTCGTCGCGGCGCTGGCCGACGCCTTCGGCGGTAACCTGAGGGAAGAGAAGAAGTTCTCCGGCCTGACGGGGCGCGTGACGATCGCGGGCGAAGACGTCCGCTTGCTGGTACCCACGACCTTCTACAACGGCAGCGGCGAGGCGGCGGGGCCCATGCTCCGCTTCTACCGCATCGAGGTCTCGCAGATGCTCGTGGCCCAGGACGAGCTCGACCTCCCGGTGGGTGTCGCCCGGCTCAAGCAGGGCGGGGGCCACGGCGGCAACAATGGCCTGCGTGACATCATCCGCGTCCTCGGCGGTGAAGCCGGCTTCGGGCGCCTGCGCCTCGGCGTCGGCCACCCCGGCGACAAGGCGAAGGTGACGGGCTATCTGCTGTCGCGGCCGCCGGCGGCGGAGCGCGCGTCCCTCGAGAGCGCGATCGAGGAGAGTCTGCGCGTGCTGCCGGAACTCGTGCGCGGCGACTGGCAGCGCGCCTCCACGGAACTCCATACCCGCACCAAGGCGGGGGACTGAGGAAGCACCATGGGTTTCAACTGCGGCATCGTCGGCCTGCCGAACGTCGGCAAATCCACGCTCTTCAACGCGCTCACGAAGGCAGGCATCGACGCCGAGAACTTCCCCTTCTGCACCATCGAGCCGAACACGGGCATCGTGCCGGTCCCCGATCCGCGCCTCGACGCGCTCGCGGCGCTGGTGAAGCCCGAGAAGCTGATCCCGACGACCATGGAGTTCGTCGACATCGCCGGGCTCGTCGCCGGCGCCAGCAAGGGTGAAGGCCTCGGCAATCAGTTCCTCGCCAACATCCGCGAGACCGACGCCATCGCCCACGTGGTGCGCTGCTTCGAGGACGAGAACGTGGTTCACGTCGACGGCCGCATCGACCCGGTCGCCGACATCGAGATCATCGAGACGGAACTGCTGCTGGCGGACGTGGACACGGTGGAGAAGGCCCTCGCGCGCGTCTCCAGGGCGGCCAAGGTCGGCGACAAGGCCGCGAAGGCCGAGGCCGACCTGCTCGCATCCGTGCATGCCGCGCTCGAGTCGGGTCGCGCCGCACGCACCGTGCTGGCGGATGCCGACAGTGAACTCGCGGTCCGCGTTCGGCAGCTGTTCCTGCTCACGGCCAAGCCGGTCATGTACATCGCCAACGTCGCCGAGGACGGTTTCGAGGGCAATGCACATCTCGATGCCGTGTCCGCTCGCGCGGCCGAGGAGGGCGCCGTCGTCGTGCCCATCTGCAACAAGCTCGAGCAGGAGATCGCCGAACTCGAGGACGACGAAAAGGTCGAGTTCCTCGCCGAGATGGGCCTCGAGGAGCCGGGCCTCGATCGCGTGATCCGCGCCGGCTACGGCCTCCTCGATCTGCTCACCTTCTTCACGGCCGGTCCGAAGGAGGTCCGCGCCTGGACCGTGCGCGACGGCGCGACCGCGCCCGAAGCGGCCGGGCGTATCCACACGGACTTCCAGAAGGGCTTCATCCGCGCAGAAGTGATCGCCTTCGACGACTTCGTCGAGTTCGGCGGCGAGTCCGGTGCGAAGGACGCGGGCAAGTGGCGCCTGGAAGGCAAGGACTACGTGGTCCACGACGGCGACGTCGTGCACTTCCGCTTCAACGTCTGAGCGCCGCCCGTTGCTTGACAGGGACGGAGGGGCTGCCGAGAATCTCGCGCCCTGTCGCAGGCTCGGCCCTGCGTCCGGCGGTCACGGCTACGTAGCTCAGCTGGTTAGAGCACGGCACTCATAATGCCGGGGTCCCCTGTTCGATCCAGGGCGTAGCCACCATCTCCCCTGTCTCGCGGCCGGCTCGCCAGTCGTCGCCGTCGCGCGCTTCACAGCAGAGCGCCGCTGTCCTATCGACGCGCGCTTCTGCAGGCCAGATCATGATCCCGTCATCTTCCTCCGGTGAACGCACGCGTTCTCCGTCCGGCATGCGCACCCAGGTCGGCCCGCGCCAGGGACGCCAGCCCAGGCGCGTGTAGAAGCCGTGCTCGGCGGTGCTGAGCGCGCAGAGGTCGAAGGTCTCCAGAGCGGGTTCGAGGGCCCGCATGACGCGGGTGCCGAAGCCTTCGCCCTGCCGGTCCGGTCGCGTCGCGACAGCCTCCACGTAGCCCGCCGAGAGCGGGTACGCATCGAGCCAGAGTGTGCGCGGCACGACGCAGGCGTGCGCGCAGAAAGCGCCACTGACTCGATCGACGACCAACGCGTGTTCGCCGCCCAGGCAGTGCGCCCAGTCGTCGTCGGAGAAGTCGCCGTCGAAGGCTGCTTCGAGGAGCGCGCGCAGCTTCGTGCGATCCGCCTCCGACAGGGCGCCGCTCGTCAGACGTCGCAGTTCGGTGGTCATGTCTCTCTGCCCGGGCGTACGCGTTCAGACCTGCAGCGCGTAGCCGACCTCGTACACCTCGACGAGTGTGCTCTTGCCCTTCGCCTCGATGGCGTCGATCCGGGTCAGTGGCCAGGGGCTCTTCAGCCGGGCGCGGGTCGCCTCGCCGATGAGGATCTTCCCGGGTAGCGCCGCGCTGCAGATCCTCGACGCCGTGTTCACGACGTCGCCGACGACCGTGTAGTCGAGCGCCATGGGGCTGCCGAGGAACCCGGCGACGACTTCGCCTGTGTTCACGCCGATGCCGATCTCGATGGGCACGGCGAGGCGCGGGGCGCGGCCCTCGACGCCGTGAACGAGCGCGTGCAGGCGCTGCTGCATCTCCACGGCCGCGCGCACGGCGCGCTCGGCGTGGTCGGGCTGCTGCGCCGGCGTGCCGAAGATGGCCATCACGGCGTCACCGATGAACTTGTCGAGCGTGCCCTCGTGCTCGAAGACGATGTCGACCATCTCCTCGAAGTAGGTGTTCAGCAGACCCACGAGTTCCGTCGCGTCCTCGCGCTCGCACATGGCCGTGAAACCGCGGATGTCGCTGAACAGCACGGACACCTCGCGGACCTTGCCGTGCCGGTCGACGGCCAGGCTGCCGTCGACGATCTGCGCCGCGAGCGACGGTGACACGAGCCGTTCGAAGCGTTCGCGCAGGGCTTCCTTCTCGCGTACCGACTCGGAAAGCTGGCTCGTGTGCAGCGTGAGCGCGAGCTGGCGGGCCGCGGTCTCGAAGACCTCGAGATCCTGATTGTGGAAAGCGACCATCGATCGCGAGCTGTCGACGATGACCAGGCCGAGGGTCCGGTCGTCGTGGATCAGCGGTGCGGCCATGGTGGCGCGGACGCCGGAGGCGATCATGGACTCGGACCCGGAGAAGCGCTCGTCGGTCAGGGCGTCGCGACTGATCAGGGCCTGCCGGTTGTGGAGCACTTCGCGGATGAGCGTGTCGGACAGTACGGCGGACTCGTCCGTGCGGGAGACCTGTGCGGCGCGACGCAGGATGCCGTGCGCATCGCGCAGCATGACGACGCCGCGCTCGGCCTGGAACATGTCGATGAGCGCTTCGAGCGCATTGCGGAGCAGTGCGTCCTGCGTCGTGTCGCCGGCGAGACGCTGCATCAACTGCCAGGCGCCGCGGAGCCGCTCGTAGTCCCGGCGCAGCAGATCGGTGTTCTCGACGTCCTGCTGCGGCGCGAAATCGGCCTGCGCAGGGATGTCCAGCCGGGTCATGACCAGCGAGTCGACCGCGGTCCGCTCCTGCGGAGCCTGCGCCGGTTCCGTGAGATGGAACTCCCAGGCGCTGCGCTCCCGCGGACTGCCGATGCCCACCAGGTCACCGTCGTGCAGGGACACGAGCTTCTCGATGCGGCGGCCGTTGACGAAGGTGCCGTTGCGACTGCCGGGATCGTGCAGTTTCCAGGAGCCGTCACGCACCTGCTGCAGCACGCAGTGAATGCGGCTCACGGCAGGATCGCGAATGAGCAGACCGACGTCGCCCTCGCGCCCGACCACGAGGCGTCGATCGAACTGCTGGGTCGAAAGGTACTTGCTGCGCGGCACGAGCCAGGGCATCGCGTGGGTGCTCCCCCCCTCGTAGCGCGCGACGCTAGCGCAATCCCCTGCCGCGGGGAAGGCGAAGGGCGGCGGATCCGTACCGCTTCAGAACTCGAGGCGAGGCGCGCAGCAGGCACGGGTCCAGCGCGTGAGCGCGCGCCGTTCCAGGAAACGTTCCCAGCTCGCCGGGTCCGCTTCCGCCGACCGCGACGCTTCCCAGGTCGCGAGGTCGGCATAGCGCGTCACGAGCACCATGCGCGCCAGCTCCGGACCTGGATCCGGGGCCCGGAACAGGCCGTCGATACGTGCGTCGAAGTTCGCCTCGAAGGTCTCCCAGGCGCTCGCGGAGAGTTCGACGAAGCGCGCGGCGTCGGCGCGGCCGATCTCGAAATCGCGGAACACCCACAGGCCGTCACCGCTCACCGGGGTCCCGCAGCGGGGCCGGGCCGTCGCATGCAGGGGCGTGCCGTCCACGGCGAGGATCGTGCGCGGCGCCGCGAGCAGTTCCGTCGCGGCGCCTGCGGCCGCATCGTCGGGCCATACGGTCGTCAGCAGCACCGCGTCGCTGCGCAGGCCGAAGCCCGGCGCGCCGTGCCAGCAGCCCCAGATCGCGCCACCGAGGCGCCCGAGGGCTTCGCGGCCCTGCTCCGCGAGCCAGGCGCGCCACTCCTGCAGCGCATCGCCGGTCGCGAGGCGCAGTTCGGCCTGCATCCATACCGCCATCTCGTGCTCGACTCCCCGGGAAACACGCTCTCCGCGGCTATACTGCCACCGTCGCGCGACGGCGGTGCCTGCAGCGTGCATCCGGCGCCGCCCACGCCATCCGACCGGGAGCCCCTCCATGACCGTGATCCGCCAGGACGACCTGATCGAGAGCGTCGCCGACGCCCTCCAGTTCATCTCCTACTACCACCCCGTGGACTTCATCACGGCCGTGCACGAGGCGTGGGAGAAGGAAGAGAACACGGCCGCGAAGGACGCCATGGCGCAGATCCTCGTCAACTCGCGCATGTGCGCCGAGGGCAAGCGCCCGATCTGCCAGGACACGGGCATCGTCACGGTGTTCGTGAAGGTCGGCATGAACGTCAGCTGGGACGGCGCCATGCCGGTCACGGACGCGATCAACGAGGGCGTCCGGCGCGCCTACCTGAACCCGGACAACGTCCTGCGCGCGTCGATCCTCGAGGATCCGGCCGGCGCTCGCCGCAACACGAAGGACAACACGCCGGCGGTCATCCACTACGAGCTCGTCCCGGGCGACACCGTGGAGGTGGACGTCGCGGCGAAGGGCGGCGGCTCCGAGAACAAGTCGAAGCTGGTGATGCTCAACCCCTCCGATTCGATCGTGGACTGGGTCGTGAAGACGGTCCCGACCATGGGCGCCGGCTGGTGCCCGCCGGGCATGCTCGGTATCGGCATCGGCGGCACCGCGGAGAAGGCCGCCGTGCTCGCGAAGTCCGTGCTGATGGATCCCATCGACATCCACGAGCTGCGCGCGCGCGGCCCCGCGAACCGGATCGAGGAACTGCGCCTGGAGATCATGGACGCGGTGAACGCCCTCGGCATCGGCGCCCAGGGGCTCGGTGGCCTGACCACGGTGCTCGACGTGAAGATCAAGGATCACCCGACGCACGCGGCCTCCCTGCCCGTCTGCATGATCCCGAACTGCGCCGCGACGCGGCACGCGCACTTCGTGCTCGACGGCAGCGGTCCCGCGCGGCAGACCCCGCCGAGCCTCGACGACTGGCCGGACATCACCTGGGACGCCACGGCCGGCGGCGCGCGCCGGGTCGATCTCGACACGGTGACGGCGAAGGACGTCGCCGACTGGAAGCCTGGCGAGACGCTGCTGCTGAACGGCCGCATGCTCACGGGGCGGGACGCGGCCCACAAGAAGATGAAGGAGCTCATCGAGTCCGGCGAAGGGCTGCCCGAGGGCGTCGATCTGAAAGGGCGGTTCATCTACTACGTCGGGCCCGTCGATCCGGTCCGCGACGAGGTGGTGGGGCCTGCCGGGCCCACCACCTCCACGCGCATGGACAAGTTCACGGACTTCGTCCTCGAGCACACGGGTCTGCTCGGCATGATCGGCAAGGCGGAGCGCGGTCCGGCCGCGATCGAGGCGATCCGCAGGCATCGCGCGGTCTATCTCATGGCGGTCGGCGGGGCGGCCTACCTCGTCTCGAAGGCGATCACCGATGCCCGCGTGGTGGCCTTCCCGGAACTCGGCATGGAGGCCATCTACGAGTTCGAGGTGCGCGACATGCCGGTCACGGTGGCCGTGGACGCGGAGGGCACCTCCGTGCACCAGACCGGACCGGCGGAGTGGAAGGCGCGCATCGCGGAGCAGGCGGTCCGCATCGTCGGCTGATCGGAACGCCCGGGTGGTGGCCTGGCTCGATCGGTCCGGCGTGTCCTGCGGGGCGCATCGAACCGATCGGCTGCCCCGCGGGACCGCCAGAGCATCGAGCCTTCTATCGGCCATTGCGATGCACTCATCGGCTCCTTCCTGGTGCGGGGCGCCCCGGATGCGTGCCATCGCGGTGCGTACTCGTCTCCCATCCAGATCGTACGCACCACGGGACCCCCGATCTTTCCTGATCGTTTCCACCCTGTGACCGAATGATTTCGATCTGGCATCGCTTTTGCGAAGGACGACGAACGGGTTGATCCGTTCGCGTTCGGCGCGCGCCGATGCCAGGGATGCGCGCTACGCGGGAGTCTGTGCGAGGTGCGAGCGTGCGCCCCGGACACGTGTATCGCTTCAGGGGGTAATCGATGAAGAGCTTCAGCAAGGGGCGCGGCTATCGCGCCATCTGCGCGGCCGTGCTGGTCGCGAGCGGTTCGGCGCAGTTCGCTCATGCACAGTCCGCGGAGGGTGAGTCGGCGGAACTCGAGGAGGTCGTGGTCACGGGTTCGCGCATCGCGACCGACAGTGCCACCACGTCGGCGAGCCCGGTTCAGGTGCTGGGCAGCGAAGACATCCGCACCGCCGGCCAGGTCGACCTCGGCGAGCTGCTGCGGGAGTCGCCGGCGCTGAACGCCTCCCTGCCCGCCAACTTCTCCGCGCTTCAGGGGCCCGCTGCAGGCACGCCCGGCTCCACCGACGACGATCTCGGTATCGGTTTCCTCAACCTGCGGAACCTCGGCACGGTGCGGACGCTCGTGCTCGTCAACGGTCGCCGCCACGTGGCCGGCGCCCAGGGCGCCGCGGCCGTGGACATCAACACGATCTCGAACAACATGGTGAAGCGCGTCGAAACGCTCACCGGCGGCGCCTCGGCGGTCTACGGCGCCGACGCGGTGAGTGGCGTCGTGAACTTCATCATGAAGGATGCGAGCGACTTCGAGGGCCTCGAGTTCAACTTCCAGACCGGCGTGTCGGGGCGCAATGACGGCGAGGAATATCTGCTGTCCGGCGCCGGAGGCTTCGAGTTCATGGACGGCCGCGGCGGCATCGTGGCCAGCGTCGAGTACCTCCGCAACGAGGAGGTCTTCGACTTCTCGCGCCCCTTCACCGGCCCGAACATCGGTGACGACATCAACAACACGCCCGAGATCGCCCAGCTCACGGGCCGGAACCCGGCGGCGCAGCGGGTCTACGTGCGCCCCGAGGGCAACCCGATCTCGAGTCCGCTCGGGGTCTTCGACCTGACCTCCATCGATTCCTTCGGCACCATCGACAGCACGATCGGGGCGTCGCGTCCCGGTGACCCGATTCCGATCATCCCGGGTTCCGCTGGCTTCGGTCGTGTGCCCGGCGGTCCGCTCGGGGGTGGTATTCCCGTGCTCCAGGTCATCGACTCTCCCAACAACGGCTCGCCACGCGCCTACAATCCGGGGTTCGCGATCAACACGTCCCAGAGCTACCTCGTCGGCGACGGACTCGGTTCCGTGCTCGGTACGCTGTTCCCTGAGCAGGACCGCGTGGTCGCCAACGTCAACGGCACCTTCGATCTGACCGAGCGGCACAGCGTCTTCATCGAGGCGAAGTACGCGCGCTCCGAGAACTCGGAGCGCGCCGGCGTCGCCGACTTCAACGACGCCATCCCGATCGCCTACGACAACCCCTACATTCCGGACGATCTCGCCGCTCAGATCGCGTTCCTGCAGGGCGAGGGCATCATCGCTCCGAACCCGAACGACGGCACCTTCTACGGTTTCGGTGCGTCGCGTGACACCTCGGACCTCGCAGTGCTGCCGCGGACGACGGTCGAGCGGGAGACGATCCGCATCGTCGCCGGTCTCGAAGGCGAGTTCGACATCCTCAACGGCATCCAGTACGAGCTGTCGTACAACTACGGCGAGACCACCGCCGACATCAACAACGAGGGCACGCGGATCGAGGATCGCTTCTACGCGGCCCTCGACACGACCGTGAACGCGAACGGCGACATCGTCTGCCGCTCGGACCTCGACCCGACGGCGCTGCCCTGGGTCGGCGCCGCCTTCCCGACGCCGAACTTCACGTCGGGCAACTTCACGAACGCCGGCGCCTTCACGGAGTTCGTGACCTTCCAGCCCGGCGACGGCTCCTGCGTGCCGTTCAATCCGTTCGGACGCGACGCAGCCACCGCCGAATACGCCGCCTTCGTCTACGTCAACGACCCGGACGAGACGACGCTGGAGCAGAACGTGATCTTCGGCTCGCTCTCGGGCGACTCCTCGGCGCTCTTCGAGCTCCCGGCCGGCCCCGTCGGCTGGGCCGCGGGCTTCGAGTATCGCGACGAGACGAGCGGCTTCGAGGTCGGTCCCTTCGAGAGTCTCGGCATCACCTGGAACGGCTCCAACGGCAACCAGCGTGAGGGTCTCAACGGGGACTTCGACGTCTTCGAGTACTTCATCGAAGGTCAGGCGCCGATCCTGTCCGACCTGCCCGGCATCGAGTACCTCGAGATCACGGGCGCCATCCGCTTCGCCGACTACAGCACCATCGGTTCCAACGACGCCTGGTCCATCGGCGGTCGCTGGACGCCCTATCCCGGCATCACGCTCCGCGGCACGATCTCCGAGGCCGTGCGTGCGCCCAACATCGCGGAGCTCTTCTCGCCCCGGCAGCCGGCGTTCTATCCGTTCCTGAACGACCCCTGCTCGATCCAGAACATCAACAACGGCTCCGAGTTCCGCGCCGCGAACTGCGCTGCCCTCGGCGTACCCGACGGCTACGACGTGACGGAGTTCATCACGGCCGGCATCCCGGGTGTGACGGGCGGCAACCCGAACCTGTCCGAGGAGACGGCGGAGACGCTGACCCTCGGCATCGTGTTCGAACCGGAGCAGTGGGTGCCCGGTCTGCGGGTGATCGTCGACTACTACGACATCGAGATCAAAGGTGCCATCGACGCCCTCTCGGCCCAGCGCGTGTCCGAGGCCTGCGTCGACCTTCAGTCGATCAACAACAACTTCTGTTCGCTGATCGTGCGAGACCCGCAGGGCTTCATCACCTTCCACGAATCCGGTCAGGTGAACCTCGGCTCCATCGAGACGAGCGGCATCGACTTCGGCATCAACTACGATGTGGGCCTCGGTGAGTACGGTGAGATGAGCTTCGGCATCACGGGTACGCACCTGGTGGACTGGAAGGAGTTCCAGGATCCGATCGACACCACGGTGTTCGAGGATCGCGTCGGCGAGTTCGGCTTCCCCGAGTGGATCACGAACTTCAACACGCGCTACTACTACGACAACTTCACCTTCAGCTGGGCGGCGCGCTACGAGGCCAGCCAGAACCTCTCCGGCATCCAGAACCGCCAGCTCGCCGCGAACCCGCTGTTCGTCGATCCGTCGCAGACCGGTCGTGGCATCGTCCACGACTTCAACTTCGGCTACGACTTCAGCGAGAGCGTGAACGTCTACGTGGGCATCAACAACGCCTTCGACGAGAAGCCCTACCTCGGTACGCTCGCGCGTCCCGCCGGCCCTCGCGGGCGCTTCTTCTTCGCCGGTGCGAGCTATCGCATGTGACGAAGTCGCCGCCGGCCGCGAGGCCGGCGTGAACGAGGACGACGGGGGCGGCCAGCACGGCGCCCCCGTCTTCGTTTTCAGCCTCGGTTGAGTCGCTCCCCGCGGCCGGGCACCATGCGCGCCCCCACGACAGCCGGGCGCCGCAGGCCGCTCGCTTCCGACCACGAGCCATGACCCCAGAACGCGCCCGCCGCATCCGCGAGACCCTCGATCGGCGTCAGCCCGACCTGCGCGTCGTCACGGACTCCGTGCACAAGGGCCACAATCTCTCGGCCATCGTCCGCTCCTGTGACGCCTTCGGCGTGCTCTGGCTGCACGCGGTGGTCGGAGACGAGGATTTCCGCACCTTCCGCTCCACGGCCATGGGCAGTCAGCGCTGGGTCGAGATCCGCCGCCACGGCGCCATCGAGGAGGCGATCGACGCGGTCCACGGCGACGGTCTCCAGGTCGTCTGCGCGCATCTCGACGCGCAGGCCGTGGACTTCCGCGAGATCGACTACACGCGTCCCACGGCGATCCTCATGGGCGCCGAGAAGCAGGGCCCGAGCACCGCCGCGGTCGCGCATGCCGATGCCACGATCACCATCCCCATGGTCGGCATGGTCGAGTCCTTCAACGTCTCCGTGGCGACGGCGATCATCCTCGCGGAGGCCCATCGGCAGCGGGAGGCGGCTGGCTGCTACGCGCAGCGGCGCCTCGACGCGGCGACCTTCGAGCGTCTGTTCTTCGAATGGGGCGAGCCGACCCTCGCGGACTTCTGCCGGCGTCACCACCTTCCCTACCCGGCGATCGATCACGAGACGGGTGATCTGCTCGAGCCCGGCTGGTTCGCCGAGCGTCAGCGCGAGATCGCTGCCGCCGGCGAGGACGCCGCCGTCCGCGACTGAGTCGCTGCGGCGGGCTTGCTACAATCGCCGATCCGCACGGGCCCAAGTACAGCGAGGAACGACATGTCGCGCGCCGTCGACGGTCCCCGCGTCGCCTCGGGTACCAAGTACCGCACGCCAGAGGGCCACAGCGCCGTCCGCAACGGCCAGAAGGCCCGCAGCGGCGAGCGCCCGCAGGCCGAGCGCAAGCCGGACTGGCTGCGTATCCGCATCCCCTCCGGCGGCCGCTTCCGCGAGGTCCGGGAAACGGTCCGCAGGCACCGCCTCGCCACGGTCTGCGAGGAGTCCCACTGCCCGAACATGGGCGAGTGCTGGAACAACGGCACCGCGACCATCATGGTCATGGGGTCCGTGTGCACGCGCGCCTGCCGCTTCTGCGCCGTCGACACGGGCAACCCGAAGGGCTGGCTCGACCCGGACGAGCCGCGCGGTGTCGCCGAGTCCGTGCGCCTCATGGGCCTGCGCTACGTCGTGCTCACCTCCGTGGACCGGGATGATCTGCCCGACGGCGGCGCCGCGCACTACGCGGCCTGCGTGCGCGCCATCAAGGAATCGTCGCCCGACGTGGCCGTCGAGGCGCTGACGCCGGACTTTCGCGGCCGCATGGCCGACGTGGAGACGGTCGTCGACTCGGGCCTCGAGGTGTTCGCGCAGAACGTCGAGACCGTCGAGCGCCTCACGCACGAAGTGCGCGACCCGCGGGCCGGCTACGGCCAGACCCTGGACGTGCTCGCGCACGCGAAGGCGCACCGGCCCGAGGTGCTGACGAAGACGAGCCTCATTCTCGGACTCGGCGAGGACGAGAGCGAGATCCTCCGCACCATGGACGATCTCAGGGACCGGGGCGTGGACCTGCTCACGCTCGGCCAGTACCTGCGGCCGACCGTGAACCACCTGCCGGTGGCGCGCTGGGTGCCGCCGGCGGACTTCGACCGCTATCGCGAATGGGGCCTCGAGCGCGGTTTCCACGAGGTCGCCGCGGGTCCGCTCGTACGCTCGAGCTATCGCGCCGACCGCATCCTCGACGGCGACAATCTCGGGCTCGCCGTCGACGCCGTGGCTTCCGGACGCATTCCCGTCAGACAGCTCTGAGTCCGGCGCGGGCGCGGGGCGCGTCACCCCCGGTGAGCACTGCGAAAAGGGTGCGGCCGCCGCGAGAGTCGGAACCCGTGACATCCCTTCGGCTTCCATCGGGAAACCGGGACACCAGGGCGGATTCCGGGGTCGGAACGGATCGGGGGCGTGTTCCGTCCGGTCCGCCCTGCAGGCACCCCGGCTCGGGTGTCTGCAGGACCCTCTCACGACGGCCGCAGGGGCTCAGTCGTCGAGCCGTGCCGGTGGCGTGGGGATGCGTACGGCCCCCCGCGGCACCCGTGCCAGCTCGATCGTTCTCTGCTCGGTCTCCCCGTCTCGCCTCGCGTGCCAGCGCACCGCGAAGGGCAGATCCGGCAGTGCTTCGCGCGGCAGTTCCTGGAAGGGCACGCGCGGGATGTTGGCCTGACCCCCGAGGGGCCAGAGCAGGATCGCCAGGGCGAGCGCGCCGACGGTGCGCCCGCGTCTGCCGATCCCGGAGGCCCGGCCGTCCATGGGACGGACGGCCTCAGCCCTGCTCGCGGTCGACCCAGCGGCCGTCCGCGGCGGACAGTTCGACCACGGAGCGGCCCGATCGGTTCGTCTCGCAGGTGACGCGCCGGAACTCCGTTGAGCCGTCGAGCTGACGGGTCTCGACGTTCGCGTAGATCCTGTGGGTGCCGTCGTCCATGCGGCTGTGGAAGGTGTCGGTCACCTCGCCACGGTCGAACTGGTTCTCGATGGCGGTGGTGCAGGCGTCCAGCGGGCGGTCGTAGACCCGCGGCAGTGCCGCACCGGCGGCCATGGGGAGGGACGTTGCCGCGACGGCGAATGCTGCGATGGCGATGCGTGCTTTCATGGCTGCTTCTCCTGATCCTCGAGGCCCCCTCGTGGGCCGCGTGATCATGAGACGCGCATCGGAGCGGAAACGTTGCCCCCACTTCGACGAGAGGAGTGCGATCGCGGTCGGATCGACGGCGGTCGGCGACGAGTCGAGTGATCGCACGCGCTCGAATCGGGTCCGGCAGGCGGCTCGCGACGCCCTTTCTGTCGGACCGTAGGACGACTCGGGCGCCCGCGCCGCGCTCAGCCCGGGTCGGACTCGTCGCCGTGCAGGGTCTGCAGCAGGCCGCGGAAGGCGTGTCGCGGCGTCCATTCGCCGCGCACCACGCGGTGCACCTCGGCGGCGATGGGCATCTCGACGCCGTGCTCCTCGGCCATCTGCATGACCACCGGGCTCGTCTTCACGCCCTCGGCGACCATGTGCATCTCCTCGATCACCTCGTCGAGCGTGCGCCCGGCGCCGAGCTGCTCGCCGACGTAGCGGTTGCGCGACTGCTTCGAGGTGCAGGTGGCGACCAGATCGCCCATGCCCGCCAGGCCCGAGAAGGTCGCGGCGCGACCGCCGAGGGCTTCCCCGAGGCGCGAGAGCTCCGCGAGACCGCGCGTGATCACCGCTGAGCGCGTGTTGTCGCCGGCGCCGAGCCCGTCTCCCATGCCGGCTGCGATGGCCACCACGTTCTTCAGGGCGCCGCCGAGCTCGCAGCCGACGACGTCGGTGTTCCGGTAGACGCGGAATAGGCCGGAGGAGAAGAGCGCCTGGATGCGCTGGATGATGGCGTCGTCTTCCATGGCGATCACTGAGGCGGCGGCGAAGCCCGCCATGATCTCGCGGGCGAGATTCGGACCCGTGAGCACTCCCGGGGTATGTCCCGGAAGCTCCTCGCGGATGATCTCGGTCATGCGCAGGCGCGTGCCCTGTTCGAGGCCCTTGGAGAGGCTGATCACCGGGACCCAGGGGCGGATGTGTTCGCGCGCGGCGATCAGCGTCTCGCGGAAGGTCTGGGCCGGCGTCCCGATGACCAGCACGTCGGCGTGGCGCACGGCCTCGCCGAGATCGTGCGTCGCGCGCAGCTTCGCGGGGAGCGTCGCATCGGGCAGGTAGCGGCTGTTGCGCTGCTCGCCGTTGATCTCGAGCACCGTGTCCTCGTTCCGGGCCCAGAGCAGGGTCGGCGCGTTCCGCGTCAGCAGCGCCGCGACCGTCGTGCCCCAGGAGCCCGCACCCAGCACGCTCACCTTCAACTGCATCGCCTCGTCCTCTCCCCGGTACTCCCGAGCCCGGGAGTGTACGCTTCGTGCTCGGAGAGAAACGGGGAGGCCGGGCCATGACCGCTCGGGCCATGGACGCGGAAGTCGAACTGCCCGCCGGCAGCGTGCAGACGCTGCAGGACGCGAACCTGTGGCCGGATGGTGGCCACCGCACAGTTCTGTTCCTCCTCGACGCGGAGGACGATGCGGAGCGCCGACTCCTCGAGGAGCGGATCCGCGCGCGGTCCCTCGATGCCGGCGCCCGCGTCGAGAGCGCGGTGCTCGGTGACGACGACGCCGAACTGCGGCGCCTGCTCGCGGAGCTGCCCGGCGATGCCTGGCTGCAGCCCCTGCGCCTCATCTGGCTCCCGAAGCCGCGGCCCGGCGCCTCGAATCTGGTGCAGGACCTGATCGCGCTCGGGATCGAGAACCCCGGGCCGCGCCGCCGCCGGCGCATCCTCGCCGACGAGCCGGAGCGGGTGCGTGTGCTCCGCGGCGACGGCGCCCGCATCGACACGGTGCGCGCCGACGCCCTGCGCAGCTGGGGCGCCGAGGCCGAGGACGAGGTGCTCGCCTCCTTCGTGCGGCGCCAGGCGCTGGTGGTCCTCGATCGTGTCGAGCGCAACGCCCGTGGCGCCCGCTACAAGGTGCCGAGGTTGCTGCCGCAGGACGTGTTCGCCAATCGCGAGTTCCGCACGCGCCTCTGGCAGGTCGCGCAGGAGGCGGATCGGGAACCCGGTGAGGTCGAGACGGAAGCGGCGGCCTACCTGGAGGAGATGGCCGCGACGCAGACGCCGCTGACGCTCGATGCGCTCGTGGCGATCATGCGCGCCATGTACACCGCCAGCCACGATCGCGAGATCGACGTGGTGGAGGCGCAGCTCGCGGAGGTGGAGGGGCTGATCCGCACGCGTCCCGTGGCCTTCGTCATGAGCCACAAGTCCATGCTCGACTCCATCGCCCTGCAGTGCGTGCTCTTCGACCGCAACCAGCCCATGCCGCTGACCTTCGGTGGCATCAACCTGAACACGCCGGGCATCGGCGCCCTCGCGAAGCGCGCCGGCGTGATCTTCCTGCGGCGCTCCTTCCAGGACAACGAGATCTACAAATCGGTCTTCCGGCGCTACATCGACTACCTGATCGAGAAGCGCTTCTCCCTGCTGTGGGCGCTCGAGGGGACGCGTTCGCGCACGGGCAAGCTGCTGCCACCGCGCTACGGCCTCTTCAACTACGTCGTCGAGGCGATCCTCCGTACGGGCATCAGCAACGTCACCTTCGTGCCGGTGAACATCACCTACGACCAGGTCCCGGAAGTCGGCGACTACGTCGTCGAGCAGCAGGGCCGCGACAAGAAGGCAGAGGGAGCGGGGTGGTTCCTGCGATTCATCCGCGAACGCCGACCGCACGGGCGCATCTTCCTGCGTTTCGGCGCGCCCCTCGTGCTCGGAGACGTGCTGGCGGAGGGCGCTCTCGACGCGGGCCTCGAGGCCGGCGAGCGCCAGCAGGCGGTCCAGAAGCTCGCCTTCGAGACGGCCGTGCGCATGAACGACGCCACGCCGATCACGCCCGTCGCCGTCGTCACCATGATCCTGCTCGCGGCCGGCAACCGGGCGCAGACGCTCGGCACCATCCAGTACCTCGCTCGCCCCGGCATGGCGCTCGTGCGCAAGCGACGGATCGAGGTCGTCGGTCGGGCGGACTTCAAGGATCCGGAGGCGGTTCGGGAGACACTGGCGCAGCTCCACGCGACGGGCGTCGTCAGCTACCACGACGAGGGCGAGGAGCGCCTCTTCGGCATCGCCGATGACGCGCATCTGAAGGCCGCCTACTACCGCAACACGATCATTCACTACTTCGTGTCGGACGCCTTCTGTGAAGTGGCCCTGCTGCGCGCGGCGGGGCGGGACGAGGCCGCCTTCTGGAGCGAGATGGAAGCACTGCGCGATCTCTTCAAGCACGAGTTCTACTTCCGCCTGCGCGACGCCTGGATGGACCGGGCCGAGTCACGCGTGGCGTTGCGCTTCCGCCGCTGGCGGGAGGTCCTGCCGCAGGGAGAGCAGGCGGTGCTCGCCATGCTCGGCCGTGTCCGGCCCCTCTTCGCGCACGCGCTGCTGCGTGCCTTCGTCGACGCCTACTCGGTCGTCGCTCGACGCCTCGCTCGCCAGGGGACGGCCGCGGTGGAGGACAAGCGCGCCTTCGTCACGGGCTGTCTCGCGACGGGGCGGCAATTGCGTCTCGAGGGACGTATCTTCTCCGAGGAGTCCGTCTCCCGGTCGCTGTTCGAAACGGCCCTCAAGCTCGCGGAGCAGCGTGGACTGACCGGCGGCGCGGCGGGCGTGGACGCGGCGCGCGTCGCGTTCTTCGAGGAACTCGCCGATCTCGGCGCGCGCCTCGACGTGATACTCGATCTGACCACGCGGCGCACGCTCGCCCAGGAGCTCTGACATGTCCCGAACCCTGCAGTCCCTGCTCGAGGACATCGAGGCGGCGCCGCCGGGCCCGCAGGTCGCCGCGCTCTTCGATCTCGATCGGACGCTCATCAGCGGCTTCTCGGTGCAGGACGTCATCCTCGAGCGCATCCTCAGCCGCGACATGGGCGCGCGGGAACTCGGCCGCACCATGCGCGCCGTCGCGAACTACAAGTCCGGCCGCATCAGCTTTTCCGAGTTCGTCGGCGACACGGCGAAGGAGCTCGCTGGCAAGTCGCACCAGGAAAGCATGGACTTCGGCTACGAGGTCTTCGCCCGCCGTGTCGCCCAGAGGATCTACCCGGAGTCCCGGCGCCTCGTCGAAGCCCACCGCGCGAAGGGCCACACGCTCGTGGTCGTGTCCTCGGCCACGCCCTACCAGGTGGAGCCGGTGGCGCGGGATCTCGGCATCTATCACCAGCTGTGCACGCAGCTCGAGGTCGTCGACGGCATGTGCACGGGCGCGGTCGTCGAACCTCCCTGCTATGGGCCCGGCAAGCTCTCCGCGGCCCTCGCGCTCGGGGCGAAGGTCGACTACACGCTCGACGACTCCTTCTTCTATTCGGACGGTTTCGAGGACGTGCCGCTGCTCGAGGCCGTCGGCCATCCGCGCGCGCTCAATCCCGACGCGAAGCTGACCCGCTACGCACACCGCATGGGCTGGCCCATGGCGCGCTTCGACTCGCGCAAACGGCCGGGTTTCGAGGAAGTGCTGCGCACCTCCCTCGCCTACGCCTCGCTCTCGACCGCCGGAAGCCTCGCCATCGCGGACTTCGTCCTGAACCGCGACATCCAGCACGCCCGCAACGTCGCCGGAACGGTCTGGGGCGAACTCGCCACCGCTGCCCTCGACGTCCGCGTCGACGTGGTCGGCGAAGACCACCTCTGGGCGCAGCGGCCGGCAGTCTTCGTGTTCAATCACCAGAGCCAGCTAGACGCGATCATCATGGCGCGCCTGCTGCGTCAGGACTTCACGGGGATCGCCAAGAAGGAGGTGAAGAGCCAGCCCTTCGTGGGCCAGATGTTCCAGGCGGCGGGCGTGATCTTCATCGACCGCGCGGATCGCGCCAAGGCGATCGCGGCCATGCGGCCGGCGGTCGACGCCCTGCGGTCCGGCACGTCCATCGTGATCGCCCCCGAGGGTACGCGCAGCCCGACCCGCGCTCTGCAACCGTTCAAGAAGGGCGCCTTCCATCTCGCCATGCAGGCCGGCGTGCCCATGGTGCCGGTGGTGCTCCACAACACCTCGGACTTCATGCCCAAGGGCTCGGTGTTCGCGCACCGTGGCGTGGTCGAGGTGGAGGTGCTGGAGCCCCTGGACACGAGCGGCTGGCGCCGCGAGACGCTGAACGAGCACGTGGCGGAGGTCCGCGGACGCTTCCTTGCGGCGCTCGGGCAGGGCTGAAGGCGGGCCTTCGACCTCGCCGCGCAGGCGCTCCAGCGCGAGGTTGGCGTGTTCGACACGCGCGCCGAGGCGCGCGGCCGGGCCGCTTCCCGAGGCGGGCGCTCAGGGCGTCTCGTCGACCTCGCTCTCGTCGGCGCCGTCGTCCTCGAGCAGGTCGAGAAGCGGAGCCGCGCTCCCGGCAGGGATCGCTTCGACTTCTCGCAGCTTGCGCGTCATGACGCGCGTTCGCGTCTCCACTGCGCCGATGTCCTTCTCGGCGAGGCGCAGACGATTCTTCACCTTCTCCAGGGCGTCGCCGAACTTCCCGAATTCCGTCTTCACGGCGCCGAGGATCTGCCAGACCTCGCCCGAGCGCTGCTGGATCGCGAGGGTCCGGAAGCCCATCTGCAGCGAGTTGAGCAGGGCGGAGAAGGTATTGGGGCCGGCCACCACGACCCGATGCTCGCGCTGGATGCGGTCCGTGAGGCCCTCGCGCCGCGCGATCTCCGCGTAGAGGCCCTCCGTCGGCAGGTAGAGGATGCCGAAGTCCGTGGTGTGCGGCGGTGCGAGGTACTTCGCCGCGATACCCCTGGCTTCCGCGAGCACGCGCTGCTCGAGCGCACGGACGGCCGCCTCGACCTCCGCGGGGTCGCCGGCTTCCGAAGCCGTGAGCAGTCGCTCGTAGTCCTCGCGCGGGAACTTGGCGTCGATGGGCAGCCACACCGGATCCTCGGTGCCGTCGCGGCCCGGGAGGCGGATCGCGAACTCCACCCGCTCGGCGCTGCCCGGCTTCACCGCCACGTTGGCGCCGTACTGCTCCGGCGTGAGCACGTCCTCCAGCAGACGCCCGAGCTGGACCTCGCCCCAGGTGCCACGGGTCTTGACGTTGGTGAGTACACGCTTCAGGTCGCCGACCCCGGTGGCCAGCTCCTGCATCTCGCCGAGGCCCTTGTGGACCGACTCCAGGCGCTCCGAGACGAGCTTGAAGGATTCGCCCAGGCGCTTCTCGAGCGTGGTCTGCAGCTTCTCGTCGACGGTCCTGCGCATCTCCTCCAGGCGCTTGCCGTTCTCTTCGCGCAGCTTCTCGAGCTGCACGCCGAGCGTCTCCGTGAGCTGACCCAGGCGCTGCTCGAAGGCCGTGAGGCGCTCCTTCTGCGCTTCCGTCGCGCTCTGGGTGCTCTCGCGCTGCTGCTGGCCGAGGCGTTCGAGGGTCTTCGTCAGCTCCTCGCGCTGCTCGCGGCCCGTGCGCACGAACACGTCGCGCAGGTCCGTGAGGCGCGAATCCACCGTTTCGCGCTGTTTCGTCTGGGCCGTCTCGACCTGCGTCTCGAAGGCCTTCAGACGCGTCGCGAAGGTCTCGAGCTGGCCGCGCTGGCCCTCGCCCAGCGTGGTGATCGACTGCTGCAGTTCCTGGCGCAGCTCGCGCGCCTGCTCCGCGTTCTCGCGGCGGGCCTGAGCCAGGTCCTCGGCGACGCGGCGCTCGATCTGCTGGATGCGTTCGACGAGCGGTC
>JAZBPO010000362.1:0-5466 GCA_036351675.1 Pseudomonadales bacterium
CCCCGCGGGCTCCTGAGCCCGCCCAGCGAGAGGGATGACCGGTCGCTGGCAGATCGGACAGGCAGTGGTAACTTCGCCACGTCGGAACAGCCCCCCTGAGGAAACCGCTCATGATCACGCTGCGCGTGAACGGTCGAGTACACGAACTCGACGTCGACCCGCAGATGCCCCTGCTGTGGGCCATCCGCGAGAACCTGAAGCTGACCGGAACCAAGTTCGGCTGCGGCATCGCCCAGTGCGGCGCCTGTACGGTCCATCTCGACGGCAATCCGATCCGCGCCTGTGTCACCCCCGTCGCGGCCGCCGCCGGAAGGGAGGTCACGACGATCGAGGGCGTGACGGGCGATGGGGGCCTGCATCCGGTTCAGGAAGCCTGGATCGCCGAGCAGGTCCCGCAGTGCGGCTACTGCCAGTCCGGGCAGATCATGAGCGCGGTGGCGCTGCTGGACGCGAATCCCGCGCCGGACGACGCGGCCATCGATGCGGCCATGAAGGGCAATGTCTGTCGCTGCGGCATGTACGGTCGCATCCGTACGGCCATCAAGCGCGCCGCGCGCCCCCTCCTCGCGGACGCCGTCGAGACCTGCGATCCGGCGAAGGAGGTACATCATGGGTAAGTGGACCCGAAGAGCCTTCATCGGGGCCGGCGTGACCGCCGGCGGCGCCCTCGTCGTCGGCGTCGCGCTACGCCCGGGGAAGCGACATCAGGAACTCGCCGACCTGGTCGCCCGAGACGGCGCGGACCTCGTGAACGCCTGGGTGAAGATCAGCCCGGAGAACCACGTCACCGCCATCGTCCCGCACAGCGAGATGGGCCAGGGTGCGCAGACGGCGCTCACGCAGATGCTCGCCGACGAACTCGACGCGCGCTGGGAGGACGTGAGCTTCGAGGAGGCGCCCGCGGAGGACGCGTACGCGAACTGGGCGCTCGGAAAGGGCTTCATCCTGGGCGACGCCGAGCTGCCGAAGGCGCTCGTGCCCACCGTGGACGGCGCCTTCATGGCCGTGGCGAAGGCCATGCACCTGCAGATCACCGGCGGCTCCATGAGCGTGCGGACCACGGGCGTGTACGGTATGCGCGTCGCTGGCGCCGCTGCGCGCGAGATGCTCGTCGCAGCGGCCGCCGCGGCGTGGAAGGTGCCCGCCGACGAGATCACGGCGCGCGAGTCTCATCTGCTCCACGAGCGCACCGGGCGCAGCGCGCCCTTCGCGCGCTTCGCGGCCGCGGCCGGCGAGCGCACGCCGCCGCGCTCGCCCCGACTCAAGACGCCCGACGAGTTCCGGATCATGGGCCGGAGCGTGCCGCGCCGGGACATTCCGGCGAAGGTGGACGGCTCGCTCGCTTTCGGCATCGATGCCGACGTACCGGGCATGAAGCATGCCGCCATCCTCGGCGCACCGGTGTTCGGCGCACGCGTCGCGAAGCTCGACGCATCGCGCGCGAACGCCATGAGCGGCGTGGTCGACGTCGTGAACCTCGATGACGCCGTGGCCGTGGTCGCCGACGGCTGGTGGCAGGCGCAGCAGGCGCTGAAGCAGGTCACCGTGGAATGGACCGAGACGGGCCACGAGGATCTCGACAGCAAGGCGATCTTCGCGCGCTTCGACCGCGATCTCGATGCGGCCCGCACAAGCGGCGGCACGACCGCCGACGTCGAGCGCGGTGACCTCGCCGCCGCCTTCGGCGAAGCCGCGCAGACCGTCGAGGCGAACTACCGCGTACCCTGGCTCGCCCACAGCTGCATGGAACCCATGAATGCGACGGCTCGGGTCGACGGGGAACGCTGCGAGATCTGGGTCGGTTGCCAGAACCCGCTCGGCTACCGCTACGAGGTCGCTGCGGCGCTCGGCATCGACGTCGAACAGGTGACGCTGCACCAGCACATGATGGGGGGCGGTTTCGGCCGCCGCTCCACTGCCGACGTGCCGATCCAGGCCGCACGCCTGTCACGGGCCGTCGGCATGCCCGTAAAGCTGATCTGGTCGCGCGAGGAGGACATCCGCCACGACATCTACCGGCCGGCAGTCGCCTCGAAGTTCCGCGCCGGGCTGAACGAAGCGGGTGAGGTGCTCGCCTGGGAGAACGTCTACCACGAGAAACACGAACCCGCGGAGGCGCCGGTCATCCCCTACGCGATCGCCGCCCAGCACATCCATCACACGGACAGCCCCACACACGTGCCCTTCGGCCCCTGGCGCAGCGTCGACCACTCCCAGCACGGCTTCTTCACCGAGTCCTTCATCGACGAGGTGGCCCACGCGGCGGGCCGGGATCCCTACGAGTACCGGCGTGCGCTGCTCGCCGACGCGCCACGCAAGCGTGCGGTGCTGGACCTTGCCGCCGAAAAGGCCGGCTGGGGCGAGGCACTCGGGCCGAACCGGGGCCGAGGCATCGCCCTGCAGGAATCCTTCGGCACCATCGTGGCCCAGGTCGTGGACGTGACCGTCACCGAGGGACGTCTGAAGGTCGACCGGGTCGTGTGCGCCGTGGACTGCGGCTTCGCAGTGTCCCCGGACGGCCTCGCAGCGCAGATGGAGTCGGGCACGATCTACGGCCTGAGCGCTGCGCTGCACGGCAACATCGAGATCGAGAACGGCGCCGTGAAGCAGTCGAACTTCCACGACTACCCTGCCGTGCGCATGGACGAAGCACCGCTCATCGAGACCCACGTGCTGAACAGCGGCGAAGCCTGGGGGGGCGCCGGCGAGCCGGGGACACCGGGCATCGCGCCTGCCCTGGCCAATGCGGTGTTCCAGGCGACCGGCCTGCGGATCCGGGAACTGCCGTTCTCGCTCCACGATCTGCGCACGCCGATCGAGACGGACGAGGTGGGCATGACGGGCTGACGGCGCCCGCCGCGCCGTCAGGAGATCGAGAACTCCTCGAAGCTCTCGGCGAACGAGCGGGCGCGGCCGAGCGTGATCGTGGAGGTTCCGCGATGGCGCCGCAGGGTCAGCCTCGAGCCGTTCACGAAGCGTCCGCGCGGGACGATGAGCGTCGCCGGTCGGCGCAGGGCGGCGATCTCGGGCAGCAGCAACACCGGTGACCACCTGACCGTCGTGTGCTCGGCATCGCCCTCGTGGCGCGCCGCGGCCGCCTCCGCTCGCGGTGAGAGCAACTCGATCCCGATACGCGCCAGCGCCGGGGTGCCGGCGCGCCAGCGGACCACGGCGACCTGCCAGGGGTGCGTGCCGCGGCGGCGAACAGCGACGAGTTCGCCGGTCTGCAGGCGGTCCGGCAACGCCTCGCCGGTCGTCAGCCCGTAGCCCCCGGGGCTCGCGTCGCTGATCGTCAGCAGATGGACGGGCTCGTCGTCCAGGGTCCCGCGCAGGCGCCGGTGTACGGAAGCCCAGCCCACGCAGAGTTCGGCTTCCCCGGGCGCGTCGAGACGATCGGACCCGCGCTCGGCCTGAGCGCCCCAGATCCTCTGGGCGTACTCCGCGAGGATGCGCGCCGAGGCGTTCGGCAGGGCCGGTGCCTGCGCGCCGAGCCCCCGGCCCGCGATGCGCTCCCGCAACGCTTCCACGAGAGCGCTGGCCTCGAGCCAGCGAGCCGCCGACGGCCCCTCGAGATCGCCCCCGGTGCCCCGCTCCGGCGGGCCCGCCCCATGGAGATCCACGACCACCGCCGCATGACCCTCGGGCGCTTCCCGGCACACCTCGACGAGTCGCGTCCAGTCCGAGAGCAGTTCGTGGAGTTCCGAGAGCTGGGCACGCCGCAGAGCGTTCGGGTCCGTACTGCCGAGCAGCACGACGCGGAGCCAGGCGTCGACGACCCGCGTGCGATCGCGGACCCGATCGAGGTCGTCGCGGACCTCGACCTCGAGCACGCCCGCGGATTCGGCGAGAAGGTAGAGCTGGTGCGTCTCGGTCCAGAGATCGCTCGGCGACGGCGCGTCGAACTGCAGGGCACGCAGGAGCGTCTCGCCCATCTCGGAGAGGGCGCGATGGATCGAGACGATGGCCATGCCCGATGGCGAGTCCACCGCGCCGCCCCCTTCGAGCGGAACCTGTTCCTCGATGGTCTCCACGACGGCGACCTGATAGCCCGTCGAGAGCTCCATCTGCAGCATCTGTGCGAGGCGCTTGCCCTCGGCGCTCTCCCCGAGGGAGCGGCAGACCGCATGCACCTTCGGACGCAGCAGCTCGAGTTCCGGAAAGCGCGCCGTGAAGAAGCTCTTGGCGCGATTGAGCTGCATCAGCCCGTTGCGCAGCTCCCGCGCCGCCGCCTCGGGTTCGCGCGGCAGCCGTTTCATCCACGCCTCGAGATCCTCGAGCGTCCCGTCGGTGAACGAAACGCGGTCGAGGACGCGCCTCGGAACGTCGAGCTTGATGGAAGGCGTGACCATGGCTCGACTCAGCGCGGCGCGACGATCGTCTGGCGCTGGACGCCCAGACCCTCGATCTCCACCTCGACCACGTCGCCGACCGCGAGCCAGCGCGGCGGGTCCATGCCCGCTCCGACGCCCGCCGGCGTCCCGGTGAAGATCAGGTCCCCGGGCTCGAGCGTCATGAACTGACTGATGTAGCTCACCGCGAAGGCCACACCGAAGACCATGTGACGCGTGTTCGAGGCCTGCCGCGTCTCGCCGTTCACGCGCGAGGTGATCGCCAGCGCCTGGACGTCCTCGACGTGGGCGCTGGGCACGAGCCAGGGTCCGACGGGCCCGAAGCTGTCGGCGCTCTTGCCCTTCACGAACTGGCCCCCACGCTCGCGCTGGAACGCCCGCTCGGAGACGTCGTGCCCGACCGCGAAGCCGGCGACGTGGTCGAGCGCCTCCGCCTCGCTCACGTAGCGCGCCGTGCGGCCGATCACGACGACCAGTTCGGCTTCGTAGTCCATCTGCGTCGCTCCGCGCGGGACGACCACGTCGTCGAAGGGGCCCGCGAGCGAGGTGATCGCCTTGCTGAAGAGCAGCGGCTCCTCGGGCAGCGCCACGGCCGATTCCGCCGCGTGGTCCGCGTAGTTGAAGCCCATGGCGATGATCTTCCGCACGCCTGCGACCGGCGGACCGAGACGCGGCTCGCCAGCCACGCGCGGCAGCGTCTCCGGATCGATGGCGTCGAGCTCACCGAGACGACCGAGCACATCGCCGGAAAGATCGTCGACGACGGCGGAGAGATCGCGGACGCCACCCTCCGCATCGACCAGGCCGGGACGTTCCTCACCGGGCGCGCCGAAGCGCACGAGACGCAGGCCGTCGGCGAGCGCGAGCTGCGGTGCCAGCAGACACAGCAGGAGGACCCGGATCCCTGCGCGTTTCATGTCGATGTTCTCCCTCACGGACCGGACGGACGATAGCATGGCCCCCGGAGCGTCCCGCCGGAGAGAAGCGCCATGTCGCCCGCCATCCCCCGCCGCCTGGCGTTCATCGGTCTGCTGCTCGTCGGCCATGCGGTCGGCGCGACGACCCTCGTCGTCAAGGACGTGAGCGTGATCGACGCCGTGCACGGCCGGCGTCCCGG
>JAZBPO010000363.1:0-4911 GCA_036351675.1 Pseudomonadales bacterium
GATCGAGCTAGAGCGCCGTCAGCAGGCGCTCGAGCCGGTCCTGTCCTGCCGGGTCCGTGCTGCCGTTGATGTTCAGCAGGCCCGAGAGATCGCGGATCCGCAGTTCGATCTCGCCCTCCGGGATCTCGAAGGGTGCACGGGGCTCGGCCCAGCGATCGGCGAGGCTGTCCACGGGCGGGTCCGCATCGTCCTCGAACAGATCGGCCCGGAGCAGCGAACGGGCGTGGCTCTCCGCGCCGAGGGCGTAGGCGTAGGCCTGTTGCCAACGCAGCACCTGGCGGGTCTTGGCGATGGCGAGGCGGTGGCGCTCGACCATGCTCACGGCGAGGACGGTCACGAGCGCGGTGATCAGCAGCACCGTGAGCAGGGCGACGCCGCGCTGCCGTCGCGGGCGCGAGGCTCGCTCAGGCATCGGGAACGGCCTCCCCCGGTTCCTCGTCGCTGGCCGGCTCCTGCGCGGGCGCCTGGATCTCGTCCGCGCGCAGTTCGATCGCCTCGCCGACGAGCAGCAGCCGCTCGACGCGGCCGAGGGGCGGCACGTCGAGCGCGAGGCGGAGGGCGATGGGGTACGCGGATCCGCCCGTCGCCTCCGGGTCGGTGCCGGTGTCGCCGGGGAGCGCGAGGGGATCCGAGGGACCCGGCCCGCCGTCGCGGGGCCAGTCGCGCCAGCTGCTGCCCTCCCCGTCCACGACCTCGACGTCGAAGGCGCGCACGTCGGAGATCACCGCCTGCGCGCGCGAACCCGAGTCCTGCGCGCGGTCCAGGACGGTCCAGAAGGCGCGCTCCAGGGTCCCGTCCTCCGTGAGGCGCCAGCGCACGCGCTGCAGCTCGCTGCGCGGCAGCGACAGCGGATTGCGCCATCCCTGCACGGTCAGCTCCAGCGCGCCGGTGAGATCGAGCACCAGCGGGGCCTGCGGATCACCGAACTCGTCCCGCACGGCTCGGCCGGCGTACTGCAGCACGTCCCGTTCCAGGCGCTGCATGCCACGCTGCAACGCCTGCAGACGATCGGCCCGCGCCGCGGCTTCCGCGCGTGCTTCCAGGGTCCTCGTGAGCAGCGCCGCAGCGACGATGCCGATGAGCGCGAAGATACCGACGGCGATGAGCACCTCGACGAGCGTGAAACCGGCTGACGGCGCCCGGCGCACTAGTAGAGACCCACGAAGCCGATGATGCGCGCGGCCTCGCCGCCTTCGCCGACGGCGTCGCGCTCGCCGGGACTCACGCTCACGTCGATGCGGCGCAGGTTCGGGTCCGAGGTGCTCTCGATCTCCACGGCCACCCGCCAGCTGCGGCCGCCGAGCGTGACCAGGTCCGTGCGCCGACCCGTCGGCACGGGCTCCTGGGCACCCCGGAATTCGAGCGAGAGCGAGGCGAGCCGGTTCTGCGCCACCCAGGTGGCGAGCGTCCGCGTCTCGAGGCGCTGTGACTGGCGCAGGATCTCACCGATGCGGCCGTAGACCGCGATGGAGACCACGGCGAAGACGCCGACGGCGACCATGATCTCGATGAGCGTGAAGCCGCCGGCTCCGGGTCCGCGGCGCCTCATCGCGGCTCCGGAACCGGTTCGGAGCGCACCACTGCGAAACCGTCGCTGGTCAGACGGCGCGGTGCCGGTGCTGCGTCGGACAGCACGAGCAGCGTGAACGGCGTCATCTCGCCGCTCGAGAGCAGCAGCAGCGCCGGCTTCTGTCCCGCGCGCTCGCGCGTCACCACGGTGGTCTCGCGGCCGTCGATGCGGCCGCGGTCGGCGAGCGACAGGCGCAGGCTGACGTCCTCGGGGAGTTCGTGCGGCGCGAGCGGACGTTCACCGACCTCGAGCCAGCGATTCGCGTCTTCGTCCAGGCGCAGGAAGCGATAGCTCTCCGGCGTGAGCGCGAAGCCCCATTCCTCACCGGCGAGCACGGCCTCCTCACGCGCGAGCTCCAGTACCTGAGCCAGCCGTGCGGCTTCCCGGTCGACGATCTCCTGGCGATTGCCGCCGCCGAGCCGGATCACCGCGACGCCCGCGATCACGGCGATCACGAACAGCGTCACGAGTACCTCGACGAGCGTGAAGCCCGCGGTCCGTCGCCGGGGGCGGAGCGCGGCCACGGCCGGAAGCGCCCTCAGATGTCCTCGAATCGGATGTCCGCCGCGAAGCCCTCGCCGCCCTCCTGTCCGTCGGCCCCGAAGCTGTAGAGCTCGAAGCCGCGATCGCTGGCGATGTACTGATAGGGATTGCCCCAGGGATCGTCGGGCAGGCGCTTGCGGAGATAGGGCTCGGTCCAGTTGCGCGGCTCGGGGAAGCCTGCGGGCTTCTCGATCAGCGCCTCGAGACCCTGCTCGGTGCTCGGATAGCTGTTGTTGTCGAGGCGGTAGAAGTCGAGGGCGTTGGCGATCGCGGAGATGTCGCTCTTCGCGGCCGTGACCATGGCCTGATCCTGCTTGCCCACGAGGTTCGGGACCACGAGCGCGGCCATGATGCCGAGGATCACGACCACGACCATCACCTCGATGAGCGTGAAGCCGCCCTGGCTGCGCGGCGTGCGGGGGAAGTGGAGCTTGTTCACGGTGTCACCTCAGACGACGAGCTGGTTGAGGTTGAGGATCGGCAACAGTATTGCCAGCACGATGAGCAGGACAAGACCGCCCATGACCAGCAACATGCCGGGCTTCAGGAGTTCGAGCATGACCGTGACGGTCCGCTGCAGATCCCGCTCGAGGTGGCGTGCGACGCGCGCGAGCATCGCGTCGAGATCACCGCTCGCCTCGCCGCTGCCGACCATGTGGATCATGAGCGGCGGGAACTGACCCACCTCCTCCAGGGCGCTGCGCAGGGACGCCCCTTCCGCCACGCGCCGGGTCGCGCCCTCGATGCGGTCACGCAGCACCAGGTTCGGGACCACCTGGCCCGCGATGCCCATGGCGTCGACCAGGGGCACGCCGCTGGAGGTGAGGATGGAGAGCGTGTTCGCGAACTGGCTCGCGTTCGCCCCACGGACGAGCGTGCGGGCGAGCGGTGTGCGCAGCAGCAGTCCGTCCAGGCGCCGTCTGGGACCCGGCAGGCGCAGCCAGCGCCCGAGCGCGACGCCGCCGAGGAGCAGTCCGAGGAACAGCGCTGCGCCCCAGGCGGCGAGGAACTCCGAGAGGGCGATGAGCGCGACCGTGAGCCACGGCAGGTCCTGCCCCGTGTCGGAGTAGACGCCGACGATCTCCGGGACGACGTAGGCGAGGAGCCCGCCGACGATGAGCAGGGAGATGCCGATCAGGATCAGCGGGTAGAGCAGCGCCATCTGCACGTTCTGTCCCGACTCCTGGCGCCGCTCCGTGAACTCGGAGAGGTTCTCGAGCACGTCCTCGAGGTGGCCCGCGTGCTCGCCGGCGGCGACCGTCGAGCGATAGAGGTCGTCGAAGGCGGCCGGGAAGTCCGCCAGCGCGGCGGCGAGCGAATAGCCCTCGAGCACCCGAGCACGCACCGCGAGCAGCATGGTCTTCACGCGCGCACGATCGGCCTGCTGCGCGGCGGCGTTGAGGGCCTCCTCGAGGGGCAGCCCGGATCCCACCAGGGTGGCGAGGTGGCGGGTGATGATGGCGAGGTCGAGGGGCGAGAGTCCCTTGCGCCAGCGCAGGGCGCGCGCCGGCGCGCGCCCGTCGGCCGCTGCGCCCCCGGAGCCGGAAGCGGCGTCCACGCTCAGCGGCGCCCAGCCCCGATCGCGCAGCTGCTGGCGGATCTGCCGGACGCTGTCCGCCTCCAGCACGCCCTTCTTCTGACGACCGCGCTCGTCGAGCGCGATGAATTCGTAGGCCGCCAAGGTCAGAGCCCCCTGGACGGGCAGGCGCAGGAGAAGAGAGCCACGGTCCGCTAGTCCTCGCGCGAGACGCGCAGCACTTCCGCCACGCTGGTCACGCCCTCGAGCACCTTGTCGCGACCGTCCTCGAGGAGGCTGCGCGTGCGGCCGTGGGCGTGGCGCTCCAGGTCCAGCTCGCTGGCGCCGCGGTGGATCAGGTCGCGCATGGACTCGTCGATGCGGATCACCTCGTAGATGCCGGTGCGACCCCGGTAGCCGCTGTGGCCGCACTCCGCGCAGCCCTGCGGGGTGAAGACCTCCGTGCCCTCCGGCAGCCCGAGCGACAGGCATTCCGCCGGCGAGGCCGGCGCGGCGACCCGGCAGTGGGGGCACAGGACCCGCACCAGGCGCTGGGCGATGACGCCGGTGAGGCTGGAGGACAGCAGATAGGGCTCGACTCCGATGTCCTGCAGGCGCGTGACGGCGCCGATGGCGGTGTTCGTGTGCAGCGTCGACAGCACGAGGTGGCCGGTCTGGGCGGCCTGGATGGCGATCTCGGCCGTTTCCCGGTCGCGGATCTCGCCGACCATGACCACGTCCGGGTCCTGCCGGAGGATCGCCCGGAGACCGCGCGCGAAGGTCATGCCCGCCTTGTTGTTGACCTGGGTCTGGCCGATGCCCGGGAGGTTGTACTCGATCGGGTCTTCCACGGTCATGACGTTGAGCGTGTCGCTGCGCACGTCGCCGAGACTCGCATAGAGCGTGGTGGTCTTTCCGGAACCCGTCGGACCGGTCACGAGCACGATGCCGTGGGGCCTGGCCACGAGGTCGCGCATGGCCTCGAGGGAGTCGACGTGCATGCCGAGGTGCGCGAGATCGAGCTTGCCCGCCTGCTTGTCGAGCAGGCGCAGGACCACCCGCTCCCCGTTCGCGCTCGGTAGCGTCGAGACCCGCACGTCCACTTCACGGCCACCGATGCGCAGCGTCGTCCGACCGTCCTGGGGCACGCGCTTCTCGGCGATGTCGAGGCGCGCCATGACCTTGATCCGGGAGACGAGGAGCGCGGCGAGGGCACGCTTCGGTCGCACCACCTCGCGCAGCACGCCGTCCACCCGGAAGCGGACGACGAGATCGCGCTCGA
>JAZBPO010000364.1:0-5821 GCA_036351675.1 Pseudomonadales bacterium
GGCAGCGGCAGCGGCCAACGAGACTGCAGAGGCGCCCGCGGCGGCCTCAGGCGGCGAGGGCTACCTCGCGCCCTGGATCGACAGCGCCGAGTGCACGGCCTGCGACGAATGCATCCGCATCAACGATCGCATGTTCGCCTACGACGACAGCGGCAAGGCTTTCCTCAAGGACCCCGAGGCCGGCCCCTACAAGGACCTGGTCCGGGCCGCCGAGAAGTGCACCGCCCGCGTCATCCACCCCGGCCTGCCGCGCGACCGCGACGGCAAGGACACGGCGAAGTGGATCAAGCGGGGCGAGAAGTACAACTGATGGCGCGCCTGCCCACCTTTCCGCACGGCATCCATCCGCCGACGCACAAGGCGGACACGGAGGCGGCGCGGATCCATCAGTTCCCCTTCGCGCCGGTGCTGGAGATTCCCTTCCAGCAGCACACGGGCGCGCCGGCGCGGCCCGTCGTGCGCGAGGGTCAGGAGGTGCAGCGCGGGCAGCTGATCGCCGAGCCGGACGGGGAGCTGTCCGTTGCCATGCACGCCTCGGCGAGCGGCGTGATCCGGCGCATCGGCCTCATGCCGAGCGCCACCGGCGCCATGGTCGAGGGCGCCTGGCTCGTGCCCCATCCGTCGTCCACGCAGGAGATCGCCGAGGGCCGTCCCTGCGAACTCGAGCGCGCGAGCCCGGAGGAGATCCTCGAGGCGATCCGCATGGCGGGCATCGTCGGACTCGGCGGCGCGGCCTTCCCCACGCACGTGAAGCTGCGCATCCCGGACGACACCCGCGTCGACACGCTCGTGGTCAACGGCGCCGAATGCGAGCCCTATCTCACGGCCGATCACCGCGTGATGCTCGAGCACGCGGACGATGTCATGACCGGCATCGGCTACGTGCGCAAGGCGACGGGCGTGGAGCGCGCCCTCATCGGCGTCGAGGACAACAAGCGCGACGCGGCCGCGGCACTCGAGGCGGCGGCACCGGCCGACGGCTCCGTGCGCGTGCAGCGCGTCGCCGTGAAGTATCCGCAGGGCGCCGAGAAGACGCTGATCCGCACGCTCCTCGGCCGCGTCGTGCCCACCGGGAGCCTGCCGTCCGCCGTCGGCTGCGTCGTCGTCAACGTCTCGACGCTCGCCGAGATCGGCCGCCTGCTGCCCCGCGGTCAGGGCATCCAGGAGCGCGTGCTGACCATCGCCGGTTCAGCGGTCGAACGCCGCGGCAACTACCGCGTCCCCATCGGCACGCCGCTGCGCTACGCGCTCGAGCAGGCCGGCCTGCGCGAGGACGTGAGCCGGGTCTTCCTCGGCGGACCCATGATGGGGACGGCGCTGGCGAGCCTCGACGTGCCGATTACCAAGGGCACCACGGGCTTCGTGGCACTCACGGATCCGGAGCTGCGCAGCGAGAAGCGCGTGTTCCCCTGCATCGGCTGCGGCTACTGCGTCGACGCCTGCCCGCAGTTCCTGAACCCGGCGCGCCTCGGCCTCCTCGCTCGCAACGGCGAATACAAGGAGATGGCCGAGGCCCATCGCCTCGCGGACTGCTTCGAGTGCGGCGCCTGCACCTGGGTGTGCCCCTCGCATCTTCCGCTCGTGCAGTCCTTCCGCAGCGCCAAGGCCGCGCTGAAGCGAGTCCCCGCGTGAGCCGCGGCGCGATCCTCACGATCGGCGCGTCGCCGCACGTCGCGAGCGGGCACAGCGTCGAGCTCATCATGCGCAGCGTCGTCTACGCGCTGCTGCCCGCCTGTCTCTTCGCCGTGTACCTCTACGGCCTCGCGGCACTGCTGATCCTGCTGACGGCCACGGCGAGCTGCGTGGCGACGGAGCACTGGCTCGGCCGCCGGCAGGGCCGGACCACGGTGGACGACTGGTCCGCGGTGATCACCGGCGTGCTCTACGGGCTGACCCTGCCGCCGTCCCTGCCGCTGTGGATGGTGGCCCTCGGCGGCTTCGTCGGCGTCGGCCTCGGCAAGAGTCTGTTCGGCGGCCTCGGCTTCAACGCCTTCAATCCGGCGCTGGTCGGGCGCGCCTTCCTGCAGGCCGCCTTCCCGGCGGCCATGACCACCTGGGCGCCGGCCCTCGAGGCGACGCGCTTCGCGACGCTGCCGTCCTCGCTCCTGACCGTCCCCTTCGCGCGCCCGAGCTACGACGCCGTCACCGGCCCGACACCGCTTTCGAGCATGAAGTTCGAGCAGCAGTTCGAGGTCACGCCGGAGCTCCTGCTCGGCCTCCACGGCGGATCGCTCGGCGAGTCCGGCGCCCTGCTCATCCTCGCCGGCGGCGCCTGGCTCGCCTGGCGCAACATGCTGAACTGGCGCATTCCGGTCGCGATCCTCGCCACCGTCGCCAGCTCGAGCCTGCTCGGCAACCTGCTCGACCCGGCCGTCTATCCCGGCCCCCTGTACATGCTGTTCTCAGGCGGCCTCATGCTGGGTGCCGTGTTCATGGCCACGGACATGGTCGCCTCGCCGATCACCCATCGCGGCGCCGTCGTCTACGGCGTGTTGATCGGGGCGCTGATCGTGGTGATCCGCTTCTGGGGCGGCATGCCCGAGGGCGTCATGTACGCGATCCTGCTCGCGAACGCCGTCTCGCCGCACATCGACGCCCATTTCCAGCCGCGGATGCGCGCGCCATGAGCAGCGGAGCCGCCGACGTGATCGCCACGGATCGGAGCACGGCGCCGCCCTGGCCCGCCTATCGCGCGCTCGTTGGCCTCGGCCTGGCGTGCGCCCTGCTCATCGTCGGCGTGTTCATCGCCACGCTCGCGCCGATCGCGGAGAACCGCGCCGCGCGCCTCGGCGCGGCCGTCCTCGAGGTGCTGCCCGGATCGGCGACCTTCCGACCCATCGCCTTCCTGGACGGCAGCTGGCAGGCCGCCGGCGAGCGCACCGCGGACGCCTGGGCCGCCTTCGACGACGCCGGAGCCTTCGTCGGTGTGGCCCTGACCGGCGCGGGCATGGGCTACGCGGACACGATCGAGGTGCTCTACGGCTACGCGCCCGAGCGCCAGCGCATCGTCGGCATGCGCGTGCTGCAGACGCGGGAGACGCCGGGGCTCGGCGACAAGATCATGACGCACCCGAGCTTCCTCGCATCCGTCTCCGATCTGGACGTCCGCCTCGACGCGGACGGATCGTCCCTGCGCCATCCGATCGTCGCCGTGAAGGAGGGCACGCGGACCGAGGCTTGGCAGATCGACGGCATCACCGGCGCCACCATCTCCTCCGTGGCCGTCGCGGACCTGCTGCAGGCGAGCGCCGAGCGCCATCTGCCCTCCCTGCACGCGCAGCGGCAGCGCATCGCTTCGCTCGAAGCGCCGGAGACTCCGGAAGGGAGAGAGTCGCCGTGAAGAAGGACGTGACGCTCACGGGCGAGTTCACGAAGGGGCTGTGGGTCGAGAACCCGGTGTTCGTCCGGGTCCTCGCCATGTGCCCGGTCCTCGCCGTCACCAATTCGTGCATGAACGGCCTGACCATGGGCCTCGCCTCGCTGTTCGTGCTCACGGCCTCGAACATGCTCGTGGCCATGCTGCGCCGGTGGATCCCCCATCAGGTGCGCATCGCCTGCTTCGTGCTGATCATCGCCACCTTCGTGACCATCGTGGACTACGCGATCCAGGCGATCAGCCTCGAACTGCACCAGAACCTCGGCGCCTTCATCTCCCTGATCGTCGCCAACTGCCTGATCCTGTCGCGGGCCGAGGCCTTCGCGGCGCGCAACACGGTGCTGCGCTCCACCCTCGACGGCCTCGGCATGGGCGTCGGCTTCCTGATCGCGCTGCTGGCCATGAGCGCCGTGCGTGAACTGCTCGGCGCCGGCGCCCTGTTCGGCGTCCAGGTCATGCCGGACAGCTTCGAGCCCTGGATCGTGATGGTGCTGCCGGGCGGGGGCTTCTTCACGCTCGGCCTCTGGCTGCTGCTGTTCAACTGGCTGCGCCAACGCCGCGAAGCCGCCGAGGCGCAGGGCGGGGAGGTGGTGCCGTCATGAACGAGTCCCTGTTCCAGATCTTCGTGAACGCCTGCCTGATCAACAACTTCGTGCTCGCCTACTTCCTCGGCATCTGCCCCTTCCTGGGCGTGTCGGGGAACCTCGCGACGGCGGTGCGCATGGGCGTGGCCGTATGCTTCGTGATGCTCGTCGCCGCCGTGAGCGCCTGGTGCGTGAACCTGCTGCTCGTCGGTCTCGGCGCCGAATTCCTGCGCCTGATCGCCTACATCCTGGTGATCGCCTCGACCGTGCAGTTCGTCGAGATGGTCGTGAAGAAGACGAGTCCCGCCCTGTTCCGCGCCCTCGGCATCTTCCTGCCGCTGATCACCACCAACTGCGCGATCCTCGGCCTGACCCTGTTCCAGACCAACCGCGGCTATGCCCTCGCGGAGACCGTCGTGTACGCCCTCGGCGCCGGTGCGGGCTTCACCTTCGCGCTCGTGCTGATGGCAGGCATCCGTCAGAAGCTCGCGCTCGCCGAGGTGCCCGACGTCGTCCAGGGCACGGCCATCACGCTGCTGATCGCCGGCATCCTGTCCATGAGCTTCATGGGCTTCGCCGGGCTCGGGACCTGAGGAGGGTTCGATGAGACTCGAGGACTACGACACGAGCCGCCGCTTTCCGGCGACCGTCGAGGCCAGCACGCGGCTCACGGCGGAAGGCAATGGGGAGGAGATCCGCGAGCTGGAACTGAGCCTGCCCGTGGCCCTCGACGCGGAGGTGGGCCAGAGCGTCGGCCTGATCCTCGAGGGCCCCTTCGATGCGCCCGGCGAGGCCGTGAAGCTCGGCCACCGCAGGCACTTCCGCCTCTACACGATCGCCGATCTGCCGGAGGCGAACCGGATCCGCATCTGCGTCATGCGCTGTGGCTACGTCGACGACTACAGCGGCGAGGCCTATCCAGGCATCGCCTCCTCGCGGCTCTGCGACGCACGGGTCGGAGAGCAGTTCACCCTGTCCGGGCCCTTCGGCCTGCCCTGGACGCTCCCCGACGACGAGTCGGCCGATCTCGTCTTCATCGGCGCCGGGACCGGCGTCGCGCCCTTCCGCGCCCTCACGCGACGCATGGTCCGGGACCGCGGCAGCTGGGCGGGCCACGTCTGGCTGCTGCAGTTCGCGCGCACGCGCCCGGACCTCTTCTACACGGACGAGCTGCGGGGGCTCCTCGAGGGCCTCACGGGGCCGGACGGCTTCCAGATCACCACGGCCGTCAGCCCGCGGCCGCACTTCGGCGAGGCGCCCGGCCTGGAGCAGGCCCTTCAGGCCTGGCCGCGCCTCGGAGACGTCGTCGGTTCCGAGACGGGCACGCTCTACGTCGCCGGCTACTCGGGGCTGCTGGCGCGCCTCGACGACGCCATCGCCGCCATGCTCGGCGACGCGGACTGGCCGGGCACGAAGGCCGCCCTGCAGGACGCAGGTCGCTGGCAGGAACTCATCTACTGACGCCCGCAGCGGCCCGGGGGCAGAGTCCCTGCGCCGACGCGCGACAAAGTGGGCGAAGGTCCTGCTCACCGCCGGCGCCCTGTTCTGCTTCGTCGCCGTCCCGGGACCCTTCACGCAGGCACTGCCGCCGGTGCCAGCGCTGCTGCTCGCCTGTGCCGCCTTCGGCGCACGGGGGCACACGGTGACCGCTCTGCCGAACACCTTTCTCGTCTGCCTGCCCTCTATCTCGCCCCGACCCGCGGCATGGAAATGCTCCAGCAGGCGCCCGGTCTGGTTCCGTTCATGCTGGGGCGGGTCATGGCCGCGCTGCTCGGCCCGGCGCTCGGTGCCCGGCGGCCGCCTCCGGGGCCGGGCCCGGAAGGCACCGGCGATCAGGAACCGCCACCCGCCACCTCGCGCC
>JAZBPO010000365.1:0-2370 GCA_036351675.1 Pseudomonadales bacterium
ATGCCCGTGACCTGCTGGGCATTGAGGGCGAGATCGTCGCCGAGGACGCCCGCGGTCTTCTTCGCGGCGACCTTGGTCATGACCGACACGTCGTCGAGGAGCGTGGCGATGTCGTCGATCAGGGCGAGCAGGCTGCTTCCGGCCACGGTGGCTCCCGGGTGCTGGGACGGTCGTGGCAGCGGAGCATGTCGGGGCGCGCGGCGCGGTTCAAGGCGCTCGCAGATCCGGCCGATCAGACTGCGAGACGCCACTTCGAGGACCGGCCACCGGGCGGAGTCATCATGGAGTTCGACACCATCGTCTTCGCCGGTGGCGGCAACCGCTGCTTCTGGCAGGCAGGTTTCTGGCGTGCCCTCGAGCCGGCACTGGAGAAGCCACCACAGCGCCTGCTGGGAGTGAGCGCAGGCGCGATCGTCGCCTGCGGCATCCAGGCCGGCGTCGTCGATCGATTGCTCGACCACAATCGATCGGTCTTCGATGCCAACCCCCGGAACTTCCACGTCTCCGAGCTGCTGCGAGGGCGCAATCCCTTCCCGCATCCCCGGATCGTCAGCACGGGTGTCGAGACCGTCTTCGATCGCCAGGCGCTGCAGCGTCTGCGTTCGGGAACGCCCGTGCACGTGCTCGCGGCCGTGCTCCCGGATCGACTTCCGACGGTCCTCGCGAGCGCCACCGTCCAGGTCAGCTATCTGATCGAGCGTCGTGTCGGTCGCACGCTCCACGGCAACTGGGGCACGCGCATCGGCTTCGCGCCGCACTGGCATGCAGTGCAGCGCTGCGAAAGCGCGGCGGAGCTGCGCGATGTACTGGTGGCTTCGAGCGCGATTCCGCCGGCCTTCGGCGTTCAGCGCCTCGGGGGGCGTCGCATGATGGATGGCGGCTTCGTGGGCAACGCGCTCATCGAGTTCGAAGGCGAGGACCCGGGCCGACGCCTGGTACTCGTGACGCGTGAGGACTGGGCGATCCCCGTTCCGCGCGAGGACCTCGTCTACGTGCGGCCGTCGCGGAAGGTGCCGGTGACGAAGCTCGATGCGACCTCCGGCGCGCGGATCCAGGCGGCGTTCGATCTCGGCTTCGAGGACGGGCAGCGTTTCGTGCGCATGCCGAACTGCGCATAATATTTATTATGTTAAATAATGGGTCCGAGGAAGGCTGTTCGTCCTGGTGTTGCGCCGCATCACTGGAGCGGACGCCCGGTGGGCGCCGCGCAGTGCTGCTGTCGGTGCCATCGCTCACCGCTCGAGGTTCTGGCCTCGGCTGGTCTGTGAAGTGCATTCGCCGTGGTGGCTCGCCCCTCGGGCAAGGCTTCGGCTGCTGGTGTGTCCGCGCTAGCGGTGACGATCGCGTGAGGTTCCACGACTAGAATTCGGTAGAGATAGTTGCAGTAGATGATTGAAATATATGATTTCCGCTGGGCTGTTCTCGATTGCTTCTAGTTTTCGAGTCAGAACACCGGGGGTTCGGTGGACGGCAGCTTCGCCCGCGGTGGCCGGATACGAAAACGCCCGGCAGCGCCGGGCGTTCGCGTGAGACGTCGGCGGGGCATGCGCCCCGCCCTCTTCCGACTCAGAAGTTGGCGCCGAGGGTGACGCCGAGCAGACGCGGTTCCGTGAAGAACGCGTTCGTGAACAGACCCGAGGACGGATCCGTCGCATAGGTGCCGACGATGTTGTTCTCGTCAGCGAGGTTCTGGCCGAACACGCGCACGTACCAGTTCTCGTCGGCGCTGGTCAGGGTCACCTGGGCGTTCCAGATGTCCCAGGCGTCGATGTTGTCCTGAGCGCGGTTGAAGGCCGTGGTGTAGTACTCGTCCTGCCAGTAGTAGTCCACGCGGCCCGTCAGCGACATGCCGTTGCCGAAGAAATGCGTGTACTGGGCGCCGAGATTGATGGTCATCTCCGGCGTGGACGGGAGCTCGTTGCCGTCGAGGTTCGTCTCGACACCTGACGGGAAGAACTCGTAGCCCGGGAACAGGCCCGACGCCAGCACGGCCTCGAGCGCTCCGCAGGAGGTGATGGCCGAATCGGTCACGCCCGGCGTGGCCGGCAGCGATGCTCCGCCGAAGTCCGCGAGCGGCACCCCGGTCGGCAGATAGAAGCCGCCCGCACCGGCGATGGCCGCGGGGATGCCCGACGCCGATACGGGCGCGTTGCTGCCGAAGCCCACGGCACAGTTGTTCGTGCCGATCGGGTCCTTGAACACGCTGACGTCGGCCCGGCCCTGCCAGGGATCACGCGGGTCGGTCGTCTGCGTGTCACCGAGTTCCGTGCTGATGAAGGCGATGTTGCCGTCGAAGAGCCAGTTCTCGGTGGGCGCGAACACGAACTCGCCCTCGAAGCCGTAGATCTCGGCGTCGGTGTTCTCGTTCAG
>JAZBPO010000366.1:0-19626 GCA_036351675.1 Pseudomonadales bacterium
GAACTCGGGGTTCGTGATGCTGCCCCCGTTGAAGTCCTCACCGAGGAAGTCCTGGTCCTGGTAGTAGTAGAAGGCGGAGCCGTCGAACTCGTTCGTGCCGGACTTGGTGGTCACGTTCACGAGACCGCCGGTGAAGCCGGAGACGATGACCGAGTAGTCGGTCGCGGTCAGCGTCGCGGACTCGATCGCGTCGAGGTTGATCGGCGAACGGGAGGTCGCGTAGGTGCTGCTCGACAGGCCGAAGTCGTCCTGCTGCAGGGCGCCGTCGATGGCGAGGCCGTTGAAGCGCGGGTTCACGCCACCCACCGAGAGGTTGCCCTCGCCGTCGGAGGCGGCGAGCGGATCGCGCAGCAGCGTCCGGATGACGTCACGCTGCGTGGCCGGCTGGTTGGCGATGTCGTCCTCGTTGAAGAAGGAGCCGACGCCGTTGTTGAGGTCGCGCCCGGAGATGCGCTGGGCCGTGACGACGACCTCTTCGGTCATGGCGTCGGCCCGGCTCAGGCGCAGGCGCAGGTCCTGGTTGTCCCCGGCACGCAGGAAGATGTCCTCGGCGACGGCATCGCGATAGCCGGGGGCGGTGACGGTTATGGTGTACGGACCGCCGACCCGGAGGCCGGACTGGTAGAAGTTGCCGTTGTCGCCCGCCGTGAGCGTCTTGGTCTGGCCCGTCGGCTCGTGCACGACGCTGATCGTGGCCCCGACGACGGCCGCGCCCCCGAGATCGTTCACGCTGCCATCGAGCGTGGCGGACGTCACCGTGGTCGCGTTCGCCTGGCCGAGTGGCAGCAGAACGAGTGCGACGACGGCGACCAGCTTCTGCCACGGCGAACCGTGACCGATTGCCCCTTGCTGGTTCACTCCGAGTTACTCCCTGTCGAGCGACCGGGACCCGACGTCGGTGCGCCGGTCCGATCGCGAAGAAACGTGTTGTACGGACTGGTTGGACTTCGAGGTGTCCCGACGAACGTGGGTGTCTCTCCGATCGCCGGCGCGCGCGACTCTAGGGGCATGTTGTTACTCGAATGTTACGGAACCATCGGATTCGACGATGAGTCACGAAAGCGTCATCGAGGAATCCTGCTGGTCCGGCGCGGGGGCTCGTCGGGGCGGTCAGATCCAGCCGCGAAAGCGGTAGACCAGCAGACCCAGGTACTCGTGCAGCGCCTTGGCGCTCGTCGCGAGGGCGTCCGCGTCAGGCAGCAGATCGATGACGAGCGGTTCCGTGCCGCGATGGGTGTGGTCCGTCGCGACCGGCGTCACTGCAGCGACGCCTTCGCGTCGGAAAGCCAGCAGCGCGCGCTGCATGTGGAACGCGGAGGTGACCAGCAGGACCCTGGGATCGCCCGCCAGGGCGGGGTGGCGTGCAGAGAGAAGTGCGTTCTCGTGCGTGTTGCGGCTCCGCTCCTCGAGCTCCACGGCGTCCCCGGGGACACCGAGATCGGTCAGGAGCGCGCGCATGGCGCGAGCTTCCGTGCCGCGGCCCGACCAGGCGTTGCCTCCCGATACGAGGACGACGGGCGCGCGCCCGGCCCGGTACAGCCGGGCACCGAGCCAGTAGCGGTCGGCTGCCGACCAGAGGTCCGGAGCGCTGCCGTCGGCCGGCAGCGGCGCGACGCCACCGCCCAGGACGACGATCACGTCGCCCAGCGGAACTTCGTCCACCGGCGTCGGCGGATAGCGGGCCTCCAACGGGTACATGAGCGCCGAGGCGCCGAAGGGGGTGGAACAGAACCAGCCCGTCAGCAGGGCCGCCAGGAGCAGCGTGTTGCCGAGGCGGCGCAGCCCCGCGCCGCGTGCGGCCAGTCCGAGGACGCCGGCGAGCAGCAGGCTACCGGGTGGCAACGCGAGTGCGGTCAGCAGCTTGTCCAGGAAGATCGACATACGGGCCCCTTCTGCGGAGCCGCAATCCTACCCGGCGGCGCGGCGCGGGTGCTGTGGCAGACTCGAGGGCCCTCGGAGCGCATCGGAGTCGGAAGATGGCGAGACTGGACGGCAGGCGCATGGTGATCAGCGGCTCTTCCCGCGGACTCGGGCGCGCCTTCGCGATCGCCGCCGCGGAGGCGGGCGCAGCGGTCGTCCTCAACGGCACGGACGAGACCGCGCTCGCGGCGGTCGCCGGTGAGCTCGATGCGCGCGGCGCGCGCCATGCGGTGGTGCCGGGCTCCGTGGCCGACGATGTGCTCTGCGCCCGGCTCGTCGACACCTGCGTCGAGACCTTCGGCGGCATCGACGTGATGGTCCACAACGCCGGTATCGTCCGCGACCGGACGATCCTAAAGATGAGCTGCGAGGAGTGGGACGAGGTGATCGCCGTGCATCTGCGCGGCGCCTTTTCCCTGACGCGTCACGCCGCGCGTGCCATGAAGGCACAGGGCGGCGGTCACATCATCCAGATCGTCTCCAACTCGGGTCTCGCCGGCGGCTTCGGGCAGGCGAACTACGCGGCCGCCAAGGCCGGCATGATGGGTCTGCTGCGGACCTCCGTGCTCGAGCTGACCCGGGCGGGCATCCGCATGAACGCCATGTGGCCCGTCGCCGAGACGGACATGACGCAGGTGGTGTTCGAGCGCGCCGCGGCCTCGGCAGCGGAGAAGGGGGAGGCGGCGCCCGCGCCCGTCGAGCTCGGTTTCGGGACGCCGGAGGAGGTGGCCGCCGGCCTCGTGTGGCTCGCGAGCGACGCGGCCGCCGAGCTGAATGGCCAGTGCCTGTCCTTCAACGGCCGCCGGGCGGCCTTCTGGAGTCATCCGCAGGAATGCTACGTCCACCACGCCGACGCGCCCATGACGGCCGAGGATCTCGACGCCTGGGCCGCGAACACCGCGCCCCAGGCGATCCACCGACCGGTGCTGACCCGCGTCTGACCGCGCCGGCCGGAGGCTCGCTAGCGAAAAGCGGGCGGTACGTCCTGGATCTCGATGGTGAAGGCGTCGATCTCCTCGCGGGAATAGCGCGTGTGCACGCGCGCCGTCGAGGGCGGCTGATCGCCGCGACTGACCCCGGACCGGCGCGCCGTTTCCGGACGCACCGGCCGCGGCTGGAAGCCGCCGCCGCAGTTGGGACAGACGTTGCGCAGCACCTCGTCCACGCAGACGGCGCAGAAGGTGCACTCGTAGCTGCAGATCCGCGCGGCCTCGGACTCCGGCGGCAGGTCCGCATCACAGAGTTCGCAGTTCGGCCGCAGTTCAAGCACTGCGCTTCTCGCCGAAGAGATCGCGGCGTCGATCGGCGTTGCGTCGCGTGTCGGCGTCGACGGAAGCGCGCAGGGTCGAGAGCAGCGGGTGCCCGTCCGTGTAGCGCAGGCCGTACTCGAGGTTGAAGTCGTAGTCGAGCCAGGGCGGATTCTCGCCCTGGTTGTGCTGGATGATCGTCTCGAGCTTGTCGAGACCCTTCACGAGGCGTGCCTCCGCAGTCTCGGCGGCACAGTACTCGTCCCAGAGTTCGAGCACGTGCGCGCGGAGATCGTCGGGTAGCGACGCGCAGAGCGTCGCCAGATCCTCGCGCTCGCGCGCTTCCTTGTCCGGCGCGGAGCTCGCGAGCGGAGCGGGGACGTCCCCGCCGAGGGCCTCGCCGAGATCGTGGATGATGGCCATCTTCAGCAGCCTGGCGAAGTCGACGCCCTCGAGGTCGTCCTCGAGCATCATGATCAGCAGGCAGATGCGCCAGCTGTGATCGGCGGTGCTCTCCTGGCGTCCGGTGCGCGTCCAGGCCGTGCGCAGCACGTGCTTGAGGCGTTCCGCCTCGCCGATGAAGGTGAGGATGCCCTCTGCGCGCGCGGTATCCATGCCATGCCCCGGAAGCTCGATTGCGCGAGAGGCTGCGCCCTCGCGCCGGCCCCGTCCACTGGGCATCCGTTCAGGTCCTCGACGGGCGGTTCAGGGTCTCGGCGAAGTGGCGGATCACGCGCTGCTCGGCCTGCTTCGTCGGGCCCTCGGGGTCCGTGTCGTCGAGGTGCAGCGTCAGCACGGAGTGCGGCGCCATGTCGTTGCCCTCCGGCCTCGCCGCACAGGCCGGGTCGAGGGCGATCTCCTCGAAGCGGGTGCCGAACGCGCGGTGCAGGGTCTGGAAGCGCTCCGGCGGCACGAAGGGGTCGCCGTGGAAGCGCAGGCCGACGAGCTTCAGATCCTCGTCTTCCATGCGCCGTCGCGCGCATTCGTTCTCCTCCGGCGCGGCGTCGACGCCGGCGCGGCGTCGGGCGCCGAGGCCCACGGGCATGGAAGGCTGCGACAGTACGGGCGCGATCACGGCGGGCTCGGTCATCATGGCGAGGGCGAAACCGCCGGTGAAGCACATGCCGACGGCACCGACGCCGGCGCCACCGCACGCGCCGTGGGCTTCGCGCGCCAGGGCGCGGAGCCAGTCGACGACGGGGCTCGAGCGCCCGGCGTGCCAGGCGTTGAACTCGCGGCGGATGCACACGCCCTTGAAGAACTCGCGCGCCGCGTAGCCCGGCGTCACCTCGCGCCCGGGCTCGCCGAAGAGGCTCGGCAGGAAGACGGTCATGCCGGCGGCGGCGACGCGCTCACCGAAGCGCAGGACGAGGGGATGCAGGCCGGGCATCTCGTGGATGACGATCACCGCCGGGCCCTCGCCGCGGCGGAAGACCGGACGCACACGGTGGCCGTCGTCGAACTCGAAGCGTTCGAAAGCCGCGAGGACGTCGCTCATGGCCGGTGCGCGCCGCTCACCAGCGCGCCGGCAGCGTCTCGAGGCCGCGCAGGGTGATGGTCGGCTTGCGGTCCGGGGCGTCGACGTTCGTCAGTTCGAGCTGCGGCAGGCGCTCGAGGAGCACGGTCAGGGCCTCCGTCGCCTCCACGCGCGTGAGCTGGGCGCCGAGGCACAGGTGGATGCCGCCGCCGAAGGAGAGGGGCTTCTTCTCGTCGCGGGTGATGTCGAAGCGTTCCGGTTCGCTGAAGGCCGCCGGGTCGTGGTTGCCGGCGCCGATGAGAGCGAGCAGCTGCTCCCCCTTGCGGATGCGGTGACCCTCGTACTCGACGTCCTCGAGCGCCTTGCGTCCCGTGAGCTGCACGGAGGAGTCGAAACGGAGCATCTCCTCCACCGCCGTGGGCATGAGGGAGAGATCCGCGCGCAGCTTCGAGAGCTGATCGGGATTGCGCCAGAGGGCCAGCAGGCCGTTGCCCATGAGATTCACGGTGGTCTCGTGGCCCGCGGCGAAGAGCAGCGAGACGTTCGCGATCAGTTCGTCGTAGGACAGGTGGCCGTCCGCCGTCTCCGCCTGCACGAGCGCCGTCAGCAGATCGTCCTGCGGGTCGGCACGGCGCGCGTCGAGCAGGGCCGAGAAATAGCCATGGCTCTCCGTCGCGCCGGCGTTCGCGTCGGCGAGTTCCGCCGCCGTCATGGGCGTGGGGTCGATGGCGCGGCCGGCGACGCCGCTGCGTTCGAGGAAACGGTGCTGGTCGGCCTCGGGGATACCGAGCATCTCGCAGATGACGATCACCGGCAGCGGATAGGTGAACAGCTTCACCAGATCGCCCTCGCCGTCGGCCTCGAAGGCGTCGATCAGCCGGTGCGCGAGCCTGCGCACGCGCGGCCGCATCGCTTCCGTGCGGCGCGCATCGAAGGCCTTCGTGACGAGGCCGCGGATGCGCTTGTGGTCCGGCGGGTCCATGAGGAGGATCGAGTTGCCGAGGGAGCGATAGATCGCGTTCTCCTCGAACACCTGCTCGCCCCACTGTTCGATCATGCCCTGCTTGAAGGCATGGCCGAGGCGACGGTCGCGGAGCAGGGTCTGGCAGTCCTCGTAGCGCGTGGCGATGTGCAGGGGCGCGTCGGGCACCTGGAACAGGGGCTGGTGCTCCAGCAGGAAGCGATAGCTGGGGTAGGGGTCCTCGATGAACTCGGGCGTGAAGAACCCGCCCACGAATCCTGCCCCTTCCGTGTTGCCGTCGAACTGCGGCGTGCCGGGCTCTGCCATGGAAGCATCCTGACGCGATCACTGAGCGGTCGTTCATAGCCGTTCCGCCGCTTCCTGACAATCCGTCAGCTTCCGGCTGGTCGCTTGCGGCGCACGAGTCGTCGGTGGTGAAGTGCCCACGCCGCGCTCCGGAATCCCATGATGCACCCCGATCTCGCGCCCTTCCGCCGTTGCCCGTCCTGCGCTGCCGAAGCGCTCGCCTTCGAAGACGACAAGGCCCTGCGCTGTGGCGCCTGCGGCTTCCGCTACTTCCACAACGTCGCCGTCGCGGTCGTGGGCGTGCTGGTCTGCGGTGAGGCGCTGCTGCTCACGCGCCGGGCCCATGCGCCCGCGGCGGGCGCCTTCGACCTGCCCGGGGGCTTCGTCGATGCGGGCGAGTCCCTCGAGGCCGCGCTGTGCCGCGAACTGCAGGAGGAACTCGCGCTCACGATCCCCGTGGCAGCACCCCGCTATCTGTTCTCGAGTTCGAACCGCTATCCCTTCGACGGCATCGTCTATCGCACCTCCGACGTCTGGTTCGCCGTCCGCCTCGGGGCGCGACCGTCACTGCAGCCCGCGGACGACGTCGCGGAGGCGTGCTGGCGCACGCCGGAGGCGGCACTTCAGGAGCCGCTCGCCTTCCCGGTGGTGCGCGAGGGTCTCGAGCGGCTCGCCGCGCGCGGCCTGGCGATGCTGCCGTGAGAGCCGGGCTCACGGGGGCGGTGCAGATCGCGGGCGTGCACGATCTCGCGGAGGCGGAAGCCCTGCTCGCCTGCGGGGTCGACTTCCTGGGCCTGCCGCTGCGACTCCCGGACGGCCGGGAGGATCTCTCCGAAGCGGCGGCGGTGGAACTGTTCGCGGCGCTCGCGGGCCGTGTGCAGCGCGTGCTGATCACCTACCAGCGGGACGCGGAGCAGATCGCGTCCTTCGCGGACCGGCTCGCCTGCGACTGGGTGCAGCTGCACGGAGACCTCGACGTGGAGGCGGTCGCGGCATTGCGCCGGTCGCGGCCCGGCCTCGGACTCATCAAGGCCCTGGTGATCGGTGCGGAGGACGTGTTCGCGCGCCTCGAGGTGCATGCGCCGCACGTCGATGCCTTCATCACCGATACCTTCGACCCGGCCACGGGCCGGCGCGGCGCCACGGGGCAGACGCACGACTGGGCCACGAGCCGTGCCGTCGTCGAAGCGAGTCCCCTGCCGGTGATCCTCGCCGGGGGGCTCCATGCGGACAACGTCGCAGCGGCGATCGCTGCGGTCCGGCCCGCGGCGGTCGACGCACACAGTCGCGTGGAAGGTGCCGATGGTCGCAAGGACCCGGAGCGCGTCCGGCGCTTCGTCGAGCGTTCGCGTGAAGCCTTCGTGCGCCTCGGCCTGGCCGGGTGACGAGCCTCGGCCCTGCGCCGGCGTCGCCCGTCCGGGGCGTTCAGCCGAGCACCAGACCGCCTGCCACGGTGATCGCCGTGCCGGTGACGTTGTCCGCGCCGGCGAGATAGAGCGCCGCCTCGGCGATGTCGGCGGGCTGCTGCGGACTGCCGAGGGGTATCTGCTCCGCCATCAGCTGCGCGAAGCGCGCCGCGCGGTCGTTCGAACCGTCGTCCATGCCCGTGGTGCCGAGCAGGTGCTCCATCCACATGGCGGTGCCGAGGATGCCCGGACAGATGGCGTTGACGCGGATCCGGCGCGGCGCCAGCTCCGCGGCCATGGCCTGCATCATGCCCATGACCGCGAACTTCGAGGCGCAGTAGGGGACCATGTTCGGATAGCCCGAGCGGCCGGCGATGGAGGCGATGTGGATGATCGCGGCGCCCTCGCGCATGACGCGCAGGGCAGCCTGGCTCATCAGGAAGGCGCCCTTGGTGTTCACGGCCAGGGTCCGGTCCCAGTCGGCCTCGGTCACGGACTCGATGGGGCCGGAGGTGACGACGCCGGCGTTGTTCACGAGCAGGTCGAGGGTGCCGAAGCGCTCGACGGCCGCGGTCACGGCCCGCGCGCAGGCCTCCGCGTCGGTCACGTCCGTGGCGATGCCCAGTGCGGTACCGGGTCCGGCGTGCTCGAGACCGTTGACGGCCTGCTGCAGGTCGTCGGCTCCGGAGAGTGCGTAGTCGACGCCGCGGACCGCGTCGCCGGAGGCGCCGAGGTCGCAGACTGCGATGTTCCAGCCCGCTTCGGCGAAGGCCGTGGCGATGGCGAGGCCGATGCCGCGCGCTGCGCCGGTGACGAGGACGGTGCGTGCCTTCATGGCGGACTCCGCTGCGGACCACGGCCCGCCAGCGTGCCCGAGCGTTCCGCGCCGTGCCAGGGCCGAAGGTCCGGACTTTCCCGCTACCCCGGGCGGCAGTAGGCTCGGGCGAGGATCACGGGAAGACGACGCGCATGAACGAACCGCCGCCGGACGCCGAGCCGACGCCCGTCGACGATGCCCAGGCGCTCCACGAGCAGGGCCTGCTGCGCCTGCGCAGGGTCGCCATCGACACCTATCGCGAGAACGTCGCGTACATGCATCGCCAGTGTCCGGTCTATCGGGCCGAGGGCTTCCAGGCGCTGGCGAAGGTGGAGATCGAGGGCGACGGGACGCGCATCCTCGCGGTGCTCAACGTGGTGGACGACGAGGCGCTGGTGGCGCCCGGTGAACTGGGTCTCTCCGAGGAGACCTTCGCCGGTCTCGGCTACGGCGACGGCACGCCCGTCCGTGTGCGCCACGCGGAACCCCCGGCCTCCATGGAGGCCGTGCGCCGCAAGATCGCCGGCGAGCGCCTGGAACCGGAGGCGTTCATGGCCGTGGCGAGCGACATCGCCCAGCGCCGCTACGCGAAGATGGAGATCGCGGCCTTCCTGCTCGCGGCGGGTCAGAACGGCCTCGACCGGGAGGAGGTCGTGAGCCTGACGCGCGCGATGGTGGCCCAGGGGGAACGCCTCGTGTGGCCCGGACGGCCGATCGCCGACAAGCACTGCATCGGCGGGATACCGGGCAATCGCACATCCATGCTCGTCGTGCCCATCGTCGCGGCCCATGGCATGACCATCCCCAAGACCTCCAGCCGCGCCATCACTTCGCCGTCGGGTACGGCGGACACGATGGAGGTGCTGGCGGAGGTCGCGCTCGCGCCGGAACGCATCCGGACGCTGGTGGCGACGGAGCGTGGGGCGCTCATCTGGGGCGGCACCGCGAACCTCGCGCCGGTCGACGACATCCTCATCTCCGTCGAGCGTCCCCTCGGCCTCGACTTCCCGGGACAGATGGTCGCCTCCATCCTCTCCAAGAAGATCGCGGCGGGCTCGACGCATCTGCTCATCGACATCCCCGTCGGGCCGACGGCGAAGGTCCGGCGCATGCGGGACGCGCTCGCCCTGCGCAAGCTCTTCGAGTTCGTCGCCGATCGCCTCGGTCTCTTCGTGCAGGTCGTGATCACGGACGGTCGCCAGCCCGTGGGGCGTGGCATCGGTCCGGTGCTGGAGGCGCGCGACGTCATGCAGGTGCTCCAGAACGATCCGGACGCGCCCGCGGATCTGCGCCAGAAATCGCTGCGTCTCGCCGGTCGGGTGATCGAGTTCGACCCGGACGTCCGGGGCGGTGAAGGCTTCGACATCGCCCGCGACATCCTCGAATCGGGGCGGGCGCTCGCCAAGATGGAGGCGCTCATCGACGCGCAGGGCCGGCGTCGCGAAAGGCCGGCGCCCGGACAGCTCGTGCACGAGGTGAAGGCCGATCGTGCGGGTACGGTCATCGCCATCGACAACTTCCGCCTCGCGCGCGTCGCGCGTCTCGCGGGTGCCCCCATGGATGCGGGGGCGGGCGTGGACCTGCTGCGCAAGGTGGGCGACGTGGTGGCGGTGGGCGATCCCCTCTACCGGGTCCATGCCTGCTTCCCCGCCGACTTCGGCTTCGCGTCGAACGTCGTCTCCGAGGACCCGGGCTACCGGATCGGCGCGCCGGAGGAGATCCCGCGCCTCGAGGCCGAGTTCTGATGCAGCTGCTCGCCTTCCACGACTCGGAAGCACAGGCGCGCGCCGTGGCCCGGTGCCTGGACGTGCCGGTGGGCGTGATCGACGAGCATCGATTCCCCGACGGCGAGACCCGGCTGCGTCTGCCGCCGGAACTGCCCGCGGAGGTGGTGCTGCTGCGCAGTCTGGACGACCCGGACCGCAAGCTCGTGCAGCTGCTGCTCGCCGCGCGTACGGCGCGCGCGCTCGGGGCCGAGCATCTCACGCTCGTCGCCCCCTATCTCTGCTACATGCGCCAGGACATGGCCTTCACGGCCGGCGAGGTCGTCAGCCAGCGCATCATCGGCGACTTCCTCGCCGATCTCTTCGATGCCGTGGTCACCGTGGATCCGCATCTGCACCGCGTGCAGCACCTCGCGGATGCGGTGCCGGCGACACGGGCCGTCGCCCTGGCGGCGGCGCCGGCCATGGGTGAGTTCCTCGCAGGACGCGCGCCCGGAACCCTCGTGCTGGGACCGGACGAGGAGTCGGCGCAGTGGGTGGCGGAGGTCGCCGCGTGCGCCGGGCTCGATCACGCGGTGGCGAGCAAGCAGCGCGACGGCGATCGCCGCGTGCGCGTGGCCCTGCCCCCGCTGGACTATGCAGGGCGCGACGTCGTACTGGTCGACGACGTCGCGAGTACGGGCCACACGCTCGCGGAGGCGGCGCGCGCACTGCATGCGGCGCGGGCTCGCCGCGTCGACGTGCTCGTCACGCACGCGCTCCTCGTGGACGACGCCCGGGCGCTGCTCACGGACGCGGGCGTCGACGAATGCTGGAGTTCCGATTCGATCCCGCACGAGAGCAACGCCTTCCCGCTCGCCGAGCTGCTCGCGTCTGCCCTGCGTGAGCGGAGCTAGGCGGCCGAAAGCGCCACGGCCGGGCTGGAGCTGGACGCGATCGTCGGTGTCTGGCTAGCCTTTCGCCGAAGTGCTCGCAGGCAGGGAGGCCTGATGCTGCGTTCCACCATCTACTGGTCGTGGCTCGCATTGCTCGCGCTGACGGCATCGCAGGTGCGCGCGGGCGAGGAGACGACCCGCATCGTCCAGGGCTTCGTTGGTGCGGAGCTGATCGAGCGCCCCGGGCCGCCTCGCTATCCGCCCGGCGAGCTGCAGCGCGGCCGCGAGGGCTGGGTGCGCGTCAGCTTCATCGTCGGTGTCGACGGCAAGCCATCGGACGTCGTCGTGGAGGACTCGAACGGCCTCTGGAGCTTCGAACGCGCCGCGCTCGGCTGGATCGACGGCCTGCGCTACCGCCCGGCGATGCTCGACGGGAATCCGGTGTCGCAGGCCTTCAACGGCTACAAGATCCAGTTCGACCTCGCCGGCGACGGGGAAGGGGTCACCCGTCGCGTGATGACCATCTACCGCAGGGGCAGCAAGGCCCTGCGCGAGGGAGACTTCGAGGAAGTCCGCGCGCAGCTCGCGCGCGCCGACGAGCGCACCGGGCTCAATCTCTACGAGGAGGCCTGGCTCTCGATCCTGCGCGGAAGGCTGTGCGACGAGACGCAGGACCTCGAGTGCAAGCTGGCCGCCTTCGATGCGGTGCTCTCCTTCGGTGCCGATACGCTGGAGCGCGACGTGCTGTCCACGGTGGCCACCACGAAATTCGCCGCGGAGCTGAGATCCGGGCGACTTCGGGACGCCCGACGGACGCTCGAACGCATTCGCGAGCTGGAGCTGGCATCGGATGCGCTCGAGCCGCTCGCCACCGCCCTCGCAGAGGCCGAAGCCGTATTCGCTTCGGACACGCCGCTCCGGCTGGTCGGTACGCTGACTCGGCGCAGCGCGAACGAGGCGTCGGCCGAAGGCCTGTGGGTTCATGCACCGACGCGTCGCATGCCTGCGCTGATGCAGGTGGACGGCGTCCTCGCGGCGCTCGAGATCCGCTGCGATGTCTACCAGTCGCGCGTCGAGGCGCCGGAGGTGGGTCGTGCCTGGCGCATTCCCGAATCCTGGGGCGACTGTCAGCTCTACTTCATCGGCGAACCGGGCACGCGTCTCCTCGTCGAGGAGATGCATCCCGGCTGAGTCCCCGGGGCGGGGCGACGGGGAACCGTGCCGACGCTCAGAGCGGGTATTCCGCATGCAGTTCCGGACACTCGACTTCCGTGTCCGTGAGCCTGGCCGCGAGTGCGTCCATCGCGTCCTCGTCGCCGTGTACCAGGAACGTGCGCGCTGCGGGCCCGGTGCGCTGGTGCCAGTCCGCCAGCTGCGCCTGGTCCGCGTGTGCCGAGAAGCCACCTATGGTGTGCACGCTCGCGCGGACCGGTATCTCCTCTCCGAAGATGCGCACGCGTTCGGCCCCGTCGATGATCTGACGCGCCAGCGTGCCCCGAGCGGCATAGCCGACGAAGACGATCGCGCATTCGCGGCGCCAGAGGTTGTAGCGCAGGTGGTGGCGTACGCGTCCGCCGGTGCACATGCCCGAGCCGGCCATGATCAGGGCACCGCTCTCGATGTTGTTCAGCGCCATGGACTCCGCGGTCTCGCGCGTGAAGTGGAGCGAGGGCAGGCCGAAGGGGTCTCCGCTCTCGTGCAGGTCGAGCATCTCCGCGTCGAAACACTCCGGGTGGCGCTCGAAGATGCGTGTCGCGGAGATCGCCATGGGGGAGTCGAGGAACACGCTCACGAAGTGGCGGATGTGGCCGTTCTCGACACCCTCGCGCAGGTAGTACAGCACCTCCTGGGCGCGCTCGACGGCGAAGGTCGGGATGATGACGTTGCCACCGCGGGCCATGGTGTCGTTGACCACTGCGTAGAGCTCGTCGAGAGAAGGTTCGAGCGCCTTGTGGCGCCGATCGCCATAGGTCGACTCGAGGATCACCACGTCGGCCTGCGGCGGCGGCGCGGGATCCTTCAGGATGGCGCGGCCGCCGTAGCCGAGGTCCCCGGAGAACAGCACGCGGCGCTGCTCGCCGTCTTCCTCGAGCTCGAGGAACACGCAGGCGGCGCCGAGGATGTGGCCCGCGTCGAGGAAGGTCGCGCGGATGCCGGGCGCGAGTTCGAGCGCTTCGCCGTAGCGCGCGCGGCGGCCGAAGCGCTCGAAGCACGTCAGCGCATCGAGGGTCGTGTAGAGCGGCTCCGGCACTTCCTCGCGGCGCCCGCGGCGCTTCGCGCGTCGCGCCTGGTAGCGTGCGTCCTCCTCCTGCAGGCCCGCGGCGTCGAGCAGCACGAGGCGCGCGAGCTCGAAGCTGGCGCTGGTGGCGACGACCTCGCCGCGGAAGCCGCGCTTCGCGAGGAGCGGGATGCGCCCGCAGTGGTCGAGATGGGCGTGGGTGAGCAGCAGGAAGTCGATGTCCTCGGGTTCGAAGCCGAAGGGACTGGCGTTCTCCTCGACCAGCTCCCGGCCACCCTGGTAGAGGCCGCAGTCGACGAGGATGCGCACGCCGGCGCACTCGACGAGATGGCAGGAACCGGTGACGCCCCGGTCGGCGCCGTGGAAGGAGATGCGCATTGCCGTTCGCTCCCTGACTCTTCCCCCCGAGCATAGCCCGACTCCCGCAGGGTCTGCGGGGCGGCATGCCTCTGGCGGACGATCCGGCACGGCCTCGACGGAGCGAAGCGCTGCCGCGGCGGGGCGACTGCCCGCAGTTTCGTCTCCTCGCGTATGGTCCTCCCCGGACCACTCGTCTCGTCGTGGGAGGGAGACTTGCTGACGCTCGAGAACGTGACCCGCACCTACCCGAACGGGGTGCGGGCCCTTGACGGCATCTCGCTGGAGGTGCCGCGTGGCATGTTCGGCCTGCTCGGCCCCAACGGCGCGGGCAAGTCCTCGCTCATGCGGACCATCGCCACCCTGCAGCGCCCGGACGAGGGCCGTATCAGCTTCGATGGGGGGCCGGATACCGGTGTCATCGACGTGCTCGCGGAGCAGACGCGCCTGCGCGCGACGCTCGGCTATCTGCCGCAGGACTTCGGCAGCTATCCACGCATCTCCCCCGCCCGCATGCTCGATCACCTCGCCGTGCTGAAGGGGGTCGCGTCCGCGAAGGAGCGTCGCGAGCTCGTCGCCGGTCTGCTGCACGAGACCAACCTCTGGGAGGTCCGCGACCGTGCCATCGAGAGCTTCTCCGGGGGCATGCGCCAGCGCTTCGGCATCGCCCAGGCGCTCATCGGCGATCCGAAACTGATCATCGTCGACGAGCCCACGGCGGGCCTCGATCCCGCCGAGCGGCGCCGTTTCCATCGCCTGCTCGCGCGTATCGGCCGCGACGTGGTGATCATCCTCTCCACGCACATCGTCGAGGACGTGGCGGACCTGTGCCCGCAGGTGGCGATCATGGGCAAGGGGCGCATCCTCGAGCGAGGCGTGCCGGCGGAACTCGTGGCCGCCTATCGCGGTCGCATGTGGCAGCGCCTCGTCGAGGACGAGGCGGACGGTGGAGATCTCGGCGAGGGTGCCCGGCTCATCTCCACGGCGCTCAGCGGCGGACGCCTGCAGCTCCGCGTCGTCGCCGACGCCGCGCCGGCTGGCTTCGAGGCGGCCGAGCCGACGCTCGAGGACGTCTATTTCGCCACCCTCGATGCCCACGGCATCGAGGCCGTGGTCTGAGGGCGTCGCCATGTTCCGCGAGGTGTTCCGCTTCGAGTGCGCCTATCAGGCGCGCTCGCCCCTGTTCTGGACGCTCTGCGTCGCCTTCTTCCTCCTCGCTTTCCTCGGCATGGCGAGCGAGGACGTCACGGTCGGGGGCGGCACGGACAACCTGAATCTCGACGCGAGCTTCGCGATCCTGCTCGCGATGTACGTGTTCTCGATCCTGCTCGTGCTCGCCGCCGTCGCCTTCGTGATCGGCCCGCTGCTGCGCGACCGCGACGCGAAGACCCTCGAACTCTTCCTGGCGACACCGATCCGCAAGGCGCCGTTCCTGCTCGGGCGCCTGGCTGGCGGGACGCTGTTCGCGTATCTCGTCGGCATCGCCGCGCTCCTCGGCGCGCTCGTCGGCACGCTCATGCCCTGGCTCGACGCCGAGCGCATCGGCGGCTTCGCGGCCGGCCCCTGGCTGTTCGCGGCCTTCGTGCAGCTGCTGCCGCAGACGCTGATCACCGCCGGTTTCCTGTTCGGCGCGGTGGTGATCTGGCGCAGCCTCATGGCCGGCTATCTGACGGTCATGGCCCTGCTGGTCTTCTACGCCGTGCTGAGCGTCAACACGGACGCGGAGACGATCGCGCGCAATGCGCTCTTCGATCCCTTCGGGACCCTCGCGTTCTCCGAGGTCACCCGCTACTGGACCGTGGCCGAGCAGAACACCGCCGTACCAGCCCTCGAGGGCACGTTGCTCGCCAATCGCCTGCTCTGGCTCGCCGCGTCCTTCCTCGTCGGCCTCGTGGGCTATCTCGGCTACCGGCTGGAACTGCCGGGGCAGGGGCGCAAGGGGCGCGAGCATGCTGCGCAGAGCGAGGCTGCGCCGGCGCCCGGCGCCGCGCTGCCGACCGTGGCGCGGAGCTTCGGCGCCGGCGCGCAGGCCGCCCAGCTCCTCTCCCAGTTCCGTGTGGAGATGCACGCGATCCTGCGCAGTGCGCCGCTCTACGTGCTGCTCCTGTTCGGTCTGTTCAACTGCATCGGAGGCTTCTTCGCCGCGGTCTCCTCGATCTACGGGACGCCCGTGCGACCCACCACGCCGCTCATGGTCGAGACGATCCTCGGTACCTTCTCGCTCGTCGTGCTGCTCGCCGTCGTCTACTACACCGGCGAGCTGGTGGCGCGCGAGCGCGAGGCGCGCGTCGCGGAGTTCGTGGACTCGACGCCGGCGGCGCCCTGGGCCCTGGTCACCGCGAAGATCCTCGCGGTCTGGTTCGTGATCCTCGCGCTCTACCTGGTGGCGGCCCTGGCCGGGGCGGTGTTCCAGGGCCTGAACGGCTTCGAGGACGTCCGCTTCGGCGTCTACCTCTGGTCCCTGTTCCTGCAGCAGGGCTGGACCTTCCTGCTGTTCGCCGTGCTGGCGGTGTTCGTGCAGGTGCTCGTGGGCCGCAAGTTCGTCGGCATGTTCGTCGTCATCGCGATCTTCCTCGGCCTGCAGGCGGCGGGTTCGCTGGGCCTCGAGCACCCGCTGTACACCTTCGGCGTGGCCGGCCTGACCTGGTCCGACTTCTACGGCTTCGGCCACCGCCTGGCGGCCGCGCTCTGGACCGGCGCCTACTGGAGCGCCTTCTGCCTGCTGTTGCTCGTCGCCGCGCACCTGCTCTGGCAGCGCGGCACGGACGAGGCGTTCGGCGCGCGTCTGGCCGATGCGAAGGAGCGCCTGACGCGTCCGGCGCTCGCCATGCTGCTGGTCGGCGTCCTCGCCATGGCGCAGACGGGCTGGGTGATCCATCAGAACACGGACGTCCTGAACACCTTCCTGACCAGCGACGAGCAGGAGGCGCTCCTCGCCGACTACGAACAGACCTACTCGCAGGAGCGCTGGGATCCGGTGCCCCAGGTCACGCTCGCGGACGTCGACGTCGACATCTTCCCGCGCCAGCGGCGCGTGGAGCTCGCCGGCCACCTGCTGCTCGCCAATCGCGAGGCGGAGCCGCTGGAGCGGGTCCGGGTGGTGCTGCCGCAGCGGGTCGATGCGGAGCATCTGGTGCTGGAGACGGCTGCGCTGGCGGACACGGACGAGACGCACAATGTGCGCACCTTCGTCTTCGATCCGCCCCTCGCGCCGGACGCCGAGGTGCGTCTGGACTTCGAACTCGTGCGCCACGAGGCCGGCTTCAGCGCAAACGCGGACTTCCCGCGCATCGCCTGGAACGGCACCTTCGTGGACGTCACGCACGTCCTGCCGAGCTTCGGCTACGACAGCTTCCGGGAGCTGGAGGATCCGGCCACGCGCCGCGAGTACGGATTGCCACCGGTGCAGCGCCTGCCGGCCTACGACGATCCGCGCGGTATGGCCGTCTCGGGCCTCGGCGCGAAGGAGCGCATGCGCTTCCGCAGCACGGTCAGCACGAGTGCGGACCAGATCGCCGTGGCGCCGGGCTATCTGCAGCGGGAATGGACGGAGAACGGCCGCTATCACGCCAGCTACGAGATGGACGCGCCGATCTGGCCCTTCGTCGCCTGGCTGTCGGCGGACTACGCGGTGCGCCGCGACAGCTGGAACGACGTCGCGCTCGAGGTCTACTACCACCCGGCCCACGACTGGAACGTCGACGCCATGATCTCCGGTGCGAAGCAGGCGCTGGACTACTTCACGGTGGAGTTCTCGCCCTATCAGTACCGCCAGTTCCGCATCTTCGAGTTCCCGCGCTACGCGACCTTCGCGCAGTCCTTCCCGAACACGATTCCCTTCTCCGAGGCGATCGGTTTCACGGCCGACCTCGACGACGAGGACAACCTCGACTACGTGCTCTACGTCACCGCCCACGAACTCGCGCACCAGTGGTGGGCCCACCAGGTGCTGGGTGCCGACGTGCAGGGCAGTACGCTGATCGTCGAGACCCTGGCCCAGTACTCGGCGCTCATGGTCATGGAGCGCGCCTGGGGTGAGGAGAAGATGCGGCGCTTCCTGCGCTACGAGATGGACCGCTATCTCGACGGCCGGGGTGCGGAGAGCATCGAGGAACTGCCGCTCGCCCTCGTGGAGAACCAGGCCTACATCCACTACCGCAAGGGTGCCGTGGCCATGTACGCGCTCAAGGACGCCATCGGCGAGGACGCGGTCAATCGTGCCCTGCGCCGCTTCATCGAGCGCTACGCCTTCGTCGAGACCGAGTTCCCGCGCACAGGCGACCTCATCGCCCTGTTCCGCGAGGAGGCCGCTCCCGAGCATCAGCGCCTGATCACCGATCTCTTCGAGGAGATCTCGCTCTGGGACCTGAAGGTGAAGGCAGCGGACACCCGCGTCCTCGCGGACGGCCGGCACGAGGTCGAGGCCGTGTTCGAGGTGGCCATGTACCACGCCGACGGCGACGGCAACGAGACGCCCGTCGACGCGGACGTCACCGTCGATCTCGCCGTGTTCCCGGCATCCTCGGGCGACCTCGGCCGCTACGAACTGCCACCGGCGATCCACCGGGAGAGAACGCGCCTGTCGAGCGGTGAGCACCGCTTCACCTTCGTGGTCGACGAGGCGCCGGCCCGCGTCGGCATCGATCCCTTCGCGAAGCTCATCGACCGGGTGCCGGCGGACAACCTGAGGGTCGTGGACGAGGCGGAGTGACGACGGAACGGGAAGCGGATCCGAGGTAGCGAAGGAATGCCGATGCTGGAGCAACGCATCGTGCCGCTCATGCTGGTCGTGGGTTCGGCGAGCGCAGCCGGGCTGCTCGTCGCCCTTGCTCCGGAAGTCGTGCTCGGCCTGCTGCTGGACTGGGCGCCGGCCGATGCCTTCGGCGAAGTGATCGTCCGCAGCTGGGGCAGTCTGGTGGGTCTGCTCGGTCTCGGACTCCTGTACGGCGCACGCCACGAGGGCTCGCGCAGACTGGCGCTGCTGCTCTCCTGCGCGGGGAAGGCGACCTTCCTCGGTACGCTCCTGATCCTGACGCCCGAGCTCCTCCGGCCGCTCGGGCCCGTGGTGCTCTTCGACGGCCTCGCTGTGGTGCTCTTCGCGATCTACCTTCTGCGCACCCATGCGGATGATGCCGAGCGCCCGCCTCCCGCCGTCTGAGGAAGCGGGAGGCCGCGGTGGGCGAGGGGTGGCGGCCGGGCGTATGCTCCGGCAGACGGCGAGGCCGAAGGAGCCCCGATGACAGGGGTACGGCCTCGCGTGCTGCGGGGAGACAGCCATGCAACAGGTGAGCATCGAGACACTCCGGGCGTCGCTGCCCGATCCCTGGGAAACGCCGCTGGAGGCCCTCGACGTCTCCGACGGACGCCTCTTCGAGGCGGACGCCTGGCGGCCCTGGTTCGAGCGCCTGCGCGCCGAGGCGCCGGTGCACTACTGCGCCGAGAGTGACTTCGGGCCGTTCTGGTCCGTGACGCGCTTCGAGGACATCAAGGCCGTGGACACGGATCACGAGACCTTCTCCTCGGAGCCGGCGATCATCATCGGCGACCCGCCCGAGAACTTCCGCACCCGCAGCTTCATCGGCACCGACGGGCCGCGCCACGACGCCGAGCGCAAGGCCGTGCAGCCGACCGTGGCCCCGCGTCAGCTCGCGGCTCTCGAGCCGCTCATCCGCGAGCGGGTCGTGGACATCCTCGATCAGCTGCCCGTGGGCGAGGTCTTCGACTGGGTGCCGACCGTGTCCGTGGAACTCACCACGCGCATGCTCGCCACGCTCTTCGACTTCCCCTACGAGGAACGCCACAAGCTCCCCTACTGGTCCGACGTCGCGACTTCCGGCGCCGCCACCGGCTCGAACCGCCTCTCGGAGGAGGCGCGTCAGCGCGAGCTGATGAAGATGCACGACTACTTCGTCGAGCTCTGGAAGCAGCGCGAGGCGAAGCCCGGCAACGACTTCGTGTCGATGATGGTGCAGTCCGAGGCCTATCGCGGCATGACGCCCATGGAGTTCCTCGGCCAGCTCAACCTGCTCATCATCGGCGGCAACGACACGACGCGGAACTCGATCTCCGGCGGCGTGCTCGCGCTCAACCGCTTCCCGTCCGAGTACGACAAGCTGCGCGCCGATCCGTCGCTGGTGCCGAACATGGTCGCCGAGGTGATCCGCTGGCAGACGCCGCTCGCGCACATGCGCCGCACGGCGAAGCGCGACGTGGAGTTCGGCGGCCAGCAGATCCGCGCCGGCGACAAGGTCGTCATGTGGTACGTCTCGGGGAACCGGGACGAGCGCGTCTTCGACC
>JAZBPO010000367.1:0-21136 GCA_036351675.1 Pseudomonadales bacterium
CGCCGGTCGGTACGACGGGCGCGCGCTTCCCTGCGATCGCTCGAGGATTCACCGCATGGGCGCAGACCGCTGGAAGCGTCCGCAGTCGCACTTCCAGGACGTCATGACGCGGCCCGAAGTGGTGCGCTACCTGCGCGCCGGGCGCTCTGCCGAAGCCGCGGCCCACCATGCGCTGGCGGTGGATCTCTCCGCCGACAACGTGCTGCGCGGCGAAGTCGACGAGCTCGAGGCGCTCGATGGATCTAGCGCCCCGGCCGAGAGCCGCTGACCCGAACCGAGCGCTTCGCGGGGCCCGGCCGCCGCGCCTGCCTGCAGGGCAACGGGCCCGCTACCGCCACTCCATCGCGCACGTCCCTGCCCGAGAACGCGCCGCTCGCTCCCCTTCAGGCCCGCTCGCCGCGTCCGGCGGTCCGGACGATATGGTCCGCGGCGCGGAAGGCCAGCGCCATGATCGTCATGGTCGGCTGGCCACGCCCCGACGTGACCATGCTGCCGCCGTCCACCATCCAGAGATTCGGCACCTCGTGGGAACGGTTGTAGCGGTCGACGACGGAGCTGTCGGGATCGTCGCCCATGCGACAGGTCCCGAGGAGGTGCACACCGCCCGTCTGGCCCTCGGACGGGGGCTCCCCCTCGATCTGGATCGCTCCGGCGGCCTCCATGAGTTCCCGCGACCGGTCGAAGAAGAAGCGCATGGTCGACAGGTCGTCCGGGTGATTCATGAAGGTCGTGCGCAGGGCCGGCCGGCCCCACTTGTCCTTCACGTCCGGGTCGAGCGTCACGTTGTTGGTGGACAGCGGCAGCGACGTGGTGTGGCCGTTGAAGGAGCACGTGTGTGTGAACTCTCGCTCCAGCGCATGCTTGTAGGCGCTGCCCCAGGTCGCGCCGTCGAACACGGTCCCGCGCATCGCCGCCGCCATGGGCAGGCCGCGCGACAGGGAGCGCTCGTCGATACCGCCGCCGCCGTAGAAGCCGTGTTTCGGATCGATCTCGTAGAAGTCGTGGATCACCCGCGTCGTCGCGACGCTCTTGTGCGCATTGATCGGCTCCGGGAAGAGCCCGGCGACACGCGAGCTGCCGTTGAACATCAGGTTCCTGCCGACCATGCCGCTGCCGTTCGACAGACCGTCCGGATGCCGCGACGACTCCGAGAGCAGCAGCAGGCGCGTCGATTCGGCACCGTTCGCGCTGAGCACCACGGCCTTGGCGCGCTGCGCCTGGACCGTGCCGTCCTCCTCCCAGTAGAGCACCTCGGTCGCACGGCCGGCCTCGTTCGTCTCGATCCGGAAGACCGTGCAGCCCGTCCGCAGTTCGCAGTTACCGGTCGCCTCGGCGAGCGGGATCATCGCCACCGCCGTGGACGACTTCGCGTTGACCTCGCAGCCGAAGCCGTTGCAGAAGCCGCAGTGGATGCAGCCGGGCCGCCCGTTGTGCGGTCTCGAGAGGATCGCGTGCGGTTCCGGATAGGCCGTTAGCCCGAGCTTCTTCGCGGCGCGCTCGAGCAGCACACCCGATGCCTTCGGCGGCATCGGCGGGCACGGATAGTCGCGGGAGCGAGGCGGGTCCCAGGGGCCCTGCAGGCCCGACAGGCCGATCTCCCAGTCCACCTTCGTGTAGTAGGGCTCGAGCTCCTCGTAGCTGATCGGCCAGTCGGTGAAGTTCGTCCCGGAGATCGGTCCGCGCACGCTCGCTTCCATGAAATCGATGGGCCGGAGGCGCCAGAAATTGCCCGAGTAGTGCAGGCTCGAGCCGCCGACATTGTGCGCATAGCCGAGCCCGCGGCCCGTGGCGAGCTTCGCCTTCTCGTTCTCGTGGCGGCGGAAGGTCTGCGGATGGCCGCGCCGACGCCCCCAGACGAGGAATTCGTTCTCGTTGTAGGCCCATTCGTCGTGGTGGAAGTCGCCGGCCGTGAGGTGCGGCCCCTGTTCGAGGACGACGACGGAGAAGCCCGCCGTCGAGAGTTCCTTCGCCATGATCCCGCCGGCCGCGCCGGAACCGATCACGACGAAATCCACTTCCTCACGCGTGGGAAAGGTCGCCCAGGCCATGCTCATTCTCCTCGCGCTGCGTAATCGGCGTCGTAGTAGCCGTAGGGCGCCGTGTGCACGTGCCGATTCTCGAAGCCGATCAGCTGCCAACCGATCTCCTCGCGGTTCCCGCCGTACATGGGGAGGCTGAAGGTGCCGGCCACGGTGAGGAAGCGGATGGTGCCGAAGAAGCCGCCATCCTCGATCTCCTTCAGGAGACGATCCTGCTGCTCCGGGGTCAGCGCCGCGAAGCTCGTGCTGCCGTGGCTGCGTTCCGCGAGCGCCTGCAGTTCCGTGAGGCCCTCGCGCAGAATCGGGAGCAGATCGCCATGGCTGTCACCGAGCACCGCGTCCATGAAATGGATCGCGCCCGCCTCGGTCGCGCCGGGCGTCTCGTCCGTCGGGACGATGCGCGCTGCAATGGCGGCGAACTCCCTGGCCTCGACCGCACCGAGGGTCGAGAACGCAGCGCCGCTGGCCTGGGCGGCCCGCGCCCGGGTGGCGGCGCCGAGGATGGCGGGGATCGAGAGGGTGACGAGCGACGTGCGGGCCGCCCAGTCGATGCGGGCGAGGAATTCTCGGCGCGAGAGATCGGTATCGCTCAATGTGTGACTCCCTGGGGCGAGTGATTGCGAAGACAGATGCCCCGGATCGCGGCAGGCGACCGAAATGGGGCATGTGCGTTCCGCGGCGGTCGAAAAGGGTGCTCGGTGCCCGTCGAGACGGCAGACGCCCCGTCGATCCACGGTGCAGGCTCATCCCGGTGTCCAGACGGTGTCATGGGCGACAACCTGTTGATTCCATTGACTCGGTCTCGCGTGCTCTGGCGCTCGCCGATACCGCTTCCGAGGTGATGCGACGGCCACCGGACGCCTGCGCGCGGCGCTTCTCCGGAACTGGATGCATCGATCGTTCCCTCGGCACGGGTGCCCGGCGAAGTCCCTGCGCCGGCAACAGTGAAGGCTCGAGCACCGACATGGCTCGATCAGCCGAGGGAGCCCTGGGGCCGCGAACACGAAGCGGGCACCGATCACTCCATCGCGAGTACCGCGTCCCAGTGGCGTTGCTCCACGGGCATGATCGAGAGCCGGTTACCCTTCCTGAGCGGACCGAAGCCCTCGAGGTCCGGGTTCGCCTTCATCTCCGCCAGCGTGATGGTCCGCTTCAGGCGCCGCTGATAGCGCACGTCGACCATGACCCAGCGCGGACTCGAAGGGTCGCTCTTCGCGTCGAAGTACTTCGAATCCGGGTCGAAGGCCGTATGGTCCGGATAGGCCTCACGCACGATCTTCACGATGCCCACCACACCCGGTTCAGCGCAGCTCGAGTGGTAGAAGAAGGCGAGATCGCCCTTCTTCATCTCGTCGCGCATGAAGTTGCGGGCCTGGTAGTTGCGGATCCCGTCCCAGTGATCGGTGCGCTTCGGCATGGCGAACAGATCATCGAGGGAGAAGGCGTCGGGCTCCGACTTCAGGAGCCAGTGGCGCACTGCGTCAGCCATCGTCGTCCTCCGCGGCGATCTCGACCACGGTCTTGCCGAGGCCATCGCGCGAAAGCGCCTGCGCCATGGCTGCCCGGAAGTCCTCGAAGGCGTAGCGCGCACCGACCGGTGGCCGCAGATCGCCGCGCCCCACGGCGTCGAAGAGGAGACCGCGCATCGCGAGCGCGGCGTCCGCTTCGTGCACGCTCTGGAACTGGCGCAGATCGACGCCCATCAACGCAGCGCCCTTCAGGAGCGCGAGATTCACGGACAGCGCCGGGATCGGACCGCCCGTGAAGCCGATGACGAGGTGGCGGCCACGCCAGGCGAGGGAACGGAAGGCGGGTTCTAGGAGATCGCCTCCGACCGGGTCGAACACGACGTCGACGCCGCGTCCGTCCGTCAGCCCCTTCAGCGCCTTGCGCCACTCGGGGTCCGTGTAGTCGATGGTGGCATGCGCGCCCTGCGCGAGGGCCCAGCCCCGCTTCGCCTCCGTGGAGGCGCCGGCGATGACGCGCGCCCCGGCGAGGCGGGCGACCTGCACCGCGGCGACGCCCACGCCGCCCGCGGCGCCGAGCACGAGCACGGTCTCGCCCGCCCGCAGGCCGGCGCGATCCACGAGCGCGTGCCAGGCCGTCATGTAGTTCGTCGTGAAGCCGGCGGCGGCGCCGGCCTCGAGCGCGTCCGGAATCGGTGCGACGACGGCAGCCGGCACCACTGCATATTCCGCGAGGCCGCCGCCGAAGGCCGCAGCAGCGACACGCTGGCCGACTTCGAAGCCCGTGACCCCGTCGCCGAGACGCTCGATGCGGCCCGAGAACTCGAGCGAGGGAACATAGGGCGTCGGCGGTTTCACCTGGTAGCCACCGGCAGCGATGAGCGCGTCGACGTAGCCCATGCCGGCGACGGAGATCGCGATCTCCACTTCACCGGCATCCGGCGCGCGCCTCGGCGCTTCCGTCAGCTCGTAGCGCTCCGGACCGCCGAGCTCCGCGCCGACGACCGCTCGCATGCTCTCCCCGGTCACGGCTCAGCCGAGCTCCATGCCCTCGAGATCGCCCTTCTTCCGCCACTCGGCTAGCAGCGCATTGAAGGCGTTGATGCCGGGCGCATAGGCAGAGTTCTGCATGGAGATGCCCTTCCCCACCTTGCCCTCGCGGTTGTAGTAGCCCGGCGTGCATTCCTCGAGAAAGGCGGTGGCGCCGCTCCCGGCGAGCTTGACGATCTCGTCGACCCAGGCCTGCTCGGCCTCCTCCGTGACCTCGATGGTCTTCGCGCCGCGGCCGAGGACCTCCTTCACGACGTAGCTCACGTGCACGGCCTGATCGTCGAACATGGAGGTCATGTTCGGGGACAGGCCGTTCTGGTTGATGCCGATCGTGAACCAGTTCGGGAAGCCGTGGCTCGACAGGCCGTGGAGCGTGCGGAAGCCGTCCTTCCAGTGGTCGTAGAGCGACTCGCCGTTCCTGCCCAGCGTGTCGAAATCGACGCGCCGATGCGCATCGGTGGTGATCTCGAAGCCCGTGGCGAAGACGATGCAGTCGACCTCGTACTCCCTGCCGTTCGCCACCACCCCCTTCGCCGCGATGCGCTCGACGCCCTTCGACTCCGAGACGTCCACCAGCTCCACGTTCGGCCGGTTGAAGGTCGCGAGGTACTCGTCGTTGAAGGTCGGCCGCTTGCAGAACTGGCGGTACCAGGGCTTGAGCGCCTCCGCCGCCTGCGGGTCCTCGGGCACCTCGGCGTCCACGCGCGCACGGATCTCGTTCATCTTCTGGAAGTCGGCGATCTCGGACCGGAGCATGATCTCCTCCATGTCGAGATCGCCCTCCTCCGGGCTGCGCTGGCGCAGCGACAGACCGATGCGCCGCGCGATGTCGGTCCAGCCGTCGTTCACCAGATCCTCGCCGAAGTTCTGGCCGAGGAGCGTCGCCGCGAAGTTCTCGCGTCGCTCCCGCTGCCAGCCCGGGCCGAGCGTCGCGTACCAATCCGGGTCTGTCGGCTCGTTGCCGCGCAGATCCACGGAGGACGGCGTGCGCTGGAACACGTAGAGCTGCTGCGCGTGCGCGCCGAGGAAGGGCACGCACTGGATCGCCGTCGCGCCGGTGCCGATGACCGCGACGCGCTTGTCGGCGAGCTTCGTCAGGCCGCCGTCGTGGTCGCCGCCCGTGTACTCGTAGTCCCAGCGCGCCGTATGGAAGGAGTGTCCCTCGAAGTCGGCGATGCCCGGGATCCCCGGAAGCTTCGGCCGATTCGCCGGCCCGGTCGCCTGGATAAGGAAGCGGGCGCGGATGTCGTCGCCGCGATCCGTGGTGACCTGCCAGCGTGCCTCGTCCTCGAGCCAGCGCGCCTCGCGCACGCGCGTCGAGAAGAGCGTGTTCGGGTAGAGGTCGAAGTACTCGCCGATGCGCTGCACGTGCTCGAAGATCTCCGGCGCGTAGGAGTATTTCTCCTTCGGCATGTAGCCGGTCTCCTCGAGGAGCGGCAGGTAGCAGTAGGACTCGATGTCGCACTGGGCGCCCGGATAACGGTTCCAGTACCAGGTGCCGCCGAAGTCGCCGCCCGCCTCGATGACGCGGAAGTCGCTGATGCCGCGCTCCTTCAGGCGCGCCGCGGTCATGAGACCGGAGAAGCCTCCGCCGATGACGGCCACGTCGATCTCGAGTTCGAGCGGCTCGCGTGGCTCGGGTTTCGTGTAGGGATCTTCGTCGGCGTAGTGCGCGAAGGTCTCGGCGGCCTCGACGTACTGGCTCTCACCGTCCTCGCGGATGCGCTTGTCGCGCTCGTGGCGGTACTTCGCCCGCAGCGCCTCCGGGTCGAAGTCGAGGTCCGGGAACAGGTTGTGCAGGCGGTCGCGCTCGGTGCTCATGGTCTCCCCTCACTCTCACGGCGCCCAGGCTCGGGGCCGCTAATGCACGTGACTGAAACGATCATCGCCGGCGCCCGGGAGGGCTTCAAGCCCGCCTCGGGCCAACGGACCGGGCTCAGGCGGGGTCCGACGCCACGCGGATCATGCGCTTGCCCCGGTTGCCGCCGGCGAGCAGATCGATCAGCCCGCCCGGCGCCTGCTCGAGGCCTTCCCAGATGTCCTCCACGACCTTCAGCTTGCCCTCCCGGGCCCAGGTCGCGAGGTCGAACTCCGCGTCCGCGTCGAGATGCGCGAAGTCCGAGACGATGAAGCCTTCCACGCGCAGGCGCTTGACGACGATGAGGCCGGGCACGCCGAAGGGCCCGGGCTGCGGCTTGCCGTCGTACATGGAGACGGCGCCACAGCAGGACACGCGGCCCCGATTGTTCATGGCGAAGAGCGCGCTCTGCAGGATCGGCCCGCCCGTGTTGTCGAAGTAGACGTCGACACCGTCCGGGCAGGCCGCAGCGACCTGCTTCGGCAACGGCATGGACTCGTCCTTGTAGTCGAGGCAGGCATCGAAGCCGAGTTCGTCGCGCACCCAGGCGCACTTCTCGGGGCCACCGGCGACGCCGACGACCCGTGCACCGCGCAGCTTGCCGATCTGGCCGACGAGGGAGCCCACGGAGCCCGCGGCGGCGGAGACGAGCAGCGTCTCGCCCGCGTGGATGCCGGCGACGTTGAGCAGGCCGTGATAGGCCGTCTTGCCGGCCACGCCGAGCAGGGAGATCAGCTCCGAGACGGGGCGATGATCGGGCTGCTTCTGCACCTGCCGCGCGGGCAGCACGGCGTACTCCTGCCAGCCCGTGTCGGCCCAGACCAGATCCCCGGGCACGAGCCCGTCGTGCTTCGAGGCGACGACTTCGGCGACGGCGCCGGAGGACATGACCTCGCCACCCTGCACCGGGGCGCGATAGGTCGCTCCCTGCATCCAGGCACGATTCGCTGCGTCCTGGGACAGCAGGATCGTGCGCAGGAGCACCTCCCCCTGGCCGGGCTCGGGCACATCGACCTCGTCCATCTCGAAGTGTTCGGGGCCGAGCTTGCCCTTCGGCAGCTCGCGGATCAGGACGCGTCGATTGCGCATGGCGATGGCTCCTCCCTCGGTCGAGGCGCAGAGGTTAGCCCCGGGGGATGCGCAGGACGAGCCCGCCGGGCATCCTTGCGCCCGATGCTGCTTCGCCCGGGAGAGGACCATGAAGCTCTACACCACGAAATCGACCCCGAACCACCGCCGCGTGGCGATCTTCCTCGCCGAGAAGGGCGTGGAGCTGGAAACGGAACAAGTCGACCTGCGTGGCGCCCAGAACATCTCCGACACCTTCAAGAAGATGAACCCCTTCGGGCGCATCCCGGTTCTGGAACTCGACGACGGCGTGTACATCGCAGAGTCCGTCGCCATCTGCCGCTACTTCGAGGGCACGAACCCGGAGCCGCGCCTGTTCGGCGACACGGCGGAGGAGCAGGCGGAGGTCGAGATGTGGACGCGCCGCGCGGAGATCAGCTTCCTCATGCCGGTGGCCGCCGCCTTCCGCAACATCACGGGCTACTTCAAGGATCGCGAGGAGGTGGTGCCGGAATGGGGCGAGGTGCAGGCGAAGGTAGCGGCAGAGACCCTGCCCCTGTTCGATCAGCGTCTGGCCGAGTCCGAATACCTCACGGACCACGGCTTCAGCATCGCCGACATCACGCTCGCCATCACGCTCGAGTTCGCCCAGCGCACGCAGCAGACGCTGCCCTACGACCTGCCCAACATCACGCGCTGGTGGGACGCCGTGAAGGCGCGCCCGAGCTGGCAGGCCGACTGAACTCGACAGCACACCCGGGTACCGAGCCCGCCTCGCCGACGGTGAGGGCCGGCTCGCTACGGTCAGCCAGACGACACGACGGACACAGCAGATGAGCAAGGGCTATCAGGCCGAGGGCAAGCTGCGCGCGATCCTCGCCACCGACCAGGTCAGCGATTCCTTCCGCAAGCGCGAATTCGCGCTGGAGATCGAGGACGGCAAGTATCCGCAGACCGTGAAGTTCCAGGTCGTGCAGGACAAGTGCGAGCTGCTCGACGACTACGAGGTCGGCCAGCAGGTGCGCGTGCACTTCGATCTCCGCGGCCGCGAGTACACGCGCAAGCGCGACGGCGTCACGGACTGGTGGGTGAACCTCGACTGCTGGCGCCTGGAGCGTCTGGACGGTGACGCCGGCACCGGCGACACGCCCCCGGCCGATTCCTACGACGGCGCCGCCGACGCGAGCGACTTCGACGACGACATCCCCTTCTGATCCGCCCCGCCCGGCAACGAACCTGAACAGCTGACCCAGGGTCGCGCGTTCAGGTTGCGGCGAGGAGTTCGGGGATGCGGTCGCGGTCGAGGATCTCTTCGAGCGCTTCGCCGAGCTGGTGCGAGGCCTCGCCGGCGGCACGCCAGCTCTCGGCGCAGGCGACGCCAGGGAGGCGCCGCGGGTCGCCGCGATCCGGGATGTGCCCCTGTGGGAGCGACGCGACGAACTCCGCGCTCGGGCAGATCAGCAGCAGCTCGTCGATCTCCGCCGCCTGGCGCTGGCGTCCGGCGAAGGCCTTGTCGAACCAGCCCGGCGTCAGCGTCGCACGGAAGTGCGGATAGAGCACGAAGCCCCCGGCGGTCTGCGAGCCGTCGAAGTGATAGTCGATGATGCCTCCGTCGACGGCGCGAGACCCGGGCTCGAGGTCGCGGACCGGCGCGATCATGCCGGGGACCGCCGCCGTCGCCATGAGCGCGGGAACCAGGTTGTCCGCAGCGAGCGGGAGATGGCGATGGGGCCAGGCCGCCTGCAGGGCTCCGGGCAACGGTGCGCTGCCGACCACGACGCGCTCCGCTGCCGCGAGGAAGCGCTCGCGAGAGACCGCATTGCGCGCCGCGGCCAGACCGAGCTGGACCAGGTGCGGCAGCGCCGACTCCGGAAAGCGCGTGACGATCGCGTGCAGGCGCGCATTCGTGCAGGCCAGCAGTTCCGCTGCTCCGGCGTCCCCGAAGAGCGCCTCGAGATAGCGTCGGAACAAGGCGTCGTAGCTGGCGAGCGGGCGCTCGAAGGGCTCGGGGTCGACGTAGGTCTCGAAAAGGCGGTCGAGGGCCGCGACCGGGGCGTCGTGCAGCCAGGCCGCGAAACGCCAGGCACCGATGGAGGAGCCGATCAGGTCCACAGGGCGTGCCGTGGAGGCCGCCGCACGCACCCGCGGCGCGAGCACGCGGTCGAGGCCGTAGAGCACCAGCCACTTGGGTCCGCCGGCGGCGCCCAGGAGGGTCGGGAAGTCCTCGAGGCGGAAGCCCTCGCGCGCCACGTGCTCGCGCACGCGACGCCCGGCGTGGAACTCCAGCGGCCCCGCGGTCACGACGCCTGAGCGGTGCTCGAACGGTTGCGGCCCCCGCGGCGGCGACGGCCCGCGCCGCCGGCGCTGCCGCCATCGCGCGCCTGCGCCGCCTCGGAGCCGCGACCCCGACGCTGCCCACCCTGGCCACGATTGCCGCCGCCCTGGCCGCCCCCCTGGCCACGACGCTGACCGCCGCCCTGGCCACGGCCGCGCTGACCGCCACCCTGACCGCGGCCTCCGGCGCGGGGACCCTGGTGCGCGCGGTCGCCAGGACCGTCGGCCGGCAGATCGGCGGCGAAGCCCTGGAGCTCGGCCCGCGGCAGATCTCGCGCGATGAGCTTCTCGATGGCACGGAGCTGCTTGCGCTCCTCGGGCGAGACGAGAGAGACCGCCTCGCCTTCGGCGCCCGCGCGGCCGGTACGACCGATGCGGTGAACGTAGTCTTCCGGGACGTGCGGCAGGTCGAAGTTCACCACGTGCGGCAGACCGTCGATGTCGATGCCGCGCGCGGCGATGTCCGTCGCCACGAGCACGCGCACGCGGCCCGACTTGAAGCCTTCGAGGGCGCGCGTACGGGCGTTCTGGCTCTTGTTGCCGTGGATCGCCTCGGCCTCGAGGCCGGCCTTGTCGAGCTTCTGCGCGAGCCGGTTGGCCCCGTGCTTGGTGCGCGTGAACACCAGGCACTGATACCAGTTGCCCTCGCGGACGAGATGCGCGAGCGCCGCGGACTTGCGCGACGCCTCCACCGGATAGACCAGCTGGCGCACGGTCTCGGCGGCGCTGTTGCGCGGCGCCACGTCGATCTGCGCCGGGTTCTGGAGCATGGACTGCGCGAGGGCGCGGATCTCCGGCGCGAAGGTCGCGCTGAACAGCAGGTTCTGGCGCTGCTTCGGCAGCAGCGCGAGCACGCGCTTGATGTCGTGGATGAAGCCCATGTCGAGCATGCGGTCGGCCTCGTCGAGCACGAGGATCTCGACGCGGGAGAGATCCACGGCCTTCTGACCGGCGAGATCGAGAAGTCGGCCGGGCGTCGCGATGACGATGTCGGCGCCGCGCTGCAACGCCTTGATCTGCGGGTGCATGCCGACGCCGCCGAAGATCGTGACCGCACGCAGCGGAAGGTGCGCGCCGTAGGTGCGCACGCTCTCGGCGACCTGGGCGCAGAGCTCGCGCGTCGGCACCACGACGAGGGCACGGACGTGACGCCGGCCCTCCGGGCGCGTCTTCATCAGCCGCTGGAGCATGGGCAGGGTGAAGCCGGCGGTCTTGCCGGTACCCGTCTGGGCCGCGGCCATCAGGTCGCGGCCCTCGAGGACCGTGGGGATGGCGCGCGCCTGCACGGGCGTGGGGGTCGCATAGCCTTCGTCGGCCACGGCACGAACGAGCTCGGCCATCAGGCCGAGATCCTGGAAAGCGGACATGACGTCTCCTGACACGGCCTCGTGACGCACGCTCCGCGTGTCGCCCGCCGGTCAGGCAACGTGAAATCGATTGAGCAAGGGTCGGGAACTGCCGGAGGGAGTTGCTACCGATGGCCGCACGAAGACCGGTATCCAGGCGGCACAGGCGCAGTGTGAGGCCCGGGACCGCGCAAGGGAAGCACTTTCTGCGACTCGATGGCATCGTTGCGGAACGCGCGGAGGGGGAGAACGGGCATGGGACGACTGGACGGCAAGATCGCGGTGATCACGGGCGCGGCGAGCGGCATGGGCGCGGCCACGGTGAAGCGCTTCGTCGCCGAGGGCGCGCGGGTGGTGGCGGCAGACCTGCAGACCGAGAAGGGCGAGGCCCTCGCTCGGGAACTCGGCGATGCGGTCGCCTTCGTCACCACCAACGTCGCCGTCGAAGCCGACGTGAAGGCCATGATCGACCTGGCAGTGGAGCGCTTCGGCGGCCTCGACTGTCTGTTCAACAACGCCGGCTTCGGCGGCGTGGCGGGCCTCGTCGACGAGACCGACACGGGAGATGCCTACGCCAGTACCTGGGGCGCCATGTTCACGGGCCCGCTCCTCGGCATGAAACACGCGGCGCCCCTCATGAAGGCCCGGGGCGGCGGCAGCATCATCTCCACCGCCTCCGTCGCCGGCCTGCGCGGCGGCTACGGCCCGCACGTCTACAGCGGCATCAAGTCGGCGGTGATCGGCCTCACTCGCTCCGTGGCCCTCGAACTGGGTCCCCACTCGATCCGCGCCAACGCGATCTGCCCCGGCGGCATCGCCACGCCGATCTTCGCCGGTGCGAAGGCCCTCGACCCCGGTGCCAACGTCGACTGGGCGGAGGCCGTGCGACCGGTGCTGGAGAAGATCCAGCCCATCCCGCGTGCCGGAGAGCCCGAGGACATCGCCAACGCGGCCCTGTTCCTGGCCTCGGACGAGTCGAGCTTCGTGACCGGCCAGGCGCTGGTCGTCGACGGCGGCCTGACAGCCTGCAATTTCCGCCACCCTGACATGGCAGGCAGCGAGGTCGAGACGATCGGCGATCGGGTCGGCATGAACGCGGCGGACAACCTGCAGGGTGTACCACCGAGCCTGCGCGGGTAGCGTCGCGATGCGACGCCCGTTTTGGCAGCGCGCTTCCCGTCCGGCATCATTCCCGGATGATCGAACTGCCAACCGGAGCGAGACGTGAGCGAAGCGAGCGGCGAAGACATCACCATGAACGTCGAGGATCTCTATCACGAGGAGATCTTCACCGATCGGCGCGTGGGCACGATCCAGCGCCTCACTCCCGTGGACGCGAACGGTGCCCCGGACGCCTCACGCCCGGTGCTGTTCGTCGGCCAGGCGTCGCTCATGACGCCCGCCGGCAGCCTGCCGATCAGCTTCGAGATCGAGGCCGGCTCTCTCGGCGAGGCCGCCGAGAAGTTCGGCGATCTCGCCCAGGACGCCGTGCAGGACGCGGTCCGGCAACTGCAGGAGATGCGCCGCGAGGCGGCCTCGGGGCTCATCGTCCCGGGTCAGGGCGGCCTGCCGGGGGGCGGCAATCCCGGCGGTGGCATGCCCGGCGGTGGTATCCAGCTGCGCTGAGACTCCGCCGCGCTTGAAATCCCGCGTCGGGGGCGCCACATCCATCTGGTCGCGCCCTGGAGCCCCCGATGAGCACCTCCCTCCCCCTACTCCCACTGAAGAACACCGTCGTGTTCCCGCAGCTCGCGGCGCCACTCGCGGTGGGCCGCCCCGCGTCCGTCGCCGCCGTCGAGGCGGCCACGGCAGCCGAGAGCGCGGGCGAAGCGCAGCTGTTCTGCGTCGCGCAGCGCGACGGAGAGCAGGAGCATCCGGGGGCCGAGGACCTGCACACGGTCGGTACCATCGTCACGATCCGCCGCGTCGAGCGCGGCGACGGCGGCATGCAGGTGCTGGTGCAGGGGCGGCAGCGAGCGCGCATGACCGCCCTTCGCGACCGTGACGCATACCTCGAAGCCGATCTCGAACTCCTCGAGGCGCCCGCCGGCGAAGGTCCCGCCATCGACGCCCTGGTGCGCGAGAATCACCGCCTCGGCCGCGCCATCGCCGAACTGATCGACCCGCGCGGCGGCGAGGCCATGTTCGACCAGCTCGTCCTGTCGATCCGCGACACGCTCGCCCAGCACTACCGCATGGCATCGCTGGCCAACCTGTCCGTCGAGCGCCAGCAGCAGGTGCTCGAGGCGGACACGCTGCGCGACGTGCTCGAGCGCCTCTACGAGATCCTCGAGCACGAACTCGCCGTGAACCAGGTGCGGCGGGAGATCGCCGACCGTGCCAGCCAGGGCATCGAGAAACAGCAGCGCGAGGCGCTGCTGCGCCAGCAGAAGCAGACCATCGAGGAGGCCCTCGGCGAGTCCGACGACGACGACGAGATCGCGGAGTTGCGCGGACGCATCGCCGCGCTGGAACTGCCGGAAGTCGTGCGCACGGAGGCCGAGCGCGAGCTCAAACGCCTCGCCCGCCTCTCCGCGCAGGCACCCGACTACCAGATGACGCGCAGCTATCTGGAGCTCATCGCCGAACTGCCCTGGACCGCGACGACGGAGGACAACCTCGATCTGGCGCACGCCCGGCAGGTGCTCGACGAGGATCACCACGGCCTCGCGGACGTGAAGGAGCGCATCCTCGAGTTCCTCGCGGTGATGCGCATGAATCCGCAGGCGAAGGCACCGATCCTGTGCTTCGTGGGACCACCCGGCGTCGGCAAGACCTCCCTCGGCAAGTCCATCGCGCGCGCCATAGGCCGACGCTTCGAGCGTCTCGCCGTGGGCGGCCTGCACGACGAGGCGGAACTGCGTGGCCATCGCCGCACCTACATCGGCGCCATGCCGGGTCGCATCCTGCAGGCCGTGCGCCGGGCGGAGGTCGCGAATCCGCTGCTCATGCTCGACGAGATCGACAAGCTCGGCCACGACTTCCGCGGTGATCCGTCGGCAGCGCTCATGGAGATCCTGGACCCGGCGCAGAACGACGCCTTCCGCGACAACTACCTGAACCTGCCCTTCGACCTGTCGAAGGTGTTCTTCGTGACCACCGCAAACAGCCTCGACACGATCCCGCGCCCGCTCCTCGACCGCATGGAGGTGATCCGCCTCTCGGGCTACTCGGACGCGGAGAAGATCTCGATCGCCGAGCGCTACCTGCTGCCGCGTCAGCGCACGGACGCGGGCCTCGCCGAGGACCAGCTCACCATCGGCGACGACGTGATGGCGGCGATCATCGCCCGCTACACGCGCGAGGCCGGCGTCCGCAATCTCGAACGCAACCTCGGCCGCGTCGCGCGCAAGACCGCGCGGCGTCTGCTCGAGGACGGCTCCGCCCCGACGGTGGTCACGCGCGAGCTGCTGACGGATCTGCTCGGACCGGAGAAGTTCTTCCCCGAGGAGGCCCGGCGCGAGCTGACGCCCGGCGTCGCGGCGGGCCTCGCATGGACCGAGACCGGCGGCGACGTGCTCTACGTCGAGGCCGCCAAGGTGCCGCGTGAGGACAAGATCCTGCTCACGGGCCAGCTCGGCGACGTCATGCAGGAATCCGTGCGCGCGGCCCGCTCCTGGCTCTGGACCGCGGCCCCCTGCCTCGGCATCGAGCGCGACGAGATCGAGGCGACCGGCGTGCACGTGCACGTGCCGGCCGGCGCCGTCCCGAAGGACGGCCCCTCCGCCGGCGTCACCATGGTCACGGCGCTCGCGAGCCTGTTCACGGGCAAGGCCGTGCGCTCCGGCCTCGCCATGACCGGCGAGGTGACGCTCACCAGTCTCGTACTACCCGTGGGCGGCATCAAGGAGAAGGTGCTCGCGGCGCATCGTGCCGGCATGCGCACGATCGTGCTGCCGAAGCAGAACGAGAACGATCTGGCGGAGCTGCCCGATTCCGTGAAGGAGGCGCTCGAGTTCGTGTTCGCCGAGCGGGTGGAGACGGTGCTGCGGACGGCGCTCGGTCTGGGCGACAGACCCGCTCGGCCCTGACGCCGACTCTCCGCGATTCCGACGCGCACGCCGACAGGACTGGCGGCGCGTGCAGGCGGAACCGGGGGCCCACGAAGTGGCTCGAGGGTTGACCGGGGCTGTAAGCTCGGCGCGTCTCCACCCGGGATCTCACCAGTGACGCTGCGCATCCGGCCGTCGCGCTATCGACGCAACATCGCCAACGATTTCGCCCACGACCTGCTCGACGCCCTGTCGCCGGATCGTCCCAGCGGCTGTGAGGCGTCGGTCGCGCGCGACGCCGTGCGCGTGACGCTGGTCCTCGACCGGCACTGGGAGGCCAGGGAAGACGCCGACGGGCGCGGCATGCCCTTCGGTCTCGAACTCTCCGGCCACGCGACGCTCTTCGTCGCCTCCCTGCGTGAGTGGAAGCACCGCTCGCGTCCGACCTTCGTCCGCGAACGGTTCCACAGGGGTTGGCAACCGGAAGACGTCGCCCGCGGCATCTTCGAGGGCATGGAAGAGCTGCGGGGCTCCGAGATCATCGCCGGCTGGCGCGAGCGCGTGTTCGACGAGATGCAGGCCCGGGAGATCTCCGAGGCCCTGCCGGAGCGCATCGACGACCACCCCACGCGCTTCGAGGAGATGACGATCGAGGACTGCGAGTTCTGGATCGCCTGGCTCCGGAAACTACCGCTGCAGCCCTTCGTCTATCGCGCGCCGCTCCCCTGGCGTCCGGGCTCCACGGCGCGAAGCACCCTCGCCTGAAGGCGGCGCGTTCAGCCCAGCTGTCGATCGAGATAGCGGCCGATGCGGGCCACGGCGGCGTCGGATTCGGGCACGCCCGGGAACGCCTGCCAGACGTGGATCAGGCCCGCCTCCTCCTCGAGCGTGACCTCCGCGCCCGCCGCACGCGCTTTCGCGGCAACGGTGCGCGCATCGGAGAGCAGCACTTCCCGCGTGCCGACCTGCACGAGCAGCGGCGGGAAGCCCTCGTAGTCGGCGTGGATCGGCGACGCCAGGGGCTGCGCTGCAGCGTCGCCGACGTAGTGCCCGGCCATGACGCGGAGCCCTTCCACGGTCACCATGGGATCGTCGACCGCGCCGGGCGCAGCGCTCTCCCCGGTGCCCTCGAGATCCGCCCAGGGAGACAGGCACACGGCACAGGCGGGCATGGGCACACCGGACGCGCGGATGCGCTGGAGCAGCGCGAGGGCGAGGCCGCCACCGGCGGAATCGCCGGCGACCGCGGCCCGAGACGGGTCGACGGCGCGCGCGAGGAGCCAGTTCCAGGCCGCGAGCGCATCGTCCACGGCGGCGGGGAAGGGATGCTCCGGCGCGAGCCGGTACTCCACGAGCAGCACCCGCGCGCCCGACGCCGCGGAGATGCGCGAAGCGAGGGAGCGATGCGTCGCCCGCGAGCCGATCACGTAGCCCCCGCCATGGAGGTACAGCACCACCCGCCCCGCATCCGTGCCCGGCGCGGTCACCCAGCTCACCGGGACGCCGTCCGCATCGTCGTCCTCGCACGTGGTGCCGGGCGCGAGCGGCAGGGCCGCCATCATGGTCTCCATGCTGGTCCGCATGGCCGGAATGTCCGCCAGCGCGTCGGCGGAGGCGGGTCCGGCCCGGAGCATGGCCACCAGCGTTTCGTGCTCGCTGCTCGGCATTGCGTATCTTCCTCTCCCTGACGACCTCGCGATCATCACCACCGTTACGGACCGGAGCAACCGATGACTGCGCCCGCGCCACGACAGGCGACGCTGCTCGCGGGCCCCCGCCCCGCCATTCTGCGCGCCGCTCTGGCCGGGCGACCGCCCGGCGCGGACACGCTCTGGATCGGCGGTCCACACCACGACGCGCCGCACGCGAACCGCATCGTCGGACGCGAGCTCCGCGCCGTGGTCGTCGATCCGCGCGACGGGGTGGACGCCAATCGCCTCGGTGCCGCCCTCGGCGCCGTCGGCAGCGGCGGCGAACTGCTCTGGCTCGACGTCCCGGCCGACCCGCCACGCCCGTCGATCGATCGTTTCCGGCGCCTGCTGCTCGCGGCGGCACGCCGGGACGGCACCGTACGCGTCAGCACGCCGGAGCAGTGGCGCCCGGCTGCGCGGCCGCTGGCGAACAGCCTGAGTGATCCGGCGGAACCCTGCTCGGAAGCGCAGCAGGAGGCGGTCGCAGCCATCCGGGCGACGCTCCTCGAGGCGCCGGGCATCCTCGCCCTGCGCGCCGACCGTGGCCGCGGCAAGTCGGCAGCACTCGGCCTGGCCGCGGCCGACGCCCTCGCGGCGCTGCCGCCGGACGCACGGATCGCCGTGACCGCCGCCCAACCTTCGGGCAGCGCCACCCTCCTGGCCCACGCGCGGGCGCGCTGCGAACGCCTCGGCGTCGACGCCGGGCGCCTGCGCTTCGTCGACCCGGAAGCGCTCGGCGCCGGTCGCGCGCTGCCGTCGCGCCTGATCGTGGACGAGGCCGCGACGCTGGGGGGCCCGGAGCTGCTTCGCCTCGCGCGGGACGTCGAGCACCTCGTGCTCGCGACCACGGAGCACGGCTACGAGGGCACGGGCCAGGCCTTCCGCCTGCGTCTGCTGCCGGCACTCGAGGCGCTCGGCGAGCGCCCCCTCCGGCAGCAGCGGCTGTTCACTCCGTTGCGCTGGCCACCGGGCGACCCCCTGGAACGGCTCGCGGCGCAGCTGCTGCTGCTCGATGCGGAGGCCGCTCGGCCGGCTGCGGCGGACCGCGCCGCCGGACGGGTCTCGGCGGAGACCCTCGCCGGCGACGAGCAGCGCCTCGCCGCGGTGTACGGCCTGCTGCGTGAGGCGCACTACCAGACCCGACCCGCCGATCTCCTGCGCATGCTCGACGACGCCGCCGTGTCCGTCTGGCAGGCGGGTGCGGACCATGCGCCGGCGGCCTGCGCCCTGACGATCGAGGAAGGGGGACTGTCCCGGGAGCTCGCCTCGGCCATGGTCCGGGGCGAGCGCCGGCCGCGCGGCCAGCTCGGCGCCGGCATCCTCGCGGAGCGCCTGGGCTTCGAAGCGGGCGCCAGGCTGCGCTCCGTGCGCATCCAGCGCATCGCCGTGCATGCGTCGCTCCGCCGTCGGGGAATCGGTGCGCGCCTGATCGCCACGCTCCGTTCGGAGGCCGCAGCCCGGGGCGTGGACCTGCTCACGTCGAGCTTCGGGGACAGTGCGGAGACCCGGCGCTTCTGGGGTGCCTGCGGCTTCGTCCCGCTGCGCCTCGGCGAGCGAGCAGAGCGCGCCAGTGGCCGCCGTGCGCTGTTCGTCGCCGCCGGCATCTCCGATGCGGGCCATGCCCTGGTGCGCGAGGCCGCTGCGCACTTCCGACCGCCGCAGGAGTCCGGGCGCTAGGATCCCGCGACGGCGCGATCGTATCGTCGCTGTCGGGTGCGTCGGTCGCGCGACGCACCCGCTCGTGCTGTCCGGGAAACGGGATCGGCGGAGCTCGGGGATGCACGAGCAATCGCAGCCGCGATGGCGCTACCGCACCGACTCCTGACCCTCCTGCAGCTCCCCCGGCGTGGACGCGAGCGCACCGGTCGACACGCCGGCCCCCGCATCCGCCTCGAACAGACGCCGCAGCTCCGCCGCGGCTTCCCGTGCGCTCTGGACGAGATCCTCACCCTCGTGGTGCAGCGCGTACTGCTCCTCGAGGGTCCGCGCGTCGTGCTCGAGGAACAGCGCCGTCGACCGACGCACGCGCGCGTCGTCCATGCCCAGCACGCGGAGCGCTTCGCCGCCGGTCTCCACGGCGGAGAGCAGCGTGTCGCGGACGACGTAGCGCACGCCGAGATCGCGCATGTGGAAGGCGTGGTTGCGGTTCCGTACGCGCGCGAGGATCGGCGTCGACGGGAAGGCCTCGCGCATCACCTCGGCGATCTCGATGGATTTCTGCACGTCGTCCACGGCGATGACGAAGAGCCGCGCCCGGTCCACATGGGCGTCGCGGAGCACGTCCGCGCGGCGGGGATCACCGAAGTAGACGGAGTGACCGAAACGGCGCACGAACTCCACGTCGGCGGGGTCGTCGTCGATGGCGGTGAAGTGGTAGCCGGTCATGGACATGAGGCGTCCGACGATCTGGCCGAAGCGCCCGAAGCCCGCGATCACCACCTCGTGCTCGACGTCGTCGGGCACTTCCGTCGGCACCTCCGGCACCGCCTCGCCGCGGCGCCGCAGCCAGCCGTCGAGGGCGAAGAGCAGCGGCGTGGCGGCCATGGACAGGATCACGGCGAGCGTGAGCGTGTCGATCACGACGCTGTCGAGCAGGTCCCGCGCCGCGGGGCGGCCGAACAGGACGAAGGCGAACTCGCCGCCCTGGGCGAGGAAGAGCGCCGTGGAAAGGGCGTCGCGGCCGGCGGAGCCGGTGAGGCGGCCGAGGACCCAGAGCACGGCCACCTTGACCAGCACGAGGCCGCTCGCGAGGCCGAGAAGCAGCAACGGGGCCGACGCCAGCAGCTGCATGTCCACGCTCATGCCGACGGCCATGAAGAAGAGGCCGAGGAGCAGGCCCTTGAAGGGCTCGACGTCCGTCTCGAGCTGATGGCGGAACTCCGAATCGGCGACCAGCACACCGGCGAGGAAGGCGCCCAGCCCGGGCGACAGACCGACCTCGACCATGAGCAGGGCCGTACCGAGCACGAGCAGCAGCGTGGCGGCCGTGAACAGTTCGTGGATCCCCGTACTCGCGATCACGCGCAGCAGCGGCCGCAGCCCGTAGCGGCCACCGACGAGCACGGCGGCCACGGCCAGCACCGGTTGCCACCAGACCAGGCCCGCGTCGCGGGACTCGCCCGCGAGCAACGGCAGGATGGCGAGGGCGGGGATGATGGCGAGGTCCTGGAACAGGAGGATGCCGAAGGACGCGCGGCCGGGTGCACTCGTTAGCTGCCTGCGCTCGGCGAGCGTCTGCAGCACGAAGGCCGTGGAGGACAGGGACAGGGCGAAGCCCACGACCAGGCCGGCGACGAGCGAGTCGAGGAACCAGGCCGCACCGGCCCCCACCACGAGGGTCGTCGCGAGTACCTGGGCACCGCCCTGCAGGAAGATGGCGTTGCGCAGCACCCACAACCGTCGTGGCTGAAGCTCCAGGCCGATCACGAACAGGAGCATGACCACGCCGAACTCCGCGATGTGGAGCACGCGCTCCGTGTCGTCGACGAGGCCGAGGAGCGGCGGGCCCACCGCGACGCCGGCGAGAAGGTAGCCGAGCACGCTGCCGATGCCGAGGCGACGCGCGAGCGGGACCATCAGCAGGGCTGCGCCCAGATAGAGGATGATCTCGACGAGGGCGTCTTCGCCGTGCATGGGAAGCTCCGTGGGGGCGGGCGTGTGGCTACTCTACGGGGAAAACGGCCTGTGGTTCAGGGGTTGGCTTCGTTCGAACGGGTGGGAGGTCCGGAGCGCTGCCGCCGCTCGGAACGGGAGACCGCAGGGTCGGCGTCGATCTCAGGTCACAGGGTCAGGTCACAGGGTCGGAGTCGATTTCCGCGAGCGGAAATCGACTCCGACCCGACCGGTGGATCGACCGTTGAACAGGTGGGAGGCGGGGTTCGCTGCCTCACACCCGTCCGAACGCAAGCCACCTCAGGCGCGCGAACCCTCGAAGGTCGCCGTCCCGAAGGCACCGAGCTTCATGGAGCCGGAGATCGCGTCGCCGTCCACCTTGCCTTCGGCCTCGATCTTGATGGGCATGGGCTGGGTCAGGTTGGCGACCCAGGAGACGGAGTCTCCGTCGACCTTGCCTTCCTCCAGCGCGATGTCGCCCTGGGCGCCGCTCATCTTGCCCGTCAGCGAATCGCCGTCGACCTCGAGCGTGAGCGTGCCATCCTGGCTGCCCATGGGCGACTTGGTCGTGATGTTCCAGGTTCCTGCTGCACTCATGTGCCCTCTCCCTCGTTCCCTTGCTACGCCGCGATCCCCGTGATGCGGCCGCCCGGAGTATCGCACCGCCCGACGCGCGCCGC
>JAZBPO010000368.1:0-8389 GCA_036351675.1 Pseudomonadales bacterium
CGGATCTTGTGCATTGCAATTCCTCGAGCTGGAGCGGAAGCGGCTGGCGGCAGCGAGGGCTCGCCGGGCACCGGAGGGCCGGGATGTTACTGTGTAACGTAACAATCGTGAAGCACCACCGGGGGCCGCGAGTTCGCCCAGGCGGATATCTCGCAGCGGTCGCGCGCCTGGTGGGAGATCGAGGTGGGATGGAGCGGGTGCAGGGGACTTGTGTATGGAGCGGGCAGCGGGAATCGAACCCGCATCATCAGCTTGGGAAGCTGAGGTTCTACCATTGAACTATGCCCGCATGAGCGGCAGGCCTGCTTCGGCGGGTTCGATTCCCGCACCGGTACAGCCCTGAGCGACCGTCAGCTCCGCCATCCATGGCGCGACCCTTCACTTCCGGATCACCCCCGGCGCGGACTTCCTGTCCGGGCGTTCGCCGGCGAGCTTGCTGCGCAACCTCGAAACCCCGGCTCACCCCGCATCATCAGCTTGGGAAGCTGAGGTTCTTCCGGCCACGACCCGCGCTTCGCGCTCCCTGTCGCGGCGTTCGCCGGCTCCCTTCCTCCGGAAGCTCGAAACCCCGGCTCACCCATCGAACCATGCCTGCCGAGCGGCCGCGAAATCGTAGTGCAACGGAGGGCGGGCGCCTAGGGCTGCGTGGGCGCCCGGGAGGTCTGCAGGACGTCCTCGATGACTTCGAGCAGCTGCGTCGGCCGGAAGGGTTTCGGCACGAGGCGCTGACGGTCGGCATCCTGCATCACTTCGGCGAAACGCGGATCGTCGACGAACCCGGACACGAACACGACCGGGAGATCCGGCTGCTTCGCGCACAGCGCCTCGTAGAGCTCGCGGCCGTTGCGGCCGGGCATCATGACGTCGGTGATCAGCAGATCGATCCGCCCGCCGTGCGCGTCGAAGGCCGCTTCGGCCTCGTCGGCGTTCGCCGCGATGATGTGGGCATGGCCCGCCCGCTCGAGGATGTTCCGGACGACGTTCACCACCAGCGGTTCGTCGTCTACGAAGAGGATCAAGTGGTGCTCCCGGCTGCGCGCATGGTCTTCCTGCGCCTCCCTGCCCTTCGGTGCACCGAACCCGTCGGCACCATGCTCGGGCAGGGTCAGGCACACCGTCGTTCCCTGCCCCGGTTCGGACTCGATGGCGGCATTGCCGCCGAACCGCTGCACGACCTCCAGCACGGAACTGAGTCCGAGACCGCTGCCCTCCGTCGCGGATCTCGTGCTGAAGAAGGGCTCGAACGCACGTTCTGCCACCTCGCGCGGCATGCCGCAACCATCGTCTTCGATCTCGATGATCACGGCGGGAAGTCCGTCGACCTCCGCAGGTCGAGGAAGCAGACGGCGCCGGCTCCTGACGCGGACACAGCCGCCAGCGCCCATGGCATGCCCCGCGTTCGTCACGAGATTGAGCAGGGCCTGCTCGAAGGCGGGTGGATCCACCAGGATCCGCGCGCCCTCGCAGTCGAGGTCGTACTCCACGTACTGACCCGAGGAGAGCAGCGCGGACAGGATCGGCGCGAGGCCGGAGAGCAGCTCGTCGACGGCGACGCTGCGCGGCTGCGACGAGGAATCCACGCCGAGCGCAAGGAGGCGACGCACGAGCGCGAGCGCCTGATCCGTCGCACCTTCGATGGCAGCCAGCCGCGCACCCGTCGCGCCGCCGTCCCCGAGGTTCGCGCGCAGCAACTGGGTCTGCCCCCTGATGACCTGCAGCAGATTGCCGAAATCGTGGGCGACGCCCCCCGAGGCTTCCGCCACGGCAGCCATGCGCTCCGCACGCCGGGCGGCCTCGCGAGCAGCTCGCCGGAGCCGGGCCTCGCGGATGCAGCGGGCCAGGAAACGACCGGGATCGTCCTCCGGACGCAGGTGATCGTCGCCGGCAGGCGCAGCGCCGGGGGAGTCTTCCGGGCCCAGGGTGATCAGGAGCAGGTCCTCGACGGCGCGGAGCCCGTCGAGCAGACGCGCGCGATCCGTCGGCGGCAGCTCGGCGCCGAGCAGGACGATGCCCGCGTCCTGGTCCCGCGCCTCCGAGAGCACCGCCTCGGGCAGCAGCGCCTCGCAGCGGCACAGGGCCGGCTGCAGCTCGACGGGCAGTGCCGCGGTGAGTCGCGCGCGAGTGGTGTCATCCGACCCGACGAGCAGCACTCGCGGCCCTGCCGTCCCCGGATCCGGCTTCATGATCTGACGCCCTCTGCCTTCGGGAAGGGACCCCGGGCCGGAGCCCGGGGTACGTCGAGAGCATGACAGCTGGCAGGGGGCGGACCGTGAAGCGCGTCACAGCCGTGCAGCGACAGGCGCAGGCACGCCGGCGGCGGCTCAGGCCCGGATGGTGACCGGCAGCTCCCGGATGCCGTTGATGAAGCTCGACTTCAGATAGACGGGGTCACCGGTCACCTCGATCTTTCCGAAGCGCTTCAGGATCTCTTCCCAGATGATCCGCAGCTGCATCTCGCCGAGGCGATTGCCGAGGCAACGGTGGATACCGAAGCCGAAGGAGAGATGCTTGCGCGGATTCTCGCGGTCGATGAGGAAGCGGTCGGCGTGCTCGATCTCGTCGCTGTCGCGGTTGCCGGACAGATACCACATGACGACCTTGTCGCCCTCGCGGATCTGCTTGCCGCCGAGCTCCGTGTCACGCAGCGCCGTGCGCGCCATGTGCGCGACCGGCGACTGCCAGCGGATGATCTCCGGCGCCATGGTCTCCACCAGCCCCGGATTCTGCAGCAGCTTCTCGTACTGGTCCGGGTGCTCGTTGAGGGCGAGCAGGCCACCGGAGATCGAGTTCCGGGTCGTGTCGTTGCCGCCGACGATGAGCAGCAGGATGTTGCCGAGATACTCGTTCGGCGGCATGTCCTTCGTGGCCTCGCCGTGCACGAGCATGGAGATGAGGTCGTCACCCGGTTCGCTCTGCGCCGCGCGCTCCTTCCAGACCGCGTCGAAGTACTCCCAGCACTTCCACAGTTCGGCGAAACCGGCCTCGGGCGTCTCGAAGAAGTCCGGATCACCGATCGCCTGGGTCGCGTCGGACCAGTAGACGAGCTTGTGGCGGTCCTCCTGGGGCACGCCGAAGAGCGTGGCGAGCATCTGGCCCGTGAGTTCCACGGACACGTGCTTCACCCAGTTGAACTCCTCGTTGACAGGCAGGCCGTCGAGGATCCTGCCGGCGCGCTCGCGGATCAGCGGCTCCATGTTCATGAGGCCGCGTTGCGTGAACTTCGGCGCCACGACCTTGCGCTGATCGTCGTGCTTCGGCGGGTCCTCCATGATGAACATGGGAAGGTGGAAGGTGGGATCGGGGTCCGGATCGGCCTGGCCGCCGAGCTGGATACCGCCCCTGCGGGAATCGGAGCTGAAGATCTCGTGGCTCCGGTCCACGTACATGATGTCCTGGTACTTCGTGACCGACCAGTAGGGGCCGAACTGGCTCTTCTCGCAGCGATGCACCGGGGCCTCGGCGCGCAGGCGCTCGAAATACGGCATCTGTCGGTGCGCCTCGAACAGCATCGGATGGCCCGGATTGAGTTCCTCGAGGGGGATCGACCACGGATCGCGGTCGACGTCGATCGCCCACTCCTTCCACATTTCCTTGTTCGAGCGCCGCATCTGCTCGGCGCGCGACAGTTCCTCCTGACCCTCGGCCATGACGGTGTCTCCTGATCGGGTGGCGGGCGCTGCGCCCGCGGCGAAATACGAGCCCGGGCTCATGATAGCGCCCGGGCGCGTCGAGGCCAGCATGCACGGACCGGGGAGGCAGAGCGGAGCGACGGATGACGCCGACGGAGCCGTCGGGCGTACGGCAGAAACAGGAGCGCCCGCACGAGGCGGGCGCTCCGGATACCACCGACAGCCTCGCGATCAGCTACCCGTGTTCAGCACGTTCACCTGGAACACGTTGATCGTGCCGGACACCTCGTTGCCGACCAGGATCAGCGCCTCGCCGGAGGGGCTGTCCGCAGCAGGCACGAACTCGATCGACTCCGGCCCGAGATCGACGACGCCGAGCGGATTCTCGACGTCTGCGACGCTGAAGTCCCGCGGATTGACGTACTGCACGAACGACGACTGCTCGGGGACCGTGACGTCGTAGACCATGATGCCGCCGACGCGCTCGAGGCCGATGAAGGCATAGGTCTTGCCACCGATCACGCCGAGGGCCACGGCCTCCGGCTCCGGTCCCTTGGCGTCGGAGCGGGAATCACCGGATCCGTTCTCGTCGTTGTCGCTGTTGAAGTCCTCACCGAGACGCTGCGCCGTGATCCTCTCGAAGTCAGAACCCGAATCGAAGACCAGCTGCCGCGTGGTGGCGTCGAAGATCGAGAAGGACCGCGCCCCGTAGCCGTGCAGACGATCGAAGGTGCAGTTGCCGATATCGGCGCCGTCGGTGATGTCGCAGCCCGTCGCCGTGGTCGTCGTCACCGCATAGCGCCCGAGCGATGCGTCGGTCGCGAGATCGTCGGCGTCGACGTCACCGTCACCGTCGGCGTCGAAGAGGAAGCCACCGATGTCGGCCTGCGAGAGGTTGATCGTCGCGCCGGTCGCGAGCAGGTCCTCGATGTCGAACTCGTCGATGAAGACGAGGCAGCCGTCGCCGGCGTCGAAGTCGAAACCACCCTGGGCGTCGCAGGTCGCCTGATCGGGAACCGTCTCGTCGAAGTATTCGCGGGCGTCACCCTCGTTGGCGGTGACGATGTAGGTCGAGCCGGCGACCTCGTAGGCGGCGATCGCGTCGGGCAGGTACATGCCGAAGATCGGCCAGTTGCGGATGTTGATCGCACCGTCGTCGTCGGCCGCGTCGAGCTCGTTGCCGGGCAGGCGATGGTCCTTGACGCCGAGGGCGATGACGTCCGTGACGGTGGCAGTCGTGATGTCGACGACGGCGACCGCGTTGTTCTCCTGCAGCGCCACGTACGCCGTGGTGCTGTCCGCGCTCACGGCCACGTACTCGGGCTCGAAGTCCTGCGCCGCCGTGGCGCCCGGGCCGAAGACGCGCACGCCGTCCGGCACCGCGCCGTTGAAGGCCGTGAAGTCCGCCGTCGCGACGTTGGCGTCCATGAGCATGGCGGCCCCGCCGGACACGTCGATGATGCTGACGCTGCCTTCCGGGTCCGTCTGATAGTCACCGCTCGGCTCACCCTCGTTGGCCACGACCACCGCGCTGGCATCGGGCGTGAAGGTCAGCATGTCGGGGAGCGCGCCGACCTGCACGGCGGAGAGGAAGGTACCGTCCGTCTGGTAGAAGGCGACGTAGCCGGGCTCCTGCGACGGATCGGCCTCGATGGCGACCGCGAGGACGCCATTGGCCGTGTCCACGTCGACGCTGTTCGCCGCGCCCAGGTCACCGGGCGCGGCGACGTCGGCGCGCGCAGCGGCGACGTCCGTGTCCACGTCGAGGGTCGAATCGAAGACCGGTGCCGCCGGGTCAGTGAGGTCGAAGACGTCGATGTCGCCGGATTCGGCATTGACCACGAACAGGCGGCTCGTGGCCGGATCGAAGGAGACGATCTCCGCGGCCGACTCGTCGAAGCCCGAAGCCGGGTTGCGCGCGCGGGCCAGGAAGGTCAGGGAGATGGAGGTCTGGGTGGCGTCGGCGCCTGCGGCGCCCGCCGGGCCCTGAGCGCCAGCCGGTCCTGCGGGGCCCGCGGCTCCCGGGGCTCCGTCGTCCCCCTCACAGCCGGCAAGCAGCAGCGCTGCGAGCGGCAGCGCGACGTACGCGATCGCTTTCTTCTGCATGTTCTCGGTCATCCCCTTGTCGGTGCATTCGCGGTGGAACTGCGCCGCGGACCGTACGTGCACGCCGATGACAGAGCCGTGGCACTTTCGTGACGAAACGGACACAGCCGGGCATCGCGTCGATGGCACAATTCGTTCGTTGATCAGAGGGGGAGAACAGAACGTGGAGATCCGGGATCGGGTGATCGTCGTCACGGGCGGCGGCAGCGGCATCGGGGCGGCCATGTGCCGGCGCTTCGCGGCCGAGGGCGCGAAGGCCGTCGTCGTCGCGGACCTGAACGGCGCCAACGCGGAGGCCGTGGCCGCCGAGATCGGCGGCACGGCGCGGACCCTGGACGTCTCGGAGGAGGCGCAGCTCGTCGAGCTCATCGAGCACACGGAGCAGGAGCTCGGCCCCATCGACCTGTTCTGCTCGAACGCGGGCATCGGCCTCGGCCGCGGACTCGAGGCCACGAACGAGCAGTGGGAGACGATCATGGGCGTGAACGTCTACGCCCACGTCTACGCGGCGCGCCATCTCGTGCCCCGCATGGCCGCCCGCGGCGGCGGCTACCTGCTCAACACGGCGTCCGCGGCGGGGCTGCTCTCGCAGATCGGCTCGGTCACCTACGCGGTCACCAAGCATGCCGCCGTCGCCTTCGCCGAATGGGTGTCCATCACCCATGGCGACGAGGGCATCCGCGTCTCGGTGCTCTGCCCGCAGGCCGTCAACACACCGATGATCGCGGCCACGGAAGAGGGGGGCGTGGCAGGCGTGGACGGCGTCATCGAAGCGGAGGAGGTGGCGGGAACGGTCGTCGAGGGTCTCGCCGCCGAACGCTTCCTGATACTCCCGCACCCCGTGGTCGGCGAGTACATCAAGCGCAAGGCCGGCGACTACGACCGCTGGCTCGGCGGCATGCGCAAGCTCCAGGCCCGCTACGGCGAACGCGCGGTGAGCGGCCTCGGCGACTGAACCCGACCGCGGGTCGCCAGCCGTCGAGGCCTCGGCCCGCGCAGCCGATCAGGATGACCGGACGCGGCCGACTTCCGGGCCGGGCGACGTCAGCGCGTCGACGCCGTCCCGGGCGAGCGCCCGGAGCAGCGGCACGAGATGCTCCTTCGCGAAGCAGGCCCGGGCGCCGGCCGCGAGTGCAGCCTCGGCGACGTCGACGGTGTACTGCGCCGTGAGGAGGATGACCGCCGCTCCGGGCAGCTCGGCCCGAAGCCGGGGCAGCAGGTCGAGGCCGGAGGCGTCGCCCAGGTTCAGGCCCAGGAAAACCAGCTCCGGCGCCGCGGCGACGAGCGCTGGCAGCGCTTCGCCGGACTCGATGTGCAGCACCGTCTCGAGCCCGTTCTCGCGGTCCGCGAGGCGCGCGAGCGTGCGGGCGAAGATCTCGCTGTCGTCGATGATGCCGATTCGCATGCGCGCACCTCGGCCCAAGGGGCCTCCGCCTCAGGCGGCCGGTTCGGGGTCGCCTCCGAGTTCCGTGGGCGCCTGTTCGACGACGAGGCCGTTGCGGATCGCGAAGCGGACGAGGCTGACGACGTCGTGCAGGTCGAGCTGCTTCATGAGGTTGGTGCGGTGGGTCTCCACCGTCTTCGCGGCGAGATGCAGCCGTTCGGCGATCTCCCGGGTGGTCAGCCCTTCCGCGATCAGCTGCAGGATCTCCCGTTGCCGGACCGTGAGGCGGTCCATGGGCGACTCGAGACGCTCTCCACCCACGAAGGCGTCGATCACGTGCCCGGAGACCTCCGGGCTGAGATAGCGATTGCCCTTCATCGCGGAGCGGATCGCCACCTCGAGCTCCGCCGACGACGCCGACTTGAGGACGTAGCCCCGAGCACCGTTGCGAAGCGCCCGCAGCACGTACTCCTCGTTCGAGTACATGGACAGGATGAGCACGGCCACGGACGGAAAGCGCTGGGTGATCTTCGCGCAGGCGTCGAGGCCGTTCAGCGCGGGCAACGCGACGTCGAGGAGCACGAGGTCCGGCTCGTGATCGCGGACGCCGCTCACCGCCGCGCGGCCGTCGTCGGCCTCGGCCACGACCTCGACGCCTTCGATGCGTTCGAGCAGGCGCCGAAGGCCGTCGCGCATGAGCGCGTGGTCGTCGGCGAGCAGGATGCGGGTCGTACTGTCGGTCATGAGCGAAGGGCTTCCGGGCAGCGGCAGTATGCTAGCACTCCGGAGCCCGCCTCAGGTCGCTTCACCGAGCGCGCGCGCACGCTCGACACGCGTCGCCTCGTCGCGCGCCACGTGCCGCGTCGCCGAGAGCAGTGACACCGCGACCAGCAGGAGGATCGCCAGCGCCGACAGCATCCCGTAGCGCAGGGCCGCGCCCGCGTCCATGCCGGCCGCCGCGAAGGCGTCACTGAGGCGGCCGATCGCCCAGGGGCCGAGCGCGAGTCCGACGAAGGTGTTCATGAGGATGTAGAAGGAAGAGGCCAGTGCGCGCATGCGCGGGAGCACGAGGTCCGTCACGGTCGTGGCCGCGCAGCCGACCCACATGGGGGACAGCACGCTGAAGAAGAAGTTGGCGACGTAGGCGACGGCGAGCGAGTCGGTGAACAGCACCGTGAGCGCGGCGGGCACGGACGCGAGCGCCGTCGACAGGCCGACCCAGACGCGCGCCGCCGGATGCCGCGCCTTGAAGCGATCGCTCAGCACGCCG
>JAZBPO010000369.1:0-11711 GCA_036351675.1 Pseudomonadales bacterium
CGTCCTCGCCGGCCACTCCTCCGGCGGCTATCTCGCGGCCCTGCTCGCCGTGGATCCGCGCTGGCTCGCGGAGGTCGAGGTCGATCCTGATCGCATCGCGGGCCTCGTCTCCATCTCCGGCTTCCACTACGTCGACCGCCTCGCGCCCTCGCGACCGAAGCACGTGTGGGGGGAGGACCCAGAGGCCTGGGTCGATGCCTCGCCCGCGCACAGGGCCGCCGACACGGCGCCGCCGGCGCTGCTCCTCTGGGCCGACGGCGATGCCGAGGATCGGCGCGTCGACGGCCGGGACTTCGCCGCCGCGCTCGCCGGGCTCGGTGTGGCGGTGCGGAGCGAGGAGATGACCGGACGCGATCACCGCAGCATCTTCTTCCTCCTCGGCAGCGCCGGGGATCGGGCGACGGCGGCGATCGTCGATTTCCTCGACGAGGTCGTGCCCCGGAACTGAACGCGCGCGTGCCTCGCCACGAGCGCGATGCGATGCTCGGCCGACGGTCCGCTCCGGAGTCCTGCGCCATGGTCATGCGCCTCGTCCCCCTGCTCGCCCTCGCCCTGTCGTCCTTCGCGGCAGCTGCCACGCCGGCTGCCTCGCAGGCCTCCACCGTGCTCGCCGCCGAGGCCGTCTTCCACTACGAGGACCTCGACCGCGCCGCGCGCTTCTATCGCGAGCAGCTCGGCCTCGTGCCGGTGGAGACGCGCGAGGACGCCGTCGTGCTGGAGATCGCTCCGGGTGCGCTGCTCACGCTCGCGACGCTCGAGTCCGGCGGCCATGCGCCCGACGCGCCGCGGACCGCGGCCATCGCCCTCGTGACGGACCAGCTCGACGAATGGTGGGCGGCGTTGTCGACGCGCGGTCTGAACATGCGCACGAAGGTCTACGATCCCGTGCCCGGTCGCGCGCATCACGGCTTCGTGCTCGTCGATCCGGAGGGCTGGTTCCTCGAGTTCGAGCGCTTCAATCCGCATCCGGAGAACGAGCAGCTGCTGCCGCGCCTCGACGCGCTGCCCACGCGCACCGTCGACGCGGCGGCCGCGGGCCTGCCGGAAGGCCTCGGCTTCAAGGCGACGATCCTCTGGTTCTACTACGAGGATCTCGCTGCGGCGGAGGACTTCGTCGTCGAGACCCTCGGTCTGCCGCTGATCACCGATCAGGGCTGGGCGAAGATCCACCCGCTGGCGCCGGCCGCCTATCTGGGTCTCGTCGACGGTGCGCGCGGCATGCACGCGTTCACGGCGGAGAAGGCCGTGCGCCTGGACCTGATCGATGCGGATGCGCAGGCCCGTGCGCGCGCTCTGCGGGGCAAGGGCGTCCCGGTCGAGACGATCGCCGAGGGTGTGTTCGAGTTCGGCGACCCGGGCGCCCATCGCCTGCGTCTGCGCCAGCCCGGAGGGCCCGAGGCGCACGCGGACTACGTCGTGCTCGGCAAGTCCGTGAACACGCGCCAGCATCCCTCCGGCGAACTCGAGACCCTGAACACGGTCTTCTTCGCGGAGATCTTCGAGACCGCGCTCGGCGGCGTCACGCGGGGTGTCCTCGAGGGGCCCGGCGACGCCGCCGCGGGTCTGCCCTTTCCGGAGGGCCGCATCCACTTCCTCGCCGGCGAGCGGCGTCCGAGCATCGCCGAGCTGACCGAGCACTATCCCGATGCGACCTACACCTTCAGCTTCGACACGCCGTCCGGCCGCATCGACGATCTGCCCGTCTCCTTCGATGCGGGCGAGGCCGGCGGTCGCAATCCCGGCCCCATCCGCCTCACGCTCCGGCAGGAAGGACGCGTCGTGGCGGCCGACGCCGTCGACGCCGCCCTCGATCTGGAGGTGGAGTGGACGCCCTTCGAGAAGGGCGCCGAGGATCCGCTCGGCATCGCCGACGACATGATCTACGTGATCTTCGGCAACTGCCTCGGTGAGGAGATCGTGCACAGCGGCCACGCCATCAGCGACGGCGAGGCGCTCACCTTCCGTGACACGCGCTTCACGATCCCCGCCGCGGCGCTGCAGCCCGGAGAGCCCTTCCAGCTCGAGGTCGAGCACTCGGAGATGGACACCGGCCTCGAGCGAGGCATCGAGACGATCGTCACCTACGCCGCCACCACCTTCCTGGACCTGCGCACGCTCGGGGAGGCGAGCGGCGAGCGCACCTGCCCGGCCGTGCCCTGGGCCATGGATGGCGGTCAGACCGATCGCGAGCGGCCGCCGGCCTCCTGAGTCGCACCCGGGCCCGGGCTGGCGCCGCCCGCGGCAGGGCGAGCGGATGCCGCGGCGAGGCACGCCCGGCAGGCGCCGCCGATGACTATGCTCGGTGGATCCCCGGGCGCCGTTCCGTGACGAGGTCCTGTATGCAGATCAGAGCCGGGATTCTCGGCTTCGCGGTGGGTCTCGCCTTCGCCGCACTCCATCTCGCGACGGAGTACGCCTCGGGCGGCGTGGTGAGCCACCACCTGCTCGCCGATCCGGAGCTGCCGGCCGTCTCCAACTGGTTCGGCCTGCTCACGCTGCCGTTGCTCGGCGCCTTCGCCGCCGACCGGATCGCGCGCCGGGAGCCCGGTCGCGCCCGACGTCGGTCCATCGCCGCCGCGCTGCTCGCGCTCGGCTGGGGCGCGGCCCTCGCGTTCGCCTTCGAGCTCGGCGCCGACGGCGTGGCCGAGGGGCTCTTCCTCGGCCTCTTCGTGCTCGCGCTGTTCCTGCCCCTGCACCGGGCGGAGTGCCTCGCCGGCTTCGTGCTCGGCATGACCGTCACCTTCGGCGGCGTGCTGCCGGTGCTGGTCGCCGGTGTGGTCGCGACCGCGTCATGGGTCTTCGCGGCCGTTCGCCGCCTGCTGGGCCGCTTCATCGACGGCCGTGGTCTCGCCGGGGGCTGAGCGTCCCCGGGCCCTCAGCCCGTGTTGCGGAGCCCGCTCGCGATGCCCGCCATGGTCACGAGCAGGGCGCGCTCCACCGCCTCGGGCGGCGCGACGGCGGCGCGCGAACGCGCGAGGAGTTCGGCCTGCAGCAGGTGCAGGGGATCGAGGTAGGTGTTGCGCACGGCGAGGCTGGTGCGCAGGGCCGGATCCGTCGCGAGCAGTTCCGTCTCCCCGCGCAGCGCGAGCAGATCCGACTCGAGGGACGCGAGGCGCGCTTCGAGCGCCTCGCCGAGCCGGGCCATGGCCGGCGTCGCGAGGCGGCGCCGGTAGAAGCGGAAAAGATCGACGTCGGTCTTCGCGACCACCATCTCCAGCATGTCCATCTGCATGCGGAAGAAGGGCCAGCGCTCGGTCATCTGCAGCAGCAGCTCGCGCTCGCCCGCGTCGAGGGCACCGCGCAGCGCGGCCTCCGTGCCGAGCCAGGCGGGCAGCATGAGGCGGATCTGGGTCCAGGCGAAGACCCAGGGGATCGCGCGCAGGCTCTCGATGCCGGCGTTCTTCCTGCGCCGCGCCGGCCGGCTGCCGATCGCGAGCTTGCCGAGCTCCTGTTCCGGCGTCACGGTCCGGAAGAACTCGACGAAGTCCGCCTCGCCGCGCACCACGGAGCGATAACCGTGGAGCGCTCGCGTCGAGAGCCGGTCCATGGCGTCGCGCCAGACCGGGCCCGGTGCCGGTGGTGGCAGCAGGGTCGCCTCGAGCGTCGCCCCCGTGTACAGGGCGAGGCTCTGCTCCGCGAGCGTCGGCAGGCCGAACTTGAAGCGGATCATCTCGCCCTGCTCCGTGAGCCGCAGACGACCGTCCACGGAGCCGGGTGGCTGGCTAAGGATCGCGGCGTGTGCCGGTCCGCCGCCCCGGCCCACGGCGCCGCCACGGCCGTGGAAGAGCGGCATGCGCACGCCGTGGCGCCGCGCGACGTCCACGAGGGCCTCCTGCGCACGGTACTGGGCCCAGGCCGCGGCGAGCTGTCCCGCGTCCTTGGCGGAATCGGAATAGCCGATCATCACCGGCTGCACACCCTCCGTATCGGCGCGATAGGCGTCGATGGCGAGGAGCGCGTCGATGGTGGCGGCGGCGCCGTCGAGGTCGTCGAGGGTCTCGAAGAGGGGCACGATCGGCGGCGGTCGGCGCACGCCGCTCTCACGCAGCAGCAGCTTCACGGCGAGGACGTCCGAGGGCGCCATGGCCATGGAGATCACGTACTGGCCGAAGGCCGCGGCCGGGTGCGCAGCGAGTTCCCGGCAGGTGGCGAGGACCTCGCGCACCTCCGGCGGGGCGTCCCACTCGGCCGGGAACAGCGGGCGCCTGCTCTCCAGCTCGCGCAGCAGGAAGTCCTGCCGTGCGGCCTCGTCCCAGGCGCCGTAGCTGCGCCCCTGTGCATCCGTCAGACCGAGCCAGCGCGTGATCTCGTCTAGGACCTCGGTGTGTCGCTCCGAACTCTGACGGATGTCCAGGCGCACGAGATGGATTCCGAAGGCCGCGGCGCGGCGCAGCGTGTCGAGCAGCTCGCCGTGCGCGATCTCCTCCATGCCGCAGGCCGTCAGCGAGTCGAAGCAGGCCTGCAGGGGCTCGACGAGATCCGTTTCCTCGAGCACGAGACCTTCGCCCGGGGCGTTCGGGTCGAGGCCGTCGGCCCAGGCGCGCGTCGCGCGCAGGCGATCCCGGAGCTGGCGCAGCACGGCACGATAGGGCTCGCGCTCGTCCGCGCCGACCAGGCGGCGCAGTTCCGGCGTCGCGCGCGTCATGGAGAGCTGGCTCTGCAGGGATTCGACGTCCTCCAGGAACAGATCCGCCGCCATCCAGCGCGCGAGCATCAGCACCTCGCGCGTGACGGCAGCGGTGACGTTCGGATTGCCGTCCCGGTCGCCGCCCATCCAGATCGCGAAGCGCACCGGTGCGGCGAGCGGCGGCAGGGGCTCTGCCCCGGACGCGCGCAGCTCCGCGTCGAGGCGACGCATGAAGCGCGGCAGGGCCCGCCAGAGCGAGTTCTCGATCACGGCGAAACCCCACTTGGCCTCGTCCTGGGGCGTCGGCCGTTCGCTCCGGATCTCGTCCGTGTACCAGGCCTCGGCGACCAGGCGAGCGAGTTTCGCCTCCACCTCGGCGCGCTCCTCGCCTTCGCAACGCGTGCGCGCCTCGAGCGCGCCGGCGATGCCGTCGTACTTGCGGATCAGGGTCCTGCGGATGACCTCCGTGGGATGCGCCGTGAGCACGAGTTCGATGCCGAGGTCCGCGACGGTTGCGGCGATGCGCTCCTGATCCAGGCCGGCGTCCGCGAGATGCGAGAACACGCCGCGCAGCGGGTCCGCGTCGCGACCCTGACCTGCCGCCATGGTGCCGCGCCCGGCGTCCCGGTAGCTGCGGATCTGATGCTGCTGCTCGGCGATGTTGGCGAGGTTCAGGAACTGGTTGAAGGCGCGCGCCACGTCGACGAGTGCTGCCTCCGGGAGCTCGGCCAGGAAGGCGCTGAGCGCATCCCAGGCCTCGCGGCCGGCGCCTTCGGCGCGTACCGCCTTCGCGAGGGCGCGGATGCGCTCGATCGTGTCCACGAAGTGCTCGCCTCGATCGCGACGCACGGCATCGCCGAGCCGTGCACCGAGATCGCGGACGTCCTCGCGCAGATCCGCGTCGAGCGCGTCGCGGTCACCGGGGCGTACCGACGACCGCGAGATCCGGTCCGCATCGGCCACGGGAAGCTTCCTTCTTCTGCAGCTGCTGGCGGCCATGCTACCCCGGCCGCGGTCGACGGGCTCGCAGCCGGCTCCCATACTCGCGAGCCCCGATTCGCCCCCGAGAGCCGCTGATGCGTGTCCGCGCCCGTTCCCGTCGCCCGTTCCCGTTCCTGTTCGTGCTGCTCTGCCTCCCTGCTCCCTTCGGCGCGGCGGAGGACGCGACGCCTCCGCTCACCATCGAGCGCGTCTACGGCTCGCCCGATCTGTCCGGGCCGCGGCCGCGGGCACTGCGCTTCTCGCCCGACGGTTCGCGCGTGACCTTCCTGCGCCCGAAGGAGGAGGACCGGACGGTGCTCGATCTCTGGGCCATGGACGTGGCGGAGGGCGAGCCGTACCGGCTCGTCGATGCGCGCGTCCTGGCGCCCGAGGAGCGCGAGCTCTCCGAGGCGGAGATCCAGCTGCGTGAGCGCGCGCGCATCTCGCAGACGGGCATCGTGCGCTACGACTGGGACGAGAGCGGCGAGGCGATCCTCGTGCCCCTGGACGGCGACGTCTTCTTCGTCGACGTCGCCAGCGGAGAAGCGCGGCGCCTGATGGAGACGGAGGCCTTCGAGACGGACGCGAAGATCAGCCCCGCCGGCGGCTACGTCTCCTTCGTGCGCGAGCAGAATCTCTGGGTGCACGAGCTCGCGACGGGGCGCGAGCGCCCGATCACCACGGAGGGAGGCGGTCTCGTCAGCTTCGGCATGGCCGAGTTCGTCGCGCAGGAGGAGATGAAGCGGGATACGGGCTACTGGTGGTCCCCGGACGACCGGCTCATCGCCGTCGCCCGCGTCGACGAGTCTCCCGTGGAAGTGGTGCAGCGCTTCGGCATCGGCGCCGAAGGGGTGACCGTGACGGAGCAGCGCTATCCTCGCGCAGGGACGGCGAACGCGATCGTCGAGCTGCAGCTCTACGACGTCGAGAGCGGCGAGCGCGTAGACGTCGATCTGGGCGACGACGCCGACATCTATCTCGCCCGCGTCGACTGGTCCGCGGACGGCTCGGTGCTGTGGGTGCAGCGCCAGAACCGGGCGCAGACGCGCCTCGACCTTCTCGCGGCGGACCCGGAGACCGGCGCGACTCGCATCGAACTCGCGGAGCAGGCGCCGACCTGGATCAACCTCTCCGACGACCTCACGCCGCTCGAGGACGGCGGCTTCCTCTGGACCTCGGAGCGCAGCGGCTTTCGTCACATCTTCCGATACCGCCCCGACGGTCGGATCGAGATGCTCACCCTCGGGTCGTGGGTGGTCGACGAGATCTCCGGCGTCGACGAGGAGCGGGGCCTGCTCTGGTTCGAGGGCTGGATGACCACGCCCCTCGAACGGCATCTCTACGAACTGCCCCTCGCCGGCGGCAGGCCGCGGCGCATCACGGATGGCGAGGGCTGGTGGAACGTCGAGGTGGGCGACGACGGCGAGGCCTTCCTCGGGACCTACTCCGATCCGGACACGCCGCCGCACACGGCGCTCTACCGCATGGACGGCGAGCGCATCGCCTGGATCGTCGAGAACGCTCTCGACGCCACGCATCCCTACGGGCCCTGGCGCGAGAGCCACCTGACGCCCGAGTTCGGCACGCTGCCCGCGGCGGATGGCGGAACGGCGCTGCAGTGGATGCTCTACCGCCCGCAAGGCTGCACGGCGGCCTCCCCGTGCCCGGCGATCGTGCAGGTCTACGGCGGGCCCGGCTCCCAGACCGTGCGCCGCGCCTGGCAGTCGCCGCGCGATCAGCTCTACGCCCGCGCGGGCTACGTGCTCTTCAAGCTCGACAACCGGGGCATGGGCAACCGTGGCCACGCCTTCGAGGCCGCGATCCACGACCGCATGGGCACCGTCGAGGTCCAGGATCAGCTCGCCGGCCTCGCCTTCCTGAAGAACCTGCCCTTCGTGGACGGCGAGCGCGTCGGGCTCTACGGCTGGTCCTACGGCGGCTACATGACGCTCATGACGGCGCTGCAGGCGCCGGACGCCTTCGCCGCGGCCGTCGCGGGGGCGCCGGTCACGGACTGGTCGCTCTACGACACGCACTACACGGAACGCTACATGGATACGCCGCAGGGCAATGCGGCTGGCTACGAGGCGGGGGCGGTGTTCGCGCACCTGCCGGAGGGCTACGCGACGCCGCTGCTGCTGATCCACGGCATGGCGGACGACAACGTCACCTTCGACCAGTCGACGCGGCTGTACGCGGCGCTCCAGGAACAGGGCGCGCTGTTCGAGATGATGACCTATCCGGGGCAGCGCCACGGCATCCGGCCACCGCCCCTGCAGGTGCACCTGCAGCGGACGATCACGGATTTCTTCGCGCGGCGCCTCGGCGGTCCATCGGTGCGCTGAGCGGTGGCGGAATCGGCCGATGATCGGTCGGATCCGCCACGGTCAGCGCGTGCTCGGGCCGAAAACCGGGGGCTGCAAGCGGGCACGCGAATTGCTGTGACAACTTCGTCGAACTTCGGAGACCGACCGTGGACCCGCAGCACCTTCCCCATCGCCTCGACGCCCATCCGCGCCTGACGCCGCTGGCGCGCCTCGCCTGGCTGCTGCTCGGCCTGCTCGCGCTCGCGATCGCGTGCATCGGCCTGGTGTTGCCGATCTTTCCGGGTCTGCCCTTCGGCATCCTCGCCGGTCTCTGCTTCGCGACCGCCTCCCGTCGCCTGCAGATCCACCTCGAACGCATACCCGCGCTGCGCAGGCCGCTCCACAGCTGGCACCGCGCGCGCCATGCGGGGGTGCGTGAGCAACTGCGTACTGCCGGAGCGCTCATGGCGCTGGCCCTGGTCGAGGCCCTGCGCTGGCTGACGCGGCCCTTCGCCAGCCGTCGCGCCGAGGGCATGGCCAGGCGCTGAGACGTGAGCTGGCCGCAGCTGGCGTGAGACCGGTGCGGGCTCGCCGAGCGGGCAGGGAATGACCGACCCGGCGAGGCGTCCCGCGCCGCTCAGAGGTCGACGGACACCGTGAGGCGGGCGTTCAGCGGGCGGCCCGTGGAGATGTTGTCGTTGCTGTGTGCGTCGGGGAAATACTCCTCGTCGAGGAGGTTCTCGATGTTGAGCTGGAGCTGCGTCCGGGCGTTCAGCTGATAGAAGGCGGCCGCGTCGACGCGCGTGTAGCTCGGCACCTCGACGGAGTTGTCCTCCTGGACGAAGAAGCTGTCCTGATAGGTGGCGCCGAGGGCGAGACGGAGACGGTCGCTCAGCTGGAAGTCGTTCCAGATCGAGAACATGTTGTCCGGCGTCTGTCGCGTCTCGTTGCCGTCTGCGCCGGTGCCGTCGGCGCGGTTCACCTCGCCGTCGAGCCAGGAGTAGCCTGCGGTGACGCTCCAGCGGTCCGTGACGCGACCGGCGAGCTGCAGCTCGAGGCCGCGGGTCTGCGAGCCCTCGATCACGATCAGCTGCTCCTGATCCTCCGGGTCGACGGCCGTGTAGCTCTCGCGGTCGAGCTCGAACACGGCGGCCGTGAAGGCGAGGTCCTCGCGCAGATCCCACTTCACGCCGAGCTCGCGGTTCTCGAAGAACTGCGGGCGCGTGCTCTCGGAGTCGAGATTCAGCGTCAGGAACTGATCGCCGGAGCGCGGCAGGAAGGTCTCGCTGTAGCTCGCGTAGATCGACACGTTCTCGGCCGGCTTGTAGATGAAGCCGAGCCGCGGCGTCACCTCCTCGTCCTCGCGCGCGAAGTTCCCGCCCTGCGCGTCGCCGTCGTTCTCCTCGATGATGTCGAGGACGTCGATGTCGAAGCGATCGAAGCGCAGGCCGAGGACGAGCTTGAACTGCTCGGTGAGGTCGATCTGATCCTGCAGGTAGACGGACGTGAAGATCACGTCCGAAGCGCGGTCACGCACGGGCACGTCGAAGCCGAAGGCCGGGATGGCCAGCGGATCGGTGAAGGGGACGAAGAGCTGGTCGTCGCCGTTGACAGCGAAGACGTTGTCCTGACGGGCATTCGCCGTCTGCTGATCGCCGTACTCGAAACCGAACAGCAGCGTGTGGCCGAGGCCGCCGGTCTCGAACTCGCCGACGAGGTTCGCCTGCACGATGAGGTTCTCGCGGTCCGTCGTGTCGCGGTAGCCGTCCAGTTCCACCTCCGCGAAGGTGCCGTTCGCGACGGTCACTTCCTCGCTCGCGTAGAGGTTCTGGTATCCCTTGTCGTAGTCGGCCCACTGGGCCGTGACGTTGCCGCGCAGGCCGTCCGAGAACTCGTGGTCCAGCCGCGTGCGCAGGATGTGCGCCTGGAGCGTCGTGAAGTTCTGATCCGGCGAGCCGAAGAAGGTGTCCTCGAAGCCCTCGAGGGGAACGTCGGGGCCGCCCGCGACATCGCGCGAGGGTACGCCGCGATCCACCACACGGTCGTCGTCGACGTACTCGTAGGAGAAGACGCCCTGCGTACGGTCACTGAAGGCGACGGTCAGGGTCGGATTGAGCGCGAACGCTTCCCCACCGAAGAAATCGCGGTGGTTCTCCATGTCCTGGAAGTAGCCGTTGAAGCGCAGGGCGACGCGGTCGCTCACGACCCGGTTCGTGTCGATGGCGCCGGTCCAGGCGCCGAAGGTGTCCATGCCCGCGTTCAGGCGCGTGAAGCCGCGATCGAGTTCGGCCCGCTTCTGGACCCGGTTGACCACGCCGCCGCCGCCGCCGCGGCCGAAGAGCAGAGCGTTCGAACCGCGCAGGATCTCGACCTGCTGCACGTTGTAGAGCGGACGGTAGTACTGGACGTCGTCGCGGACGCCGTCGACGAAGAAGTCCGCCGTCGTCTGTATGCCGCGGATGATCATGGCGTCGCGATGGCCCTCGCCCTGGCTGATGGCCACGCCGGGCGTGTAGCGGATCACGTCACCCATGCTCATGAAGGCCTGATCCTCGATCTGCGCAGCCGTGAGGATGGACAGGCTCTGCGGCACGTCGAGGATCGGCGTCGGCGTCTTGACCGAATTGATCTTGTCGATGGAGAGATAGCGGCCCTCGACGAGGACTTCCTCGACGGCGGTCGGATCGGCCATCTCCGCGGCGTGAGCGGGCAGGGCGATCGCGAGGGCGAGGGCGGTCAGCCGGCCCGGGGCCGTCCGCCGAGGGGAGACGATTCGGTGCATGCGTGACTTCCAGCTGCGACGAGGACGGGAGCGGCCCCGCGAGACGCGAACGGTAAGGCAAACGCATGTGATTCTCAATTGCTTTCGACGTGTTCCTTCGGTCGTTCCGATGAGGGTCCGGGCAGCCCGCGCCGGGGCGCGGGCTGCCCCGCCGTCATGCCGCGATCGCCTGTCCCGCGAGGCGGCTCCGGTCGTGCGGCGCGTCGAAGTCGACGACCGGACCGATCGGGAAGATGCCGCTCGGATTCACGGTGCGCTGGCTCTCGTAGTAGTGGCGCTGGATGTGCTGCAGGTCGATGGTTCCCCGCACGGCGTCGAACTGGGCGATCTCGCGGGTCCAGGCCCAGAGGTTCGGATAGTCCCGGAGCCGACGAAGGTTGCACTTGAAGTGGCCGTGGTAGACCGCGTCGAAGCGCACCAGGGTCGTGAACAGGCGCACGTCCGCCTCCGTGAAGACGTCACCCGCGAGCCAGCGCTGCCGAGCGAGCCGTGCCTCGAGGTCGTCCAGGGCGTCGAACAGCTTCGTCGCGGCTTCCTCGTAGGGGCCCTGCTCCGTCGCGAAGCCGGCCTTGTAGACGCCGTTGTTCACCGCGTCGTAGACGCGGGCGTTGATCGCGTCGATCTCCGCGCGCAGGACCTCGGGATAGAGGTCGAGGGGCCGCACGCCGGGCAATCCGTCGAAGGCGCTGCCGAGCATGCGGATGATCTCGGCGGACTCGTTGCTGACGATGCGGTCGGCCTCGAGGTCGTAGAGCACCGGCACCGTGACGCGGCCCGTGTAGTCCGGCGTGGTGTGCGTGTAGAGCTGGTGCAGGAAGTCCGCACCGAGCACCGGATCGGCGACGACTCCCGGGCCCTCCTCGAAGGTCCAGCCGTGCTCCAGCATGCGCCAGTGCACGACGGAGACGCCGACGTGTGCCTCGAGGCCCTTCAGCGCGCGGAAGACGAGCGCCCGGTGTGCCCACGGGCAGGCGTAACTGACATAGAGCTGGTAGCGCCCGCTTTCGGCTGGAAA
>JAZBPO010000370.1:0-6858 GCA_036351675.1 Pseudomonadales bacterium
GAAGTGTGCCGCATCGCGAACGCCCGCCGCAGGCGGCAGCTTCGCCGCCGCCGTCACGTCCCCCTTCATGCACGATTCAGGAACGGCGACTCATGCTTGCAGCCGTGAACGAAATACCCTGCAAAACCAGGTGAAAGTGAGAATCACTACTGTCTACCCTTTGTCCTGGACAGGCGCGGCGACTTTGGTTTGAATAGCCGCCGTTCGAACGGGCCCCACGGGCCGTGACCGACTCAGAAAACTCGAAGGAGTAACGACATGGCCGATCTTTCCCGCCGCAATCTGCTCCGTGGTGCCGTTGCCGGCGCAGCGCTCATCCCGCTCGTCCAGCTCGACACGCGCAGCGCAGCCGCCGCCGAGATGGTGACCCCCGACGATCCGACCGCGAAGGCGCTCCAGTACGTCGAGGACGCCACGACCGCGAACCGCATGGACAAGGCCGGCGTCGCCGCCGCCGATCAGATGTGCGCCTCCTGCGCCCTCTACCAGGGCGACGGCGAGACCGCACCCTGCACGCTGTTCCAGAACCGCATCGTGAAGGGCACCGGCTGGTGCACCGCCTGGGTGCCGAAGGGCTGATCGCCCCGGCATTCGTCGCACGACCGAGCGGGCCCCCAGGGGCCCGCTCTCGTTTCAGCCTTCCGGTTCCTCCCGCTCTTCACGCGCCAGCAACGCCTGCTTGCGTGCCACGCCCCAGCGATAACCCGTCAGCGACCCGTCCCTGCCCACGACCCTGTGGCAGGGGACGAGCACGGCGACGGGATTGCGGCCCACCGCGGCCGCCACGGCACGGGTCGCCTCCGGGCGGCCGAGGCGCCCGGCGAGCGCCGAATAGCTGATCCGCTCACCGCGTTCGAGCGTGCGCAGCGCCGTCCACACACGCTGCTGGAACGCCGTGCCCTGCACGTCGAGGGGCAGCGCCGCGGCCCGTGCCGGCGCATCCACGGCCGCGATGGCCTCGGCGAGCAGCTGCGCCTGCTCGGCCTCTGCCGCCTGCAGCGCCGCATGCGGAAAACGCGCGCGAACGCGGACCTCGGGTGCCTCGTCGGCGTCGAGGAACTCCAGCAGGCAGAGGCCCTCGCGCGTGGCGGCGGCGACCATGGGGCCGAGCGCACTCTCGCCCTGCGCCCACCAGAGCGAGAGCCGCTCGCCCCGCCTGCGGACGGCGCCGGGCGCGAGACCGAGCTGCGCCGCACTGTCGGCATAGGCCGAGGACTGGGAGCCGTAGCCCGCCGCGAAGACGGCGTCGAGAACCGAATCGGTGCCGGCGAGCGCATCGCGCAGGCGCGCGCCCTTCGCCGCGCGGCGAAAGGCACTGGGCGTGAGGCCCAGGACGGCGACGAAGGTGCGATGGAAGGTCGACCGGCTGACCCCGTTCGCCGCGGCGACGGCGGCGACGCTGGCCCCCGCTTCGGCGAGCGCCCGGCAGGCCCCTTCGAACCAGGCGGGCAGTCCGGCGTCGTCCGGGCGGCAGCGCCGGCAGGGCCGGAGCCCGGCGGCGCGGGCCGCGGCCGCATCCGGGAAGAACGCGACGTTCTCCCGCCGCGGTCGCCGCGACGGACAGCCGGGCAGGCAGTAGATCCCCGTCGTCAACACACCGTAGACGAAACCCCGTGCGGACTGGTCGCGCTCGCAGATCGCGCGCCAGCGTTCATCTCCTGTCGAAATCGACTCCGCTACCGTCATGTCCATGCACCTGTACCCGGCTGCCAGCGTATGCGAGGGGAAGGAGTCTCGTTGCTGCCGGCGCACGTCCGCCTCCGCGGATGTCGCAGCACGATCACCGTCCGTCGCCGCTGTTGCATCTACACAGGCACCGATGACAGCATCCTCGCTCCCCCGCAGGGAAGCCCTGATCGATGCGTGCATTTCGCATCCTCCGTCCCTTCGTGCTCCTCGCGTGCAGCGTCGACCTGCCGACGGCGGCGGCGGCGGCGGGGCTGGCGGACGCCGGACCGGCCCTCGTCCTCGCGCCGTGCCACGTCACGGACGCATCAGCGGTACGCGGCGTCGATGCCGAGTGCGGCACGCTGCGGGTACCGCTCGACTACGACGACCCGGATGCCGCACAGCTCGAACTCAGCGTCGTCCGGGTCCCGGCGCTCGCCGCAGAGCCCGCTCCGAGCGCCTTGACGGTGATCCAGGGCGGCCCGGGCGGCAGTTCCATCGACCTCTACCTCTCCATCGCCGGCGCGCTCGGAGGCGTGCTCAGGGAACGGGACATCCTGCTCGTGGATCAGCGCGGCACCGGGCGCTCGGCGCCGCTGCGCTGCCCCGAGGACAGCACGATGGACCTCGATGCGAGCCTCGATCCGGCCACGGTTCGCGAGGCGGCACGGCGCTGCCTAGATGCCCTCGACACCGATCCGCGCCAGTTCACGACGAGCGTCGCCGTGCGCGACCTGGAGCGGGTACGCGCCGCGCTCGGCTATGACCAGCTGGACCTCTACGGGGCCTCCTACGGCACGCGCGTCGCCCTGCACTACCTGCATCGCCATCCGGAACGGACGCGCTCCATCGTGATCGACGGCGTCGCGCCCGTCGGCTGGGTGCTCGGGCCGACGATCGCCGCCGACGCCCAGCGCAGCCTCGAGGCGCTCTTCGAACGCTGCCGGAACGAGCCCGCCTGCGCCGCGCGTTTCGGCGACCCGGCCGTCACCTTCTCGCGCCTGCTCGACCGCGTCGCTGCTGCGGCAGAGGAGGTCGAGCTGCGTCACCCCGTGAGCGGCGAGACGACGTCGCTCCGCTTCGGCCGCGAGCAGCTGACCATGGCCGTGCGCATGCTCAGCTACCAACCCGAGACGGCCGCCCTGCTGCCCCTGCTGATCGCGCAGGCGGACGCGGGAGATCCGGCGCCGCTCGCGGCCCAGGCCATGCTGATCATGGCGAACCTCGGCGAGGCCCTCGCCACCGGCATGCACAACAGCGTCGTCTGCTCCGAGGACCTGCCCTTCGTCGACGCTCCGCCGGACGCCTCGGACACCTATCTCGGCAACGCCCAGCTCGCCGTCCTGCAGGCCATGTGCGAAGTCTGGCCGCAGGGCGTCGTCGATGCGGATCTGCGCGAGCCCTTCGTGTCCGACGTCCCCGCGCTCGTCCTCTCCGGCAGCGAGGATCCCGTCACGCCACCGGAGAACGGTCGCGTCGCTGCACAGCAGCTGACGCGCAGTCTCGAGATCGTCGGTACGGGCCAGGGCCACGGCCTCGTGATGCGCGGCTGCCTGCCGCGCGTGCTCGCCGACTTCGTCGCGAGCGCCGAGCCGGAGACCGTGGAGGCCGACTGCGTCGAGGATCTCGCCGCGGCGCCGATCTTCACCTCCTTCGCCGGCGCCGCACCGTGATCCGCGCGCAGGGACTGGCGCGCCGCTTCGGCGACGTGGAAGCCGTGCGCGACGTCAGCTTCGTGGCCGAGGACGGGCGCATCACGGGGCTGCTCGGGCCCAACGGCGCCGGCAAGTCCACGACGCTTCGCATCCTCGGCACGCTGCTGCGGCCGGACGCCGGCTCGGCGACCATCGACGGACACGACGTGACGACCGACGCGCTGGCGGCGCGGCGCGCCCTCGGCGCCCTCCCGCACGGCGCCGGCATCTATCCGCGCCTGACCGCGCGCGAGAACGTCCGCTACTACGGCCGCCTGCAGGGCATGGCGAGCGACGAGCTGGAAGCGCGCATCGACGCGCTCGCGGACCTGCTGGAGATGAAGGCGTTCCTCGATCGCCGCGCCAAGGGCTTCTCCCAGGGCCAGAAGACCAAGGTGGCACTGGCGCGCGCGCTGGTGCACGGACCGCGCAACCTGCTCCTCGACGAACCCACCAACGGCCTCGACGTCATGGCCACGCGGTCCCTGCGGGAACTGATCGGGCGACTGCGCGCCGACGGCACCTGCGTGCTGTTCTCCTCGCACGTGATGCAGGAGGTGGCTGCCCTGTGCGATCGCATCGTGGTGATCGCGCACGGTCGCGTCGTCGCCGACGGCACAGCGGACGCCCTGCGTGAGCGCAGCGGCCGCGATGATCTCGAGGACGCCTTCGTGGAACTCATCGGCACCGCGGAGGGACTCGAGTGAGCGCGATCGCCACGGTGTTCGCGAAGGAGGTCCGGGACAATCTCCGCGACCGGCGTACGCTGATCTCCGCGCTCGGCGTCGCCGGCGGTGGACCGATCCTGTTCCTCGCGCTCATCTCCTTCATCCTCGATACGGTGATCACCGATGTCGAGGAACCGGTCGAGCTCGCGGTCATCGGCGCCGAGCACGCGCCGAACCTGATCGCTCGACTGGAGCGCAACAACGTCGTCGTGGTGCCCGGTCCCGAGGACCCGGTCGCCGCCGTCGAGACGCGCGCGCACGATCTCGTGCTCGAGATACCAGCGAGCTACGCGGAAGCCTGGGTGGAGGGGCGGCCCGCCGGCCTGCGCCTCGTCTACGACAGCTCGCGCCAGGCGAGTTCCGAGCGTGACCACCGCCGCGTCTCCGCGCTGCTGCAGCAGATCTCCGCCGAGACCGCGGCGCTGCGGCTGCAGGCCCGCGGCGTGGACGCTCGGATCATGCGCCCGATCGCGATCCGCGACTCCGACGTCGCCTCGCCCGCCGCCCGCGCGACGACAGCGCTCGGCATGATCCCCTACTTCCTCGTGTTCGCAGTGTTCATGGGCGGCTTCTATCTCGCCATCGACACGACCGCCGGCGAACGCGATCTCGGCTCCCTCGAACCGCTGCTGACCCTGCCTGTCTCCCGCGACGCTCTCGCCCTCGGCAAGCTCGCGGCGACGGCGGTCTTCTCCCTGCTCACGCTCGTGCTCGCCACCTGCGCCTTCGCCGTCGCCATGGACCTGGTGCCGCTCCAGGAAATGGGCATGACCGTGAACTTCGACGCTGTCACGGTGCTGCGCATCATCGTCTCCGTGGCTCCACTCGTCCTGCTGGCCTCGGCCATCATGATGGTCGTGGCTTCCTTCACGAAGAGCTTCAAGGAGGCGCAGTCCTGGCTGTCGCCGACGATCCTGGTGCCCACCATGCCGCTGCTCGTGGTGGCCTTCCTGTCGCCGCAACCGTCCGTCGGCACCATGCTCGTACCGTCCCTGAGCCATGCGCTGCTCATCAACGAGGCGGTGAAGGGCGCGCCGCTGGAACCACTGCACCTCGCCGTCTCGGCCGCCTCCACACTGGTCTACGGCGCCCTGGTGGCGCTGCTCGCCCTGCGCCTGTACCGGCGTGAGGGCCTGCTCGGCTGAGGCCGTGGCCGCGCGCGTCGAGACACGGGTACGGATCGAGCGCAAGGACGCGAACCTGCCGCGCTATCTCGTGCTGCCGCCCGAGGCAGCCGCGGCCCTCGCGCTGGACGCGACCACGCCGGCGCAGCTCGAGATCGAGGGCACGGACGTCGGCCGGCGCAACGTCAAGCGCTGGCGCCGCGGCAGCGATCGCTGGTTCGTGGACCTGACGGAAGCGCAGTGTCGAAAGGCCGGCGTCGACGCCGGCGACGAAGTCGCGGTCGCGATCACCCGCCTCCGGGAAGACGTGCCGGAAGCGCTGCGGGCGTTGCTGGATGCCGACGCGGGCACCAGAGCGGCCTGGGCGAGGCTCTCGCCCGCTCGGCAGCGCGGGCTCGCCGATCACGTGCGCGAGGCGAAGCGAGCGGAAACGCGGCGGCGCAGGGCGGCGGCTGTGCTGTCGGATCTGCGCAACGACTGAGTGCGGCCGGCTCCGCCGCCACCGTGGTTCGCGCGAGCGGCAAGATCGAGAGGTCTTTCTGCGAGAGAGTCGCTAGGATGCGCGTCGACTCCCCCCGACCGCCAAGGTGATCCCATCTCCGATCCACGCGTCGCGCTCAGGAACTCCGTCCGACACCTGCGCCGATCCTCCGATTCCCGCGCGATGCTGCTCTGCATCGCGGACCTGATCGCCTTCGCGGGCCTGCTCGCTGCAGTCGTCGTCCTGCCGGCGGTGTGGGCGAAGCTGCTGGCGGGTTCGCTGCTCGGCCTGTCGATCGCTCGCCTGTTCGTGATCGGCCACGACGCCTGTCATCAGGCGTTCTTCACCGACCGAAGCAGGAATCGCTGGATCGGTCGCCTCGTCTTCCTCCCCTCGCTGACCAACTACAGCCTGTGGGAAGTCGGTCACAACCTCGGACACCACGGCTACACGAATCTGCGTGGCTACGACTACGTCTGGACGCCGCGAACGAAGGCGGAGTACGACGCCATGCCACCGTGGCGGCGCGCACTCGAGCGCTTCTATCGTTCCGGTTTCGGGCTGGGCGCCTACTACGCCGTCGAGCTGTGGTGGAAGACGCTGCTGTTCCCGAGCGCACAGCAACGCGCGAGGGCCGGGGCATCCTTCGGACTCGACAGCTGGCTCGTGGGCGCCTTCGCTGCCGCCTGGCTCGGTGGTCTCCTCGCCGCGGCGCTGCTCACCGGCCAGTCTCCTGCCCTGCTGGTCCTGTGCGGATTCCTGCTGCCCTTCGCATTGTGGAACCTGACGATGGGCGCGGTGATCTACTTCCATCACACGCACCCGGACGTGGCCTGGTTCGACGACATCGATCTGTGGGCAGCGCAACGCGACGGGACGTCAGGGACGGTACTCATCACCTTCCCGAGCCGCCTCGGGATGCTCCTGAACAACATCATGCAGCACCCCGTTCATCATCTCGACGTGCGCATTCCGCTCTACAACCTCGGCGCAGCGCAGGCGGAGCTGAACGCCCGGACCACGCGGATCGTGACGCAGCCCTTCGGACCCACCCACGTGCTCGAAACGCTCCGCCGCTGCAAGCTCTACGACTACGAGGCGCGCCGCTGGACGGATTTCGACGGTGTGTCCACGACGCCCGCGCTGGCGGAACGGACGGAAGC
>JAZBPO010000371.1:0-15344 GCA_036351675.1 Pseudomonadales bacterium
AGGCGGTCCTGCTCTTCTCCGAGAGCAACAGCCGCCTGGTCGCCGAGGTCTCCCCCGCCCATCGCGCCGCCTTCGACACCATGGCCGATCTGCACGACGGTCTCGGCGTACTCGCGGAGCGGGCCGGGGATGCCTCGAACCGCCGTCCTGCTGCAGCCGGCGTGCGTCGTCCCCTGCTCGCCCTCGCCGCGACCGTGCTGCTGGCCGCCGGGGCGCTTCTGTTCACCGCCTACTGGTTTCCGGGCGACCGCATCGAACTGCGCACGGCGCGCGGGGAGCGGCTGCTGCAGACGCTTCCCGACGGCAGCACGGTGCAGCTGAACACGGACACTGCGCTCGTCTGGCACGCCACCGACGCCCTGCGGGAGCTGGAGATCGAACTCGGCGGCGAGGTCTTCGTCGAAGTCGCCAAGGATGCGGCGCGGCCCTTCGTGATCAGGACCGACCATGGCTTCGTCACCGCCATCGGTACGGCCTTCGCGGTCCACGCGCGTGCGGAAGGGACCAGCGTGAACGTTCTCGAGGGGGTCGTCGAGGTGCGCGCGCGCACGGTGGAGACGACCCGCCCGCGGCGCGTGGCGGCGGGCCAGCGGGTGGAGGTGACCGCAGGCGCCGTGCCCGGCGCGGTCCGTGAGGCCCTGCCGGACGCGCTCGCCTGGCGCGAAGGACGGCTGGTCTACGACGACGTCCCGTTGGAGGAGCTCGTCGCGGAGCTCAACCGCTACCTGCCCCGGCGCATGACCATCTCCGATGCCGGTCTCGCGGCCACACGCGTGAGCGCCGTGCTCGTGCTGTCCGACCAGGAGAGCATGCTCAGGGCACTGGCCCAGGTCCTGCCCCTCGACTGGGTGCCCATCAACGATCAGGTGCTGGTGCTGCACCCGAGCTGACCCGGTCCCTGCGCCACGCTCTGTTACACTCCGACGGTCTTCCACGACCGTCTTCACCGACTCATGGCGCGAGCCCGCTGACGGCGTGTCCATGCCGCCCCTGCCGTCGATCCCTCCACGCTCTCGGCGCGACGCCCTCCTGCGCGCCCTGGCGTACTGTGCCCTGCTGCCGGCGCAGGGCGCTGCGGCCGACTGCCGCGACGTCGACGTCACGGCCGGCAGTCTCGACGGTGCCCTGCTCCGCGTCGGACGGCTCGGCTCCATTTCCGTGCTGTTCCAGCGCGAGACCGTCGCGGGGCTGGAGGTCGGGCCCGTCGCAGGGACCGCCGACTGCGGTGAACTGCTGGCCGCGCTGCTCGCCGGAACGAGGCTCGAGGCGCACGCCGTCGAGGCCGATCTCTTCGTGGTCCGGCCCCTCCGGCGCCGTGAAGCACCGCGCGAGGTGCCGGTGCCCGCGGGCGCACGGCGCGTCGAAGCGCCCGAGGCGCCGGCCTTCGAGGAGCTCGTGGTGCGCGCGCGCAGCGTCACGGGATCCCGTCTTCGCGACATGGGGCTCGAGGGTGCGGCGCAGGTCGACATCATCGACCGCTTCGAGATCGAGCGCTCGGGCCTGCAGTCCCTGTCCGAGATCCTCCGCTTCCTGCCGGCCGTGGCGGGCAACGCCACGAGCACCTACGTCACGAACGGCGGGGACGGCACCGCCACGGTCACGCTGCGCGGGTTGCCCTCGAGCCATACGCTCGTGCTCCTCAACGGCCGCCGGCTGAACACGGATGCCTTCAGTGGTGCAGCGGTGGACCTGAACTCGTTGCCGCTCGCCGCCATCGAGCGCGTCGAGGTCCTGAAGGACGGTGCGTCGGCCATCCACGGCTCCGACGCGATCGCCGGGGTCGTGAACGTCATCACGCGGGAGCGTCTGGAAGGACTGCACTTCTCGAGCTACGGCGGCATCAGCTCCCGGGACGATCTCGAGACGCAGCATCATTCCGTGCTCTTCGGCAGCAGGGGGCCGCGCCACGGCCTCATGGTGGGCGCCGAGATCTACGACCGGCGAGGCATCGCGAGTCGCGACCGTGCGATCTCGCGAAGCTCGGACGACCGCTCGCGTGGCGGCATCGACAAGCGTTCGAGCGCCACGGCGCCGGCTCGGGTGTCGCGGCCGGAAGGCGCGCTGACCCTGGTCGACGGTGCGAGCGGCGCCGCCATGGAGGACTTTCGGACCGCGACTCAGGAGGACCTGTTCGAGTACCGCGACTTCACCACGGCGCTCGTACCCTCCCGGCGCCACAGCGTCTTCGTCGAAGCCGACTGGGACATCGATGCCGGCGTGGCCCTGTTCGGCGAGTACCTTCACACGCGCACGGAGAGCACCTCCGCCCTCGCCCCGGTCCCGCTGTTCACGGGGTTCGAGGTGCTCGACCTGACCGTCGCGCCCGACGCGGTCTTCAATCCCTTCGACACACCCGTCACGGACGTCCGGCGACGCTTCACGGAGCTCCCGCCCCGGACGCAGCGCAATCGCACGGAGACGGAGCGCTGGGTGCTGGGTCTGCGCACCAGCGGTGACGTCTGGGACATCGAGCTGCACGCGGCGCACCACACGACGCGGGCCCGGGAGGACTTCTCGAACGTCCTCTTCGGTCCCGCACTGCAGGCGGGCCTCGGCTCCGCGTCCGCCTGCGCGGCGGACCCGGACTGCGTTCCCGTGAACCTCTTCGGGCCCCCCGGCAGCATCGGTTCGGAGGCGCTCGACGCGCTCACGACCCGATCGCTCAGTCGCGGTGACTCGGAACTGCTGACCTTCGCCCTCGACGGCGCGACGGAGCTGTGGACGCTGCCGGCCGGCAACATGCGCTTCTCCGCCGGCGCCGCCTGGCGCGGCGAAGCGCTCGAGATCACACCCGATCCGCTCGGCGCAGCGCAGCTCCTCGTCGGCGGGCTGAACTTCGGCGCGACGAAGGGTGATCGCAGCGTCACGGAGATGCACACGGAACTGCTGGTTCCGCTACTGGCCGGCCTGCCCGGCGCGCAGCAGCTCGATCTGCAGCTCGCCGATCGCTGGTCGCGCTACTCCGATTTCGGCCATACGCACAATCCGAAGCTCGTCCTGCGCTGGCGGCCGCTCTCCTCGTTGCTGCTGCGCGCGAGCTGGAGCGAGGGCTTCCGGTCACCGACGCTGCGCGAACTCTATCTCTCCACGCAGCAGTCCGCGGCCTTCCTCGTCGATCCCTGCGCGACGGACGATGCCGTCGGCCGCTTCCCCGGCTGCAGCGTGCGTTCCGACCCGACGCTCAACCAGTTCCTGACCTTCACGGGGGGCAATGCCGCGCTCGAGGCCGAGCAGGCCCGCAACCGGACCCTGGGGCTGCACTGGACGCCGGCGGCGGTGCCCGGCGAGTTCGGCGTCTCCGTCGACGTCTACGACATCGAGGAGGAGAACGTGGTCGACGCCTCCGCCCAGTTCATCGTCGACGAGAACGCGCGCAGTGGCCGCTTCTCCGATCGCGTCGCGCGCGATGCGGTGGGCAATCTGCAGAGCGTGACGGCCACCAACCTCAACATCGGCCGGCGCGCCCTCGCCGGGGCCGATCTCGCCATCGACTGGCGTGCGCCGGCGTCCGTCTTCGGTCTTCTCGAGCTGGCCCTCAAGGCCACGCACATCGAGAGCTTCGAGGATCAACTCGATCCGGACGCGGGCACCGTGGAGCGGGCCGGGACCTTCCAGGATGCGGCCTCCGAGGGCAACGGCGCCCTGCCGGACTGGAAGCTCAACCTCGGCGTGACCTGGACCTGGGGCCCCTGGGAGACGCGCTACGGCGTCCATCACGTCACCGGGCTGCGCGAGGAGATTCCTCTTCTCGGCCGGACACGCACCATCGGTGCCTGGACGCGGCAGAACGTCCAGGTCGGCTATCGCTGGCGCGAGGGTGTCGACGGCAGTCTCGCGTTCGGAGTGCAGAACATCGCCGACAGCGCGCCCCCCTTCGCGGCCTCCGCCTTCAACGACAGCTTCGATTCACGTACGCACGACCTCATCGGCCGTTTCGTCTACACGCGGCTGGCCGTGGAGCTCTGAACCATCGGTGCCGCGAGGCTGCGGGGACGGCCCGGTCGCGCCGCCGTCGGGGCGGAGCAGCGGGCGGCTGACGATTGGTGTCGGCCAGGGCCGGTGTGGCGGGAACGCTCCGGTGGCAGGGCATCGAAGCGTGCAGGCTGACCGTCGGGCTCCGGACCGGCGGCTGATCGCACCCGCCGCGGGCCGGAACCCTTCGGAGCTGGCGTGGGGGGACCCCGGCCCGAAGACCGGGGTCCGACTCACGACGTCCTGCGAACTCAGAAGTTCGCGTCGAGACGCAGCGAGAAGCGACGGCCGAGCGGATCGAAGCCGATCAGGTCGGACGTCCCGAAGCGACGGAAGTCCGTCACGTTGTCCACGATGAGGCGTGCGGACAGGTTCTCCGTGAAGTCGTAGCCGACGGAGTAGTTGAAGCGGTTCACCGCCTTGAAGCGGAAGTCCCAGGCCTGGTTGAACTCGTTCAGGTTGTCGTCGGCCACCGTCGCGCTGGAGTGGATCCACTGCAGCTGGTGGTTGAAGCGACCCAACATGTGCGTGAAGAACATCGTGTGCGAGTACTTCGGGTTGTCCCGCTCGCCCGCGATCTCGTCCGAGAACTGGTTGAAGTCACCGGTCGGTGCCTGTTTCCGGCTCTGCAGGTAGTACATGTTGTAGTCGATGTCGAGGAGGCCGTAGTCACCCGTACCGGGCAGCACGTCGCCGATCTCGAAGTTGTAGTTGATGCCGCCGGACCAGGCCCGCAGCTGCTCCGCGCCGACGTTGATCGTCGGGAAGAAGACGAAGGCCAGGTTGCCCGGCGCCTGCTGGTCGGCAGGTGTCCCGGGACGCGCGGTGAGCGGAACCGGGCGACCCGTGAGCGGGTTGATCTCCGGGATGACGAAACCGAGCGCGGGATCCGCGTTCGGCGCGAAGGGCCCGCCCGCCTCGACGTTGAACAGACCCGCGTCGCAGACCGGGAAGCTGCCCACCGTGGTGTTCGGGAAGGCCGGGCTGTCGTAGCAGCTGTTCACCTGGAAGCTGAGCGCGATCTGGTCCTCGAGATCGATCTCGAAGTAGTCCGCCTCGACGGTCAGGTTCGGGATGAAGTCGGGCTGCCAGACGAGACCGATCGTGAAGCTCTCGGACTTCTCGTTCTCGAGGAAGGGGTTCGAGCCACCGGCCGCCGGACGCGAGGTGCCGCCCGGGATCTGCAGACCCGCGTCGAGCAGCGCGGACTGGCCGAGGGCCGCGAAGGCCGTCTCGCAGTTCGCGCGACGCACCGCCGGGTTCGGGCCGCCGTCGATGTTGTCGACGTCGCAGGCGAAGTCCGAGTCGCCGCCACCGGTGAAGCCCGTGACGCCGGCGCCGACGAGTTCGACGACGGAGGGCGAGCGCACCGCTTCCGTGTAGTTACCACGGATCGTGATGCCCCACTCCTCGACGGGCGTCCAGCGCGCGCCTGCGGTCCAGCTGAGGTCCGTGACGTCCTCCGCGCCCTGGGCGGCGATGTTGTTCGACTCGATGTCGCGGTTCACCCAGCGCACGGCACCCTGGAACTCGAACTCGTCCATGCCGACGAAGTTGAAGTCGGGACCGAACACCGGAAGGATGAATTCGGAACCGTACTCGAGGAACTTGAGCGTGCCCTCCGAGCCCTGGCCCAGCGTGTTCCGCGCGAGGCCCTGACCGAAGACCGGCCCCGGCGTGAACTCGTTGCTCTCCTCGCGGTACTCGATCTGCGCACCGAACAGCATCTCGCCGGCCGGGACGTCGATGATCTTGCCGTCGAGGGCGCCCGAGAAGACGATCTGCTCCGACTCGTTGTTCGAGTCGACGTTCGCCGTGACGTAGTTGCGTGCCTCGGGACTCGCGTTGCCGTAGCCGAAGAGGTTCAGCGGCTGGCAGGAATCGACCTGCGCCTGGGTCGGGGTGAGCGAGACGCCGGTGTTGATGAAGGCGAGGCTCGGGTTCCGGATCGCGATGGACTCGGGCGCGGCGAGCGTCTGCTGGTAGCAGACCGGGTTGCCGGCGGCGTCGGCGACGACGTCCGTGGCGAGGGCGAACTCGATGTCCAGCAGGTTGGTGTCGAAGTTGTCGCTCTCGTTGCGGCCGTAGATGAAGGCCACGTCCCAGTTGAAGTCGCGGTCGGCGAAGACGAAATCGCCCTCCACGGACGTCACGGAACGGAACGTCGTCGACTCGTTGCCGGACTCGAAGAAGCCGGTGACGTCGGACAGCTCGCGGCTCTGGTAGAGGACGCGCTCACCGCCGATGTCGTCGACCTCGAGACCCTGGGCGACGAGGCCGTCGATCGCCGCGACGTTCTGGGCGAACAGCGGGTTCTGGTCGATGAAGATCGGGATGGCGCGGCTACCGGCCGTGTTGCTGCCGTAGGCCGAGTTCGAGAGCGCGCCCTCGGCGGACTCGTTGCGGATCTCGGCGTACACGAACTCCTGCTTCAGCGTGATGCTGTCCGTGAGGTCGTAGCGGCCGAGCAGGTTGAAGGACGCGCGCTGCTGGCCGGAACGGATGTTCTGGTTCGTGGCGTCGAGGAAGCCGTCGCCGCCGATCGTGGCGCCGCGCTCGGCCGGGAAGTTCTGCACGTCGCCGAAGCTGAAGGGCGCGAGGCCACCGTTCGGCAGGAAGCGCAGCGGTACGGCGAGCGTCGGGAAGTCCGTATTGGTGAGCGGGTTCGGGTTGTCGACGAGCAGCGCGTTGCCGCGGCCGGCCGAGGACGTACCGATGAGCGCCAGCGGATCGAGGCTGAAGAAGTCGCCACGGAGGCGATCGGCCTCGTTCAGCAGCGGAGAGCCGGAGCCGCCGGCGCCGGTGGCCGCGTTGACGAGCACGCCGCCCTGGACGAAGCGCGGATCGCTCGCGCCCGGGAACAGCACGGACGCCCGCTCGGAGGCGAAGGACGGCGGCGTGATGAACTCCTCGGCGGAGGTGTCGATGGCGCGACGGCCGTTCTTGCCGGGCTTCGAACGCACGAGGGCCGTCTCGAGGTACTCGCCGCCCACCGTGATGTTGGCGCGGCCGTCCATGAAGTTCTTGCCCCAGAGGACCGAGAAGCGGCCTTCCTCGCCGTCGCCGAGCTCCGTCATGCCGCCCTGGGCGACGATGTTCAGACCCTCGTAGTCGTCCTTCAGGATGAGGTTGACGACACCGGCCACGGCGTCGGCGCCATAGACCGGGCCACCGCCGACGGTCAGGACTTCGGTGGTCTCGAGGAGCGCCGGGTTGTAGATGGTGGTGTCGACCTGCACGCCGTTGGCGTTGCCGGGCACGAACACCGTCGCCTGGTTCGAGCTCACGAAGCGGCGGCCGTTGACGAGCGTCAGCGTGCGCTGCGTGCCGAGGTTGAGGAGGTTCGGGAACGCGGAGTTGTCGCCGAACTGCGTGTTGGCGCCCTCGTTGGTCACGTTCACGCCGGAGATCGGCAGTTCCGTGATGCCCTCGATGATGTTGCGATAGCCACGGATCTCGATCCGCTCGCTGTCGATCTGGGAGATCTTCACCTGCTCGTCGACGGCGCGCTTGATACGCGTACCCGTGACGACCACCTCCTCGATCACGCCGGCCTCATCGGTCGCTGCGAGCGCCGGTGCCGACGCGTTCGCAGCCATGGCGACCGCGACGGCGATCGCACTCCTGCTGAAGAATCTCTGTCCGCTAGACATCGATTGCCCCCTAGATGGTTGATTCACTTTGCAAAGTTTCCTGAGGACGCTGCGCCTGCGCGGTCGCTTCCGGGCTCTCGCGATGCTGTCCGGGGAGCCGCCCGGACAGCCGGAAAGCGACGTGCATGGCTCACGTCTGTCACTCTGACGAACGAAGTGCACGATCCCTCAACGATTTGTGACGAAGTTGTTTCATTTTTTTTCGCATCCGCCCGGATGCCGGGGAAGATGGCGCCGGAGCGGCGTTCGCCTGTTACAAGTGGCGCAGGCAGAGGACACCACGAACGCGATGAATCTCTCGGACTTCGACCTGAACCTGCTGGTGATCTTCGAAGCGATCTACGAGGCGCGGAATCTGACGCGCGCCGGCGAGGTGGTGGGGCTGTCGCAGCCCGCCATGTCCGGGGCGCTCGCCCGCCTGCGCGCGGCTCTCGGCGACGAGCTGTTCGTCCGCACGCGGGAGGGCATGGTCCCCACGGCTGCGGCCCGGACCATGATCGGGCCCGTGCGCCAGGCCCTGAAGCTCCTGGACACCTCCGTGCATCCCGCGACCACCTTCGACCCTGCCCGGGCCGAGCGCACCTTCCGCATCAGCATGGAGGACCTCTCGGAAGCGCGGATCCTGGCGCCCCTGCTGCAGCATCTGGATCGCGCGGCGCCGGGCGTGGTCATCGAGAGCTACCGGGTACCGCGCCGTGAAGTCACCCGTGAGTTCGCTGCGGGGCATCTCGACTTCCTGGTGGACGTTCCGCTGCTGTCCGATCCGAACGTGCGCCACGCGCCGCTGTTCACGGACCACTACGTCTGCGTGGTGCGCCGGGACCATCCGCGGGTCGGCGCCGCGCTGGACCTCGAGGCCTTCCTGGAACTCGGCCACATCCTGATCTCGTCTCGCCCCCGTGGCGGTGGCCACGTCGACATCGCGCTCGAGCGTCTGGGGCGCAGGCGGCGTATCGTCCTGCGTGCCCAGCACTACCTCATGGCGCCGGCGATCGTCGCGCGCACGGACCTCGCACTCACGGTGCCGAGGGGCTTCGCGGCTTCGCTGGAGGGGGACTACGCCGTACGGCTGCTGGACCTGCCCTTTTCCCTTCCCGAGGTCGAATCGCACCTCTACTGGCACGCCTCGGCGGAGCAGGACGCCGGCCACCGCTGGCTCCGCGAGCTCATCGTCTCCCTGCCGGGCGCCGGAGCGTGAGCCTGCCGGCCCCCGCGCATGGGGCCAAGATCGAGCGCAGAGGACGCGCGAATCGGTCGCTGTTTCCCTAAGATCACGGCTCCGGCCGAGGAGGGACACGCATGGATTTCGTCGGGGCTCACGTCCTGTCCGTGAATCAGTTCGAGCGTCCCGACATCGAGCGGGTGTTCGCCGTCGCCGACCAGATGCGGCCCTATGCGGCCCGCGAGCGGGTCACGCGCGTTCTCGAGGGCGCGATCCTCGGCAACATGTTCTTCGAGGCGTCGACGCGCACGCGCATCAGCTTCGGCTGCGCCTTCAATCTCCTCGGCGGCGAGGTCCGCGAGACCACGGAGATCAAGGCTTCCTCCCTGGCCAAGGGCGAGTCGCTCTACGACACGGCCCGCGTGCTCTCCGGCTACAGCGACATCATCGTCATGCGCCACGCCGCGGCGGGCTCCGTGGCCGAATTCGCGACTGCGTCGCGGGTACCCGTGATCAACGGTGGCGACGGCCCGAACGAGCACCCGACGCAGGCACTGCTCGATCTCTACACGATCCGCGAGGAGATGGCCGGTCGTGGCCGCGGCATCGATGCCCTGCGCATCGCGCTGGTCGGCGATCTCCGCTACGGGCGCGCGGTGCACTCGCTCGCGCAGCTGCTCGGTCTCTACGAGGGACTGTGCTTCCGCCTGGTGAGCCCGCCGGAACTCTCCCTTCCCGAGGGCTACGTGGATGCACTTCGGCGTGCCGGTCACGACGTCGTCGAGTGCCACGAACTCGAGACCGGCATCCAGGAGGTCGACATCCTCTACGTGACGCGGACCCAGGAAGAGCGCTTTCCCTCCCCCGAGGAAGCCAACCGCTATCGGGGGCTCTTCCGCGTCAATCAGTCGATCTACACGCAGTACTGCGCGCCGAACACGGTGATCATGCATCCGCTGCCGCGGGACTCGCGCATCGAGGCCCAGGAACTCGCGGACGACCTCAACAGCAATCCCAATCTCGCCATCTTCCGCCAGACCGACAACGGCGTGGTCGTGCGCATGGCGCTCTTCGCCCTGCTCCTCGACGTCGCCGGCAAGGTGCACGATCACGCGCACTCCGTGCGCTGGTACACGGGCCGTCGCGCGCCCTGAGCACGACGAAAGGGCTGTCGGGGTCGGAGTCGATTTCCCAGGGGGAAATCGACTCCGACCCCGATGGCCAGATCCGACGCCGACACCGGTTGGCCGTGCCCGAGTCCCTGCCCCGAAACGACGAAGCCCGGCGGTTGCCGGGCTTCGCGGGGTCCAGCAGCGGAGACCGTCGCCTCAGATCTTCGACTCGAGCTCCGGAACGGCCTCGAAGAGGTCGGCCACGAGCCCGTAGTCCGCGACCTGGAAGATCGGTGCGTCCTCGTCCTTGTTGATGGCGACGATGACCTTCGAGTCCTTCATGCCCGCGAGGTGCTGGATCGCGCCGGAGATGCCGACGGCGATGTAGAGCTCCGGCGCGACGATCTTGCCGGTCTGGCCGACCTGCATGTCGTTGGGCACGAAGCCCGCGTCGACGGCGGCGCGCGACGCGCCCATGGCGGCGCCGAGCTTGTCGGCGACGCCCTCGAGGAGCTTGAAATTCTCGCCGTTGCCCATGCCGCGACCGCCGGAGACGACGACGCGCGCCGCGGTGAGCTCCGGCCGATCGAGTTCCACGAGTTCATCGCTCACGAAGGACGAGAGTCCTGCGTCCTCGACGAGCGTGCAGGCCTCGACGGCGGCCGAACCGCCCTCCCCCGCCACCGCGTCGAAGGCCGTGTGGCGCACCGTGAGCACCTTCACGGCATCCTCGGACTGCACCGTGGCGATCGCGTTGCCGGCATAGATCGGCCGCTTGAAGGTGTCGGCTGCTTCGACGCCGATCACGTCGGAGAGCATGCCCACGTCGAGCAGCGCGGCGACCCGTGGCATGTAGTTCTTGCCGTTCGTGCTCGCGGCGCTGAGCACGTGGCTGTAGTCCTTGCCGAGCGCCGCGACCAGGGCGGCGACGTTCTCCGCGAGCTGGTTCGCGTAGGCGTCGGCGTCCGCGCAGAGCACGCGGGTGACACCCGCTGCGCCGGCGGCGGCCTCGGCCACGGCGCCGCAGTCCTTGCCCGCGACGAGCACGGTCACGTCACCGCCGATCGCACCGGCCGCGGCGATCACGTTGAGCGTGACGGGGTTGAGGGTGGAATTGTCGTGTTCAGCGACGACGAGAATGCTCATGTCCGTACCTCTCCTCTGCCCGCTCAGATGACCTTGGCTTCGTTCTTGAGTTTCTCGACGAGTTCGTCGACGGACTCGACCTTGACGCCGCCCTGGCGCTCCGCCGGCGGCTCGACCTTGAGCGTCCTGAAGGTCTGCTTCACCTCGACGCCGAGATCGCCGGGCGTCAGCACGTCGAGGGGCTTCTTCTTCGCCTTCATGATGTTCGGCAGGGAAGCGTAGCGAGGCTCGTTCAGGCGCAGATCCGTGGTGACGACGGCCGGGGCGTTCAGTGCCACGGTCTGCAGGCCACCGTCGACCTCGCGCGTCACGTTGATCTTGTCACCGGCGAGTTCGACCTTCGACGCAAAGGTCCCCTGCGGCAGCCCCGTGAGTGCCGCGAACATCTGTCCGGTCTGGTTGTTGTCGCCGTCGATGCTCTGCTTGCCGAGGATCACCAGGCCCGGCTGCTCCTTGTCGTAGACGCCCTTGAGCAGCTTCGCGACGGAGAGCGGCTGCAGCACCTCGTCGGTCTCGACCAGGATGGCGCGGTCGGCGCCGAGCGCGAGCGCCGTGCGCAGCTGCTCCTGACAGACCTTGGGGCCGACGGACACGGCGACCACCTCTTCGGCCGTGCCGGCCTCCTTCATGCGGACCGCTTCCTCGATGGCGATCTCGCAGAAGGGATTGACCGCCATCTTGACGTTCGTGAGATCCACGTCGGAGTTGTCGGGCTTCACGCGCACCTTGACGTTGTAGTCGATGACGCGCTTGACGGCGACGAGCACTTTCATAGGTGAGCCTCGTTCGGGTTCGCGACGCTCGCGCTGGCGGCCGCACGGGCGACGCGCACACTGCGAGGATTGGGTGGCCGGCGTGCCCGGCGTTGTGACGGCGCCCCGGGGCGTGCCGCGCCCTGACCGCAACCGTACGCTGCGGCCGTCGCCGGCATGCCTCCTGAAGAGCGCGCGGTAGTCTGAACTTCTGTCATTTTCCGGTCAAGGACGCGCCTGTGCCCGTGCAGCGTGCGGCGCCCTTCTTCTATAATTCGCGCGGCCCCGGGCGATCCGCACCGCGCGAATGGGCGCGAGGGCGCATGGACGTCGTAGCCGGATCCCCGGGTTCGCCTCTGCATCCCCCCGCCCGCAGCCGTCGTGCGACCATCAGCCCCGGCCCGGACGTTTCGGCCGGGTCGCCGCCCCGGGCCGACCGGGCAGCGTACAGATCACAGGAGTACCGATAGTGGAAACGGTCGAACGAGAGTCCATGGAATTCGACGTCGTGATCGTCGGCGGTGGGCCTTCGGGCCTCGCGGCTGCCTGCCGGCTCATGCAGCTGGGAGAGGCTTCGGGCAACGAGATCTCCGTGTGTCTCGTCGAGAAGGGATCGGAGATCGGCGCGCACATCCTTTCCGGTGCCGTCGTGGAGCCGAGGGCACTCGACGAGCTGTTCCCGAACTGGGCCGAGCTCGGCGCGCCGCTGAACAACCCGGTCACGGACGACGAGATCTACTATCTCCCGAACGACACCAATCGCGTGCGCATCCCGTCCTTCATGGTGCCCGCGGCAACCCACAACGAGGGCAATCACGCGATCAGCCTCGGCAATCTCTGTCGCTGGCTCGGCGAGCAGGCCGAGAACATGGGCGTCAACGTGTTCCCGGGCTTCGCGGCCTCGGAGATCCTCTACGACGAGAACGGCGCCGTGAACGGCGTCGCCACCGGCGACATGGGCATCTCGCGCGAAGGTGAGCAGAAGCCCTCCTTCACGCCGGGCTACGAGCTGCGCGCGAAGTACACGATCTTCGCCGAGGGCTGCCGCGGACATCTCGGCAAGCAGCTCATCAACAGGTTCGACCTGCTCGAGGGCGCCGGCACCCAGCACTACGCCATCGGCTTCAAGGAACTCTGGGACCTCGATCCAGCCAGGCACAAGCCCGGCCGTGTCGTCCACAGCCTGGGCTGGCCGCTGAACGAGACCGCCGGCAACACGGGCGGCAGCTTCCTCTATCACCTCGAGAACGGCCAGGCCGTGGTCGGCCTCATCGTGGACCTCTCCTACTCGAACCCGCACGTCTCGCCCTTCGACGAGTTCCAGCGCATGAAGCACCACCCGCTCTTCGCGCAGGAACTCGAGGGCGGCACGCGCGTCTCCTATGGTGCGCGCGCCATCGTCAAGGGTGGCCTGCAGGCGCTGCCCGAGCTGACGGTGCCGGGCGCGGTGCTCGTCGGTGACGACGCCGGCTTCCTGAACTTCCTGAAGATCAAGGGCAGCCATACGGCCATGAAGTCGGGGATGCTCGCCGCGGAAGCCATCGCGGAGAAGCTCGGCGAAGGCTCCGAGGGCGGCGAGACGGTCCCTGCCTACCGCGAGAAGTTCGAGGCGTCCTGGCTCTACGAAGAGCTCTACACGGCACGCAATGCCGGCCCGGCCATGCACAAGCTCGGCATGCTCGCCGGCTCCGCGTACACCTGGGTCGAGCAGTCGGTGTTCGCCGGCCGCGTACCGCTGACGCTGCAGGACCGGATTCCCGATCACGCCAAGCTCAAGGAGGCCTCGGCCTGCCGCAAGCCGGACTATCCGAAGCCCGACGGCGTGCTCAGCTTCGACAAGCCCTCTTCCGTGTACCTCTCGAACACGAACCACGAGGAGGATCAGCCCTGCCACCTCGTGCTCACGAACCCGGACATCCCGATCGCGAAGAACCTGCCCAAGTACGACGAGCCCGCGCAGCGCTACTGCCCGGTGGGCGTCTACGAGGTGGTCGAGGAGAACGGCGCGCCGACCTTCGTGATCAACGCGCAGAACTGCATTCACTGCAAGACCTGCGACATCAAGGATCCGGCGCAGAACATCACCTGGGTGACGCCGGAGGGTGGCGGCGGGCCGAACTACCCCAACATGTGACGCGGTACGGGCCGGTCGTCCGCGTCGGCTGATCGGCCCTCAGCCGCCGTCTTCCACCTCGCCGAGGGGGAAGAACGCACCGTCGCTCCAGACACCCATCACCTCCGGCGCATCCGCTGCGGGCACCGCGAGGCGCGCGAGCTCGTAGAAGACGGGGCGGGTCAGGCGGGCTTCGAGGCCGGCGCGCACGTGCACGTAGGGATCGGGGTCGCCGCCCGCGTCCTCGACGCGCAGGCCGTGCTGCGCGTCGACGAGCACGTGGTCACCCCCGTTCGTGGTCAGCAGCAGCCGCTGTGCTTCACCCTCGCCGTCGCGTTCCAGCGCGATCGCCTGCAGCGGTGCGTCCTCGACCTCGATGGCGAGTTTCTCCACCGGCGTGACCAGGAAGTAGCGCCCGTCCTCGAGACGCAGGATCGAGGCGAAGAGCCGCACCATGGCTTCGCGGCGGATCGGATCGCCCTGGTGGTACCAGGTGCCGTCACGCGCGATGCGGATGTCGATGGTGCCCTCGCGCTCCGGCTGCCACTGCTCGACCGGCGGCAGCCGGCGCGCGTCGCGTTCCGCGAGCAGGGTCTCGAAGAGGTTGTCGGCGTCGGTGGCCATGGCCTCGCGCCTCAGGCCGCGGGCAGATGGTCGGGCAGGCGGCGCACGACTTCCGCCGTGAATTCCGTGGTCGAGAGACTGCCGCCGAGATCCCCGGTCTTCTCGCCGTCGGCGATGGCGCCGAGGAGTGCGAGACGCAGGGCGTGGCCGACGTCGTAGCGGTCGACGTGGTCGAGGAGCATGCCGAGGGCGAGGAAGATGGCCGCCGGATTCGCCTTGTTCTGCCCCGCGATGTCCGGCGCCGTGCCGCCGGCGGGGTCGAACATGGCGAGCGTGACCTCATGGTCCGCATCGAAGGCGAAGCTGCCGCTGGCGCCGGTGCCGAGGCTGCCCACGAGGCCGGGGGCGAGGTCGGAGAGGAAGTCGCCGTACTCGTTCAGCACCAGGATCACCTCGTAGTCCTGGGGCCGTAGCACGAGTTTGGCGAGGAGCGCGTCGAAGAGTTCCTTGCGATCGTTCACCTCGTCCTTGTAGAGCTCGTGCACCTCGTCGACGACGTCCTCGAAGAGGCCGTCGGTGACGCGCTGGATCGTGTGCTTGGAAGACGACGTGACGTGCATGCCCTTGCTGCGCGCGAGCCGGAAGGCGAAGTGAGCGGCGTGGAGGCAGGGCTCACGCTCGACCATGCGCAGCGACACGGCGGCGTGCTTGCCGATGAGCTGGCCCGGATCGTCGTAGGTACCGCCCGTGGCGACGCGCACGATGTGCGCGTTCACGTTCTGCTTGAAGTTCGAGGAGATGCCCGGAATCGAGATGCAGGGCCGGTAGATCACGGAGAACTCGAGGCGCCGGCGCAGCAGCGCGTTCGGC